>NZ_BADL01000001.1 GCF_000333615.1 Ideonella sp. B508-1 | reverse complement strand
CCCAGGAAAAGCGCGAAGCCACCCGCTTTCGCGAGGCCAACCAGGCCAATCTGGTGGTCAACGACAAGCTCAACAAGACCTGGAGCCTGTTCACCCCCAC
>NZ_BADL01000002.1 GCF_000333615.1 Ideonella sp. B508-1 | reverse complement strand
CTGGCGCTGCCCATGCCACCGAAGGCCAGCAGCTGCGCGCGCTGCTCGGTGCGCCCGGCCAGGAGATGACGGTGCCCCAGAACCCCGGCCTGTATGGCCAGCTCTGGTACCAGCACTACGAGGCCACCCGTTTCCAGGACGGCTCAGGCCATGCCCAGGCCATCGATGTGGGCAACGGGGTCGAGGCGGTGCGCGGCGGGGCCATCGAGGCCGATGTGGTGGTGCCCCGGTTGACCTACATCAGCGAGACCTACTGGGGCGAAGGACGCCTGGGCGTGTCGGCCACGTTGCCGCTGATCGACCTGTCGGCCCACACCACGCTGACGGGGCGGTTCCCCACCGGCTTCCCGGACGCGATGAAGCCCGCCGTGCAGGCCCAGCTCAATGCAGCGGCCGCGGCCGCCTCGGACAGCACCACCGCCCAGGGCGACATGGAAATCGCCCCCTTCGTCGATTTCCAGGACGACAGCTCGCGCGTGGTGTTGATGGCCGCCTTCGTGGTCCCCACCGGCGACTACAACGCCCGCAACGTGGTCAATGCCGGCGCGGGCCACTTCTGGACCTGGCGCCCGGGTCTCGTCTACGGACGCGCCTGGGACAACGGCCTGGAGTTCGGCACCCGCATGACCTACTCCTTCAACGGCGTGAACACGGCCACCCATGTGCGCTCGGGCCAGTACCTGCACGCCGACTACTCGCTGCTGTACCGCTACAACGACCTGTGGCGCGTCGGCCTGCAAGGCTACGCGGTCAAGCAGTTCACCAAGGACACCGGCCCCGACGTGGCCGCCGATGGCAACAAGGCGCAGACCTTCGCTCTGGGCCCCTCGGTGGGCTACCAGTCCGAGGACGGCGAGTTCGCCGCCGAACTCAAGGTGCTGCCGGAGTTCCATGTGCGCAACCGGCCCGAGGGCACGACGAGCTGGCTGCGGCTGATGTTCCGGCTGGATTGACCCTCTCTTGAGGACCGGGCGGGGTCACCGCCGCCCGTACATCATCTGCCGCGCCAGCGCATGGCGCGCGGGTGGCAGGGCCTGCAGGGCGGCCAGGCCCAGGCCGCGCAGGGCGCCCAGGCCGGGCCAGTGCCAGGTGAAGCTGCGGGCCAGGAAGTCGGTCGCGGCGATCATGCTCCAGCGGTCCGGCGCGCGCTGCCATTCGATGCGGCGCAGCGCAGCATCCACATCCTTCGCATGGCGCAGCGCCTGCACCAGCGCGAAGGCGTCGCGCAGGCCCAGGTTCAGGCCCTGGCCGGCCACGGGGTGCAGGGTCTGGGCGGCGTTGCCGATGCGCACCTGCCGGCCTTGCACCAGGGTGCGCTCGGCATTCAGGCCCAGGGCGAAGCATTTGAGCGGGCCCAGGCCGGTCAGTCGGCCCACGGCGCTGGGCAGCAGGCTGTTGATCACCGTCAGGCGCTGGGTGTCGTCCAGCGTGGCCACCGGGTCGTCCTGGCTGGGCACGCACCACACCAGGGAGGCGCGGCGCGTGCCATCGGCCGCGGGCTTGAGCGGCAGCAGGGCCAGCGGCCCGTGGCGGGTGAAGCGCTCCATGGCCAGGCCCGGCGGCATGTCGTGGTCCAGCGTCACCGGGCCCACCCAGGCGTTCTGGTGGTAGTCGCGCACCACGGCCTTGCGGGCCTGCTCGGCGAAGACGCCGCCCTCGGCCACCACCGCCAGGTCGAAGGTCTCGACGATGCCGGCATCCACCTCGACGCCGCCGTGGTCCGGCAGGTTTTTCAGGCCGGCGACCGGCGTGCCGAAGCGCATGGCACAGCGGCCCGGCTGGGCGGCGCAGGCGGCCACCCAGGCGGCCTGCAGCGGCGCCACCACCTGGCCATAGGACAGCACCGCGCCCAGCATGGGCACGGCCTGCTCCTGCGCGCTGATGCGCACCTCGGCCTGCGGCAGTTGGCGGCCGAAGACCCCGTTGAAGGTGGGCGGCACCTGCGAGACATGCACCTGGGTGATGGGCTGGGCCACGCCCTCGGGCCAGGCCTTCAGGCGTTGCAGCAGCTGCACGCTGCCCAGCGACAGGGCCAGGGTGCGCGGGTCGGCCGAGACATCCTTGTCGGCCGGGCGCGCATCGAAGACGGTGACGGCGGCCTCGGGCCATTCACGTGCGGCCAGCAGGGCCAGGGCCAGGCCGGCCGGGCCGGCGCCGATGACGGCCAGGCGCGGTGGGCGCAGGGCCGGGGTGGCAGAGGTGGGGGTGTCCATGGGCAGCTTCGTCAAAACGGGGGGCTGGACGCTCCGGCCCCGACGCGTATTATTCGCCGCGCCGGCGAGGGGCCGGTGGATGCCTGGGAGCCAAGCATGGGCCTGATGGATTTCATCAAGAAACAGTTCATCGACGTCATCGAGTGGACCGAGGAGGGCGACGGCACCCTGGCCTGGCGCTACCCCATGGCCGACCATGAAATCCAGTACGGCGGCTCGCTGACGGTGCGCGAGAGCCAGATGGCCGTGTTCGTCAACGAAGGCCAGGTGGCCGATGTGTTCGGCCCGGGCCGCCACACGCTGACCACCCAGACCCTGCCGCTGCTGACCAACCTGAAGAACTGGGACAAGCTGTTCCAGTCGCCCTTCAAGAGCGACGTCTACTTCTTCAGCACCCGCCAGCAGATCGACCAGCGCTGGGGCACCAGCCAGCCGGTCACCCTGCGCGACAAGGACTTCGGTGCGGTGCGGCTGCGCGCCTTCGGCAATTACAGCTACCGCATCATCGACCCCAGGCGCTTCCACACCGAGATCTCCGGCACGCGCGAGCGCTACACCGCGGCCGACCTGGACGGCCAGCTGCGCGGCCTGATGCTGCAGCACATCAGCGACGCGGTGGCGCAGAGCGGCGTGCCCTTCCTGGACCTGGCGGCCAACCAGGTCGCGTTCGCCCAGCAGCTGCAGCAGGCCACCGCGCCGGCCTTCGAGGCCCTGGGCCTGAAGCTCGAGGGCGTGACCGTGCAGAACGTCTCGCTGCCCGAGGAACTGCAGAAGATCCTGGACCAGAAGATCGGCATGGGCATGGTGGGCCAGAACATGGGCCAGTTCATGCAGTACCAGACGGCCCAGGCCATTCCCAAGCTGGCCGAGGGCGTGGGCCAGGGCGGTGGCATCGCCGGCGACGCCATGGGCCTGGGGGCCGGCGTGGCGCTGGGCCAGGTGCTGGCGCAGCAGCTTGGGCAGGGCCTGGGCGGCACGGCGACCGCCGCTGCCGGGGCCGTTGGGATCCAGCCCGACGAGATCATGGCCACGCTGGAGAAGCTGGGCGAGCTCAAGGCCAAGGGCATCCTCACCGACGAGGAGTTCGCCGCCAAGAAGGCCGAGCTGCTGAAGAAGCTGGTCTGAGCACGCCGCTGTTGTTCGCGTGACCGAGCCGTCTTCCACGCCGCGGCCCCAGCGGGCCTGGCGCGCGCTGTGCCCCAATTGCGGGGCGCCGGTCGAGTTCGCTTCGGCGGCCTCGGCCAGCGCCGTCTGCAGCTTCTGCTGCAGCACCCTGGTGCGCGAGGGCGAGGCCCTGCGCCGCATCGGCGTCAGCGCCGAGCTCTTCGACGACCACAGCCCACTGCAGCTGGGCGCCAGTGGCCGCCACCAGGGCGTGGGCTTCACGCTGGTGGGCCGGCTGCAGTACCGCTACCCCGAAGGCACCTGGAACGAGTGGCACCTGCTGTTCGATGCCGGGGCCGATGCGCTGCCGCGCCCGGCCTGGCTGAGCGAGGACAACGGCGCCTACGTGCTGAGCTTCGACCAGCCGCCGCTGGCCGAGCCCCCGGCGCTGGACGGCTGGTTCGCCGGCCAGCGGGTGCTGGTGGACGGCCGGGCCTGGAGCGTGGCCTCGGTGCAGACGGCCTCGTTGATCGCCGCCCAGGGCGAGCTGCCCCGGCCGCCGAAGCTGCAGGGCAGCTTCACCGTGGTGGACCTGCGCAACGAGCGCGGCGAGGTGGGCACGCTGGACGATGCCGACGGCACGCCGCTGCAATGGGCCATCGGCCGCAGCGTGGCGCTGGCCGACCTGGCGCTGCAGGGGCTGAAGGAGAGCAGCGATAAGACGGTGACCGGCCGCGGCTTCGCCTGCCCCAGCTGCGGTGCCGCCATGGCGCCCACGCTGGCCAGCACGCAAAGCCTGACCTGCGAGCAGTGCCATGCGGTGGTGGACATCTCCCAGGGCCTGGGGGCCGATCTGGCTTGCTATGCCCAGGCCAACAGCGGCGTGGGCGGGCTGGAGCCGCAGATCCCGCTGGGCCGCACCGGCCGGCTGGCGCTGGGCACGCAAGGGCCGCTGGACTGGCAGGTGGTGGGCTACCAGGAGCGCTGCGACCTGCCCGCGCCGGGCAGCGACGACGAGCAGACCTTCTGGCGCGAGTACCTGCTCTACCACCGCACCGCGGGCTTCGCCTTCTTGGTCGATGCCGAGGACGGCTGGAGCTGGGTGCGGCCGATGACGGGCGTGCCGGTGGTGCGCGGCGAGCAGGCCACGGTGGAGGGCCGGGTGTTTCGCCAGCGCTGGCGTTACGACGCCAAGGTCACCTGGGTGCAGGGCGAGTTCTACTGGCGGGTGCAGCGTGATGAACGCGCCACCGTCACCGATTACGACGGCCCGGGCGGCGCGGTGCTCTCGCGCGAGGAGACCGGCCGCGAGGTGGTCTGGTCGCTGGGCCGCACGCTGGAGGCGGGCGCGGTGCAGATCGCCTTCGGCCTGAGTGGCACGGCCGCGGCGGCGCTGCGGCGCGACGCCGCCCCGCTGGCCGGCCGCAGCGTCGGGCTCAGCCAGGGGGTGATCATCCTGATCGTGGTGATCGTCGTCATGCTGCTGCTGAGCCGCTGCGACGGCAAGGCGGCCTGCCAGGATGAGCGGGCCACCTTCGGCGAGGCCAGCACCGAGTACCAGCAGTGCCTGGCGCGCCAGCAGCGCTCGGGTGGCTTCAGCTCCGGCACGGGCGGCGGCTCGTTCGGCGGCTTCTCAACCGGCGGGGGCGGGCACAAGTGAGTGCCGCGCACCGGCTTTCGCGGAGGATGGAACGATGATCATGACCTGGGACTGGCTGCACCCCGACGTGGTGCTGGGCTCGATGCTGTACGCGCTCTTGGGCGTGGTGCTGCTGTGGGTGAGCTTCGCGGTGATCGACAAGATCACGCCCTACAAGCTCTGGGAGGAGATCGTCGAGCACAAGAACGTGGCGCTGGGCATCGTGGTGGCCGGCATGTTCATCGCCATCGGCCAGATCGTGGCCGCCGCCATCCACGGATGACCGTTTCTGTTCCCCAGGACCCTTCCGGCGCCCCCGGCTCAGATGAGGGGGCCGGCACCGTCTCGGCCGCCGAGGTGTTGCTGCTGGCCTCGGTCTTCGTCATCGCCGCCTGCGGCCTGGTCTATGAGCTGAGCGCCGGTGCGCTGGCCAGCTACCTGCTGGGCGACTCGGTGCTGCAGTTCTCCACCATCATCGGCGCCTACCTGGCGGCCATGGGGGTGGGCTCCTGGCTCTCGCGCTTCATCGACCGGCAGCTGGTGGCGCAGTTCCTGCGCATCGAGTTGCTGGTGGGCGTGGTGGGCGGCACGCTGCCGGCGGCCCTGTTCACCGCCCACTCCAGCCTGCCGGTGGCGGCACAGGCCCCCTTCCTGGTGCTGCTTTACGCGCTGGTGGTCCTGGTGGGCGTGCTGGTGGGGCTGGAGATCCCGCTGGTCATGCGCATCCTCAAGCGCCACTTCCAGGCCCGCTACGGCCTGAAGGACCTGGTCTCGCAGGTGCTCACCTTCGACTACCTGGGCGCGCTGGTGGTGGCGCTGGCCTTTCCGCTGCTGCTGGTGCCGCACCTGGGGCTGATCCGCACCGGCTTCTTCTTCGGCCTGCTCAACGCGGGCGTGGCGGTCTGGGCGCTGTGGCTGTTCCGCCGCAGCCTGCGCCATTGGCGGGCCCATGCGCTGGCCTGCGCCGCGGTGGTCGTGGCCCTGCTGGCCGGCCTGGCCGGCGCCGAGCGCCTGACCACCTGGGCCGAGGACCGCTTCTACGGCGAGACCATCCTGCTGCGCGAGACCAGCGCTTACCAGCGCGTGGTCGTCACCCGCAGCCGGGCGGGCATCCGCCTGTTCCTCAACGGCAATCTGCAGTTCCACTCGCGCGACGAGTACCGCTACCACGAGGCCCTGGTGCACCCGGCCATGGCGGCCCAGGGCGCGCCCAGGAAGGTGCTGGTGCTGGGCGGGGGCGACGGCATGGCCGCGCGCGAGATCCTGAAGTACCCCTCGGTGCAGCAGGTGACCCTGGTGGAGCTGGACCCGCAGATGACGCGGCTCTTCGCCACCCAGCCGCTGCTGACGGCGCTCAACCAGCGCTCGCTCACCGACCCGCGCTTGAAGGTCGTCAACGAAGATGCCTTCGGCTGGCTGGCCGCCCACGACCGGCCCGAAGACGTCTACGACGTCATCGTCATCGACTTCCCCGACCCGACCAACTTCGCGCTGGGCAAGCTCTACACCACCACCTTCTACACCCTGGTGGACCAGCACCTGGCGGCCGATGGCTATGCGGTGGTGCAGACCACCTCGCCGCTGGTGGCGCGCAAGAGCTTCTGGACGGTGGCGGCCACGCTGGAGGCGGTGGGCCTGAGCACCACCCCCTACCATGCCGACGTGCCCAGCTTCGGCGAATGGGGCTTCATCCTGGCCAGCCACCGGCCCTGGCATCCGCCGGCCGCGCTGCCGCCGGGCCTGCGCTTCCTGACCCTGTCGGGCCTGCCCACGCTGTTCGACTTCCCGCCCGACATGGCCCGGGTGCCGGCCGAGCCCAACCGCCTGTCCACCCAGGGCCTGGTCCACACCTTCGAGGAGGAGTGGGGCCAGGTGCATCAGCCGTGAGGGTGGCGCCGCGATGAACGGCCCGACCCGCCGCCGCTGGCTGGGCGGCAGCCTGGCGCTGGCCGCCGGCGGGGCCCTGCCGGGTTGTGCGCCGCACGCCTCGACCGAATTGCCCCCCGACCTGCCTGTGCGCTGGGTCGGCGCCCGGCTGGACCGTGGCCACCGCCTGCGCGAGCGCAAGGCCGGCGGCTGGCCGGCCCCGGCCCTCACCCGCCGGGCCGGCGCCCTGGTGCTGGGCGGCGGGGTGGCGGGCCTGTCGGCCCTGCGGGCCCTGGTGCGGGCCGGGGTGGACGATGCGCAGTTGCTGGAACTGGAGGACACCGTGGGCGGCAACGCCCGCAGCCACCAACTGGCCGGGCAGGGCTGCCCGCTGGGCGCCCACTACCTGCCGGTGCCCGGCCCCACCGCCCACGAGGTGGGCGAGTGGCTGCACGAGATCGGCCTGCTGCAGTGGGATGGCCTGCGCGGTGCCAGCCGGCCCGACGAGCGCTATCTCTGCCATGCGCCGCAGGAGCGCCTGTTCATCGACGGTGCCTGGCAGGAGGGGCAACTGCCTTCAGCGGCCGGCCGGCCCGCCACCCTGGACCAGTACCGCCGCTTTGCCCGGCGGGTGGCCGAGGTCCGCCGCCTGGGCTTTGCCTTGCCGACCTGGCGCGCCCCCTGGACGCCGGCGCACGCCGCGCTGGACGGCCAGACCTTTGCCGCCTGGCTGGCCGCCGAGGGCCTGGACGACGCCCGCCTGCGGGCCTACCTGGACTACGCCTGCCGCGACGATTACGGCGCCGGGCTGGACACGGTCTCGGCCTGGGCCGGCCTGCATTACTTCGCCAGCCGGCATGGTTTCGACGCCCCGGGCGAGCCGGCCGAGGCCGATCCGGGCCTGTTCACCTGGCCCGAAGGCAATGGCTGGCTCACACAACGCCTGGCCCAGCCGCTGAGTGAGCGCCTGCACACCGGCCAGACTGTGCTGGCGGTGGAGGAGGGGCGGCAGGGCGTCACGGCCACCGTCTGGAACGAGGCGGCCGGCCGGGTCGAGGCCTGGCAGGCGCCGCAGGCGGTGCTGGCCCTGCCGCTGTTCATCGCCGCCCGGCTGCTGGTGAACCCGCCGCCGGCCCTGGGGGCCGCGGTGGCCGGGGCCCGCTACGCGCCCTGGTTGGTCAGCAACCTGGCGCTGGACGAAGCGCCGCTGGCCCGCCCGGGCTTTCCGCCGGCCTGGGACAACGTGGGCTATGCCCCGGCCGGCAGCACCCGCTGCCTGGGCTATGTGGACGCCACCCACCAGCGCCTGGACCCGCGACCGGTGCCGCCGGTGTGGACGGTCTACCACGCGCTGGCCGAGACCGATCGCCCGGCCCTGCGCGACCAGCCGGCAGCGTTCTGGCTGCAGCGGGTGCTGGCCGATCTGGCGCCCCTCCACCCGGACCTGCCGCGCCGCCTGCGGGCGGCCGATCTGATGCGCCATGGCCACGCCATGCGCATTCCCGCGCCGGGCACACGGGGTTCGGCCGCCCTGGCCGCGCTGCGCGCCAGGCGGGGCCGGCTGCGCTTCGCTCACGCGGAATTGGCCGCTTACTCGGTGTTCGAAGAGGCTTTTACCCTGGGGCAGCTGGCTGGACAATCGAGTCTCTCAAGTGGTTTCTGAGCAACAGCGTCCGGGAACAATTCACACGGCAGGCGGCGAAAGGCTGCCGTTACGATGCGGAACCCGGGGGCAGGCGCGGCCGGATGGCCGCGGCCTGAGCCGATGGACAAAGCGCGACAGGATGAGATGTCGGATTCGACCGTGGTTCATGACGAGCAGGTGGCTGCATCGGCAGGGGGGTGGCGTCGGCGCGACCTGGGCCGCGCCGTGCTGTCCTGCGTCAGCCTGAGCGCGGCGGGCCCGGCCTGTGCGGCCGATCGCCGCAGCCTGCGCGTGCTGGCCTGGCCGGGTTATGCCGATGCGGACCTGGTGCGCAGCTTCGAGCAGCAGCAGGATGCCCGGGTGGAGCTGACCGTGGTCGACACCGACCAGGCGCTGTGGCACCACATGCAGCCTGGGCCGGGGGCCAATTTCGATGTGGTGGCCGTCAACACGGCGGAACTGCAACGCTACATCCAGCTCGGGGCGGTTCAGCCGCTGGACCTGGGGGCGCTGCCGGCGCGCGCGCGGCAACTGGCCCGCTTCCAGGACCTCAAGGGCATTCCCGGGCTGGTGCATGAGGACAAGAGCTACGCCATCCCCTACGCCTGGAGCGAGATGGGGCTGATCTACCACCCCGACCATTTCGCCACGCCGCCGACTTCCATCGCCGCGCTGTGGGACCCTCGCCTGCAGGGGCGGGTGCTCGCCTACGACGGCGGCACGCACGCCTTCTCGCTGGCGGCGCAAAAGCTGGGCCTGCCCTCGCCTTTCCACATTCCGCAGGCGCAGTGGCCGCGGCTGGTCGAGAGCCTGGTGGCGCTGCGCCGCAATGTCAGCGGCTTCTACACCCTGCCGGAAGAGTCGCTGGATCTGTACCGGCGCCGCGGCAGCTGGCTGATGCTGGCCAATTATGGTCGGCAGCAGTTCCAGCCGCTGCGCCAGGCGGGGCTGGATGTGCGCTACGCCCTGCCGCGCGAAGGGGCCCTGGCCTGGCTGGACTGCTGGGCGATGACCCGCCATGCGCTCAACCCGGCGCTGGCGCACGCTTGGATCAACCACCTGCTCTCGACCCAGGCCTCCACCGCGCTGCGTCAGCGCCAGGGCCTGGGCGCCACGACGGCCGACGGCGATGCCCCCGCGGACACCATCCCGCTGGTGTGGCTGCAGCCGGTGGAGGACGACGAGCGCCGCAACCGCCTGTGGCGGCGCATCGTCTCGGGGGATTCGGCGGCCAAGGTGCTGAGCTCATGAAGCTGGGCATCGCCACCCGCCTGACCCTGTGGATGGCCGTGCTGGGCTGCGGCGCCGCCGGCCTGACCGGCTATTACGCCTGGGATGCCAGCTGCCGCCTGGAGCGCCAGTCGGTCCACAACGAGCTGCTCACCTCGACCCAGGTGCTGGCCCGCCGGATCACGCTCAACCTCGAGTCCATCGAGCGCAATCTGCAGGTCATCGCCCGCCTGCCGGCCACCCGGCAACTGCTGGAGCACGACCACCCCGAGGACGCCGACCGTCTGGCGGTGCTGTTTGCTGGCCTGCTGGACGCCAACCCCTCCTATCTGCAGCTGCGGGTCATTGCCGCCGACCGGCATGGCCTGGAGCGCGTGCGGGTGGACCGGGTGGGCAGCGTGCCCCAGCGGGTCAGCGGCGCCGATCTGGAAGAGAAGGGCCACTTCCCCTATGTGGCCGACGCCCTGGCGCTGCAGGATGGGGCCTTCTACCTGTCGCGCATCTCCATCAACCACGAGACCAGCGCCGGCGCCGGTCCCGGCCTGCCGATGCTGCAGATGGCCATCCCGGTGCGCGAGCATGTGGGGCCTGCGCTGGGGGTGGTGGTGGTCAATGTGGACCTCAACGGCCTGTTCCGCCTGCTGGCGGCCGACCTGCCGGAGGACTACCAGCTCTACCTGGCCAACGGGGCCGGCGACATCCTCATCCATCCCGATGCCAAGCGGGCCTTCGCCTTCGACCGGGGCCAGCGGGCCCTGCTGCAGGACGAGTTCGCCCCGGTGGCGCCGCTGCTCAGCGGGGAACGGACGAACGCCGTGATCGATGCGCCGGAAGGCGAGCGCCCGGCGCAGATCGCGGCCTTCGTGGCGCAGAACATCGATTCCCCGGACAACGGCGACCGCCTGGTGCTGGGCCTGTCCGAGGCGGAGTCGGTGGCCCTGGCGCAGTCCTCCGCCATGGGCTGGGCGCTGTTGCGCATCGTCGGCGGCACCAGCCTGGTGGCCCTGCTGGGCGCCTTGCTGCTGGGCCGGGCGCTGACCCGGCCGCTCAATGCCATGGCGGCGTCGGCGCGCGGCTTTGCCGATGGCCACGAGATGAAGGACCTGCCGCTGCGCCGGGCCGACGAGCTGGGCTCGCTGGCGCGCAGCCTGTACGAGCTGCAGGCCCAGGTGCAGCGGCAACTGGGCGAGCTGCGCCACAAGCAGGATGAGCTGGCCCATCTGTCCCAGCATGACAGCCTGACCGGCCTGGCCAACCGCCGCCTGTTCATGGACCGGCTGGAGCAGGCCCTGGCCCAGGCCCGCCGGCATGGGCGCCGGGTCTATTTGCTGTTCATCGACCTGGACGATTTCAAGATCGTCAACGACAAACATGGCCACTCGGCCGGCGACGAGGTGCTTCGCTTCCTCGCGCAGCGGCTGCAGGGCCAGGTGCGCGAGCTCGACACCGTGGCCCGCCTGGGCGGCGACGAATTCGTGGTGCTGCTGGGCGATGCGGTGGACAGTGCCCGCGCCAGCGTGGTGGCCCACAAGCTGCTGGGGGCCCTGCGCGAGCCGGTGCAGGTGGCCGGTCTGGCACTGAGCGTGGACGCCAGCATCGGCGTGAGCAATTTCCCCGAGGACGGGCAAAGTGCCAGCGAACTGCTGGCCCATGCCGACCGGGCCATGTATGCGATCAAGGCCCTGGGGGTCGGTGGCGTGGGCTTCATCGGGCAGGTTGCGTCAGACGACGGGCGCGGAGGATTCCGGTCCGTGTCGGCGGGCTGAGCCCGGGCCGGCCCTGACCTTCCCCTCCCCCACGCGATGAACACCGACTACATCTTCTGGACCTTCAGCGCGGCGGCCCAAAGTGTCTCGGCCTTCGTGGCGCTGCTGCTGACCGGCTACGCCCTGGTGCTCTCGCTGATGGATGCGGTGCGCGAGAAGGACGACTCGCTGGAGGACATCCATGCCTCGCTGCGCAGCCAGTACCGCCGTCGGCTGACCTGGCTGGCCTGGCTCACCGGCATGGCCATCGTGCTCAGCCTGGTCATCGTCTACCTGAACCGGGCCGAGCATCCGGTGTCGGCCTGGCTGCAGTGGCTGGGGGGCGGGGTGGACCTGGCCGCGGTCAGCTCCGGGCTGGCCTTCGTGGTCACCATCATCGATCCCAAGAAGTACCAGAAGGCGGCGGCCGAGGTGCTGGACCAGGAGGACGCCAATGTGCCCGGCGGCTCGGGCCACACCCGGCCGGCCGGCGAGTTTCTGGAGGCCTTCCTGCACCTGGAGCGCCTGATCCGGGACTTCCTGAAGACCCGGGATCTCGATGTGCCGCAGCGGGCCACCAGCACCCGCGTGAGCTATTCGTACCGGCAGATGATCGATGCGCTGCTGCAGAACGAGAAGGTCGAGCGCCCCTTCTTCAACGAGTTGCTGGAGATCGGCAAGTACCGCAACCGTGGTGTTCCACGGCCATGTGGCCGAGGTGCGGGCCGGCATGCTCAAGCGGGTGTGCGCGGCAGCGGCGCGCATCGAGGCGATGGGCTGAGGGCGGGAGGCCAGGATCAGGCGGGGCTCAGCCCCCGCTGTTGAGCCCGTTCAGGCGCTCCACCGTGCCCACGTCGGCCCAGGGGCCGTCCCAGCGGCTGGCCGCCAGCCGGCCGGCGTCCAGTGCCGCTTCCAGCTTGGGCCGCAGGGCCAGCCGGGTGCCGGGCGCGACGTCGGCGAACAAGCCCGGCTTGAACAGGCCCACGCTCGCCCAAGTGAGCTTGTCGGCCGCTGCCCGCGTGGCCAGCCCCTGGGCATCGATGCCGAAATCGCCGCCCGGGTGGTGCGGGGCATTGGGCACCAGCCACAGCCGGGCCCAGTGCGGGCTGGCGGCGAAGGCGGCCGCATCGGTCGCCGCGAAGGGAAAGCCGGGCAGGAACACATCGCCCGACACCACCCAGAAGGCCTCCTCGCCCCGTGGCGCCAGCCAGGGCAGGGCCTTGGCGATGCCGCCGGCCGTCTCCAGCGCGCCGCCGTGGTCGCGGCCTTCCATCGAGTAATGGATCTTCAGGCCCCAGCGCGCGCCGTCGCCCAGGGCAGCGGGGAACTGGTCTTCCAGCCAGGCGGTGTTGATCACCACCTCGCGCACGCCCGCGGCGGCCAGCGCCACCAGGTGGTGCACGATCAGCGGCTGGCCGCGCACCGCCAGCAGCGGCTTGGGCGTGGTGTCGGTCAGCGGGCGCATGCGTTCGCCGCGGCCGGCGGCCAGGATCAGGGCGCGGGGCGGCGCGGGGGGCAGGCTCATCGTTCGGTCTCGACACCCCGGTGCAGACGCTGGAGGGTCTGCCGGGTGGGTTGGAAGGCGTCCAGCAGGGCGCCGAGCAGGGCTTCGGCCCGGGCCGAGTTGTCCTCGCCCAGATTGCAGACATAGACATCCAGCGTCACCGCGCCGCGCTCGGGCCAGGTGTGCACCGCCAGATGGGATTCGGCCAGCAGCACGACGCCGGTGACGCCCGCGGGGCCGGCCACCGCCGGGTGCGGGTTGAAGCGGTGGAACAGCTCGCCCACCGCCTGCAGGCCCGCTGCCGCAACGGCCGCCAGACAGGTCTGGCGCAGCGCGTCCGCATCGGTCATCCGAGGCTGTGTGGAGGGGCAGCCGACCAGGTCGGCGGTGAGGTGCAGGCCCTGCATGGCCGCGCATTATCGGCCGGTCGCTAAAATACCCAGTTCCCTGCCAGGCCGGCTCGTCTGCGGCTCTCCCGCTGCCCACGGGCTCTCCCATCACAGAAGATCCGAAGCTCCTCCCCATGCCTTCCGACACCCCCAGCAGCACCGCCCTGACTTCCTCCGCCCTGGCCAACGCGATCCGCGCCCTGGCCATGGACGCCGTCCAGCAGGCCAACTCCGGTCACCCCGGCGCGCCCATGGGCATGGCCGAGATGGCCCAGGCCCTGTGGACCCGCCACCTCAAGCACAACCCCGCCGCGCCGCACTGGGCCGACCGTGACCGCTTCGTGCTGTCCAACGGTCATGCGTCGATGCTGATCTACGCCCTGCTGCACCTGACCGGCTACGACCTGCCGATGGATCAGCTCAAGGCCTTCCGCCAGTTGCACAGCCAGACCCCGGGCCACCCGGAAGTGGACGTGACCCCGGGCGTGGAAACCACCACCGGCCCGCTGGGCCAGGGCGTGACCAACGCCGTGGGCATGGCGCTGGCCGAGAAGCTGCTGGCCGCCGAGTTCAACCGTGACGGCCACACCATCGTCGACCACCACACCTACGTCTTCCTGGGTGACGGCTGCATGATGGAAGGCATCAGCCACGAGGCCTGTGCCCTGGCCGGCGCCTGGAAGCTGAACAAGCTGATCGCGCTGTACGACGACAACGGCATCTCGATCGACGGCAAGGTGGCGCCCTGGTTCGTGGACAACACCGCCCAGCGCTTTGCCGCCTACGGCTGGAACGTCATCGGCCCGGTGGACGGCCATGACGTCGACGCGGTGGACGCTGCCATCGCCCAGGCCAAGCTGAGCGCCGACCAGCCCACACTGATCGTCTGCAAGACCGCCATCGGCCACGGTTCGCCCAACCGTGCCGGCACCGCCAAGGCCCACGGCGAGCCCCTGGGCGCCGAGGAAATCGGTCTGACCCGCGCCGCCCTGGGCTGGTCGGCCGAGCCCTTCACCATCCCGGCGGACGTGAAGGCTGGCTGGGACGCCACCGCCGCTGGCGCCGCCGCGCAGGCCGCCTGGGACCAGCGCTTTGCCGCCTACGAGACCGCCTTCCCGGAACTGGCCGCCGAGTTCGTGCGCCGCATGGCGGGCGAGCTGCCGGCCGATTTCGCCGAGATCGCCGTCGATGCCGTGGGCGACGCCCATGACAAAGCCGAGACCGTGGCCAGCCGCAAGGCCAGCCAGATCGCCCTGGGCCACTTCACCGCCCGCCTGCCCGAGCTGCTGGGCGGCTCGGCCGACCTGACCGGCTCCAACCTGACCAACACCCCCAGCACCCCCGCCTTCCGCGTGGACGAGGCCGGCGCCGTGGTCAAGACCGAGGCCGGCCAGATTGGCCGCCACATCAACTACGGCGTGCGCGAGTTCGGCATGGCCGCCATCATGAACGGCGTGGCCCTGCACGGAGGCTACATCCCCTACGGCGGCACCTTCCTGACCTTCAGCGACTACAGCCGCAACGCCATCCGCATGGCCGCGCTGATGAAGAAGCGCGTCATCCACGTCTTCACCCACGACTCCATCGGCCTGGGCGAGGACGGCCCGACCCACCAGTCGGTGGAGCATGCCGCCAGCCTGCGCCTGATCCCCGGCCTGGACGTCTGGCGCCCGGCCGACACCACCGAGACCGCGGTGGCCTGGACGATCGCCCTGGCCAACAAGCACCGCCCCAGCGCGCTGTTGCTCTCGCGCCAGAACCTGCCCTACCTGCCCAAGACCGACGCCGACGTGATCACCCGCGGCGCCTACATCCTGTCCGAGCCCAGCGAGGTCGGCCTGAAGAAGGCGGCCAAGGCGGTCATCATCGCCACCGGCTCCGAGGTGCAGCTGGCGCTGCGCGCCCAGGAAGAGCTGGCCAAGAAGAAGATCCCGGTGCGCGTGGTCTCCATGCCCTCGACCACCGTGTTCGACCGCCAGGACCTGGACTACAAGAAGGCCGTGCTGCCGCCCAAGCTGCCGCGCATCGCCGTCGAGGCCGGCGTGACCGACTTCTGGTGGAAGTACGGCTGCGCCGCCGTGGTGGGCCTGGACCGCTTCGGCGAATCCGCTCCCGCCGGCGAGCTGTTCAAGCTCTTCGGCTTCACCGCCGAGAACATCGCGCTGACCGTGCGCAAGGTGCTGGCCAAGTAAGCCATCGCCGATCGATTCCGCTGTTATTTCAACCTTACTGACTCGGAGAGATCCCCATGACCATCAAGATCGGTATCAACGGCTTCGGCCGCATCGGCCGCATGGTGTTCCGCGCTGCGGTGCAGAACTTCGCCAACGACATCGAGATCGTCGGCATCAACGACCTGCTGGAGCCCGACTACCTGGCCTACATGCTGAAGTACGACAGCGTGCACGGCCGCTTCAAGGGCGAGGTCTCGGTCGAGGGCTCGAACCTGATCGTCAACGGCAAGAAGATCCGCCTGTCCGCCGTCAAGGACCCGGCCGAGCTGAAGTGGGATGAGGTCGGCGCCGAGGTGGTGATCGAATCGACCGGCCTGTTCCTGACCAAGGAAACCGCCGAGAAGCACCTGAAGGCTGGCGCCAAGAAGGTCATCATGTCGGCCCCGTCCAAGGACGACACCCCGATGTTCGTCTACGGCGTGAATGACACCACCTACGCCGGCCAGGCCATCATCTCCAACGCCAGCTGCACCACCAACTGCCTGGCCCCGGTGGCCAAGGTGCTCAACGACACCTTCGGCATCAAGCGCGGCCTGATGACCACCGTGCACGCCGCCACCGCCACCCAGAAGACCGTGGACGGCCCGTCCAACAAGGACTGGCGCGGTGGCCGCGGCATCCTGGAAAACATCATCCCCAGCAGCACCGGCGCCGCCAAGGCCGTGGGCGTGGTGATCCCCGAGCTCAACAAGAAGCTCACCGGCATGTCCTTCCGGGTGCCCACCTCCGACGTGTCGGTGGTGGACCTGACGGTCGAGCTGAACACCGAAGCCTCGTACGACGACATCTGTGCGGCGATGAAGGCGGCCAGCCAGGGCGCGATGAAGGGCGTGCTGGGCTACACCGAGGACAAGGTGGTCTCCACCGACTTCCGCGGCGAGGCCATGACCTCGGTCTTCGATGCCGAGGCCGGCATCGCCCTGGACAAGACCTTCGTCAAGGTCGTGGCCTGGTACGACAACGAGTGGGGCTACTCGAACAAGTGCCTGGAAATGGCCCGCGTGATCGCCAAGTGATCCTGGCGGACCCGCCGTCCGTCTGACCGACAACGCCCCGGTGCCGCCAGGTGCCGGGGCGTTGTTCTTGGTGCGAAAACTGGCATTTCCGCGGTGAGGCAGGGGCTGTTGGACACGTCGCAGCAAACCTTCTCGGTCTAGACTGGTGCGGTTTGAGGTGACCACGCCGGGACCCCAACCTTCCATCGAGGAGCCCATGTTGAAGAGAAACCTGTTGCTGGCGGCCTTGTCCTTGATCGCCGGCTTGATGGCCGTGCCGACCCAGGCGACGGAGGCCGTCCATGTCCACCGCCAGCCCAGCGGCGTGGCGGACACGGGACGTGTCATCGTCAAGTTCCGCAGCAATGCCAGCGCGCTGTCCTCCAGCCGCGCCTCCGCACAGTCGGCCTCGGCCGGCTCGGTCGGCGTGCAGGCGGCCAGCCACATGAGCGCACGCCTGGGCATCGCGCTGACCGATGGGCGGGCCCTGAGCGAGCGCATGCAGGTGCTCAAGTCCAGCAGCCTGGGCAGCGCTGCCCTGGCCCAGCGCCTGGCCCAGGACAGCGAGGTGGAATGGGCGGTGGTCGATGGCCGGCGCTTCATCACCTCCGCCACCGCGCCCAACGATCCGCTCTTCCCGGACAACCTGAGCCCCTCGCTCAGCAATCTGACCGCCGGCCAGTGGTATCTGCGGGCGCCCACGTCCACCTATGTGTCGGCCATCAACGGCCCTGGCGCCTGGGCCCAGGCCACCGGCAGCAATGTCGTGGTGGCGGTGCTGGACACCGGCATCCGGCCGGAACATCCGGATTTCGCGGGCAAGCTGGTTCAGGGCTACGACTTCATCACGGATCCCACCGTGGCCAATGACGGCGATGGGCGGGACAGCGACCCGAGCGACCCCGGGGACTGGATCACCAGCGCCGACGCCGCCACCAGCACCTTCTCGGGTTGCACGGTGGAGGGCAGCAGCTGGCACGGCACCCAGGTGGCCGGCATCATCGGCGCGGCCAGCGACAACGGTCTGGGCATGGCCAGCGTGGCACCGAATGTCTCCATCCTGCCGGTGCGGGTGCTGGGCAAGTGCGGGGGGGCGGACTCCGACATCATCGCCGGCATGCTCTGGGCCGCCGGCCTGAGCGTGCCGGGGGTGCCCACCAACACCCATCCGGCCAAGGTGCTCAACATGAGCCTGGGGGCCACCGGCACTTGCTCGTCCGCCTACCAGGAGGCTGTGAGCGAGGTGAACGCTGCGGGCGCGGTCGTCGTGGCCGCGGCGGGCAACGAGAGTGTGGCTGCCGGTGCGCCGGCCAATTGCACCGGCGTCATCGCCGTGGGGGCCGTGCGTCACGTGGGCACCAAGGCGGGCTACTCCAGCCTGGGCTCGGCGGTGGCGATCAGCGCGCCGGGCGGCAACTGCGGCAGCGGCACGCTGTGCGCCTACTCCATCCTCAGCACCACGAACGACGGAACGACCACCCCTGGCAACAGCACCTATTCGGACGCCACGAACTACGCCATCGGCACGAGCTTTGCGGCGCCCATGGTGTCCGGGACGGCGGCGCTGATGTTTTCGATGGACAGCAACCTCACGCCGGCCACCGTCAAGAGTCTGTTGCAATCGAGCGCCAGGGCCTTCCCGACCACGGGGGGCAGTTCCGGCATCGGCACCTGTCAGGCGCCCTCCGGCAGCACCCAGCAGGATGAGTGCTACTGCACCACCTCGACCTGCGGGGCCGGGATGCTCGATGCTTCGGCGGCCCTCACCGCGGTGGCCGCGCTCACGCCGCCCACGGCCAGCTTCACGCTGTCGGCCTCCAGCGTGGCCCCCGGCACCAACGTGACGCTGGACGGCTCGGGCTCCGCCGGGCAGAACGGTGCCTCCGTCGTCAGCTACAGCTGGGCCATCACCTCGGGCAGCAGCCTGGCCAGCTTCTCGGGCAGCACCACCGGCAGCACAGCCACGCTGGTGACCAGCGCCGTGGGCAGCGTGACCGTCACGCTCACCGTCACCGACAGCCGGGGCGTCTCCTCCAGCACGGCCCAGACGCTCACCATCACCTCGGGCAACACGTCCGGGGGCGGCGGCGGGCCCCTGGGCTTGTGGTGGCAGGGCGGCCTGCTGGCCCTGGGCCTGTTGCTGCGTCGCCGGTCCGCCTGAGTCGGCGCGACAGACCACACGAAGAAGGGGGCTTCGGCCCCCTTTTTTCATGCCCGGCGCTTGGCTTGCAGCCCGGTCAAGGGCAACCCTGTGCTGGCTTGGGCCACGGTGGACGGCAACGACACCTGCGGGCGCGGGGGCGGGGTCTGTGGGTCGACCGTGGCCAGCTGATGCCCCTGGGCCTGTCCGAACTGGCCGGCAGGCCTTCTTCTGGCGTTCGGGCTTGGGGCTCAGGGCGTGGCGTCGCAGGCCTGCCAGCGCGGCCCATCGCCCGGGGCGCTGAGCCGGCTGACCTGCTCGGCGCTGAGCGAGGTGACCCGCAGCAGGTGCGCCACGCGGGCGGGCACCAGCACTTCCACCCGGGCGCTGTGCGCGCCCTGGCGGCTGACCTGGGCCAGGCGGGCTTGCGCCTCGGTCGGGCTGGCGAACTGACCCAGGGACAGGCCCGGGCTCAGCCGCGGGTGGTTGACCAGTTCGTCCGCCGCGATCTTGAGGCCCCGGAGTTCCTGCTGCTTCTTCTGCAGCTGGTCCGGGGTCTTGTAGGGCCCCATCACCACGATCCAGCGGCCACCGCTCTCCTGACGTCCGTCCTGCCATTGTCCGTTGGTCAGGCCCAGGGCCTGGAGCTGGGCCACGGCCGGCGCCAAGGCGGTGTCGGACAGGGGGCCGGCCTGCAGGCAGGCCGAGTTCAGCGGTGCCGAGGCGGCTGACGCGGGCAGGGCCGCCGGTGCCGCGGACGGCGAGGGGGCGGGTGCGGTGGCGCTGGCGTGCACCAATCGCACGGCCTGCGGGTTGATCTGGCGGCTCAGGCGATCCGGGGCGCGTTGGCTGTCGGGGCCGGGCAGACTCAGGGCGTGGGCCACGGCAGGTTGGCGCCAGGCCCAGACCGCCAGGTTGGCCAGCACCAGGGCGATCAACAACGCACGCAGCATCTCAGGCGGCAGGGGGCAGGGGGCGCACGCTCACTTCGCCGCTGACGATGCGGTGCAGCGCACCCTCGCGCTGCACCAGCAGGGCGCCATCCTCGGCCACGCCCTGGGCCTCGCCCTGCGGGCAGGCCGGGTCGGTGGTGGTGACCGTGTGACCGCGCAGCAGGTCCCGCGCCGCGTAGGCCGAGGCCAGCCCCCCGAAGCCTTCGCGCTCGAAGCGCACCAGCACCCGGGCCAGCTCCGGCATCACCCGGGCCAGCACCTGCGGTGCGTCCAGGCCGGGCAGGAACTCGCTGAGCGAGGCCACCTGCTCGGGCATGGCCAGCGGCAGGATGTTCAGGCCGATGCCGATCACCGCCATGCGACGGTCGGCCACCTGCATGCCCTCGATCAGGATGCCACCCAGCTTGCGGCCCTGGCCGGGGGCGTCCAGGCGCCAGAGGTCGTTGGGCCACTTCAGGCCCAGCTGGGTGCCGGCCGGGTCCAGCGCGGTGGCCACCGCCAGGCCCACGGCCAGCGACAGGCCGGACCAGTCCGGGCGCTCGATGGGCAGGCTCAGCGAGAAGGTGAGCGAGGCACCGGGCAGGGATTCCCAGCTGCGGCCCAGGCGGCCACGGCCATGGGTCTGCTGCACGGCCACCAGCAGCGAGGGGGCCAGGTCGCTGGCGCGCAGCGGACGGCCCTGGGCGGCCTGGGTCAGCTGGCGCAGCCGGTCCATCAGCGCGCCGTTGGTGGAATCCAGCCGGTCCACCACCTCGATGGAAAGATCGGGCAGGTTGCCCTGCAGCTCTTCCCACAGGGCGTGGATGCCCCAGGTGCTGTGGCGGTCTGCGGGGTTGCTCGGGGTCGTCGGGGAGGATGCCATCGGGGAACCTCAGGGTCAGCGCGCGGCGCGGCGCTTGGGGCTGAGCATCGTGTGCCGGCATTCCGGCGCACCGCAGCGGCATTCGTAGCGTTTTTTCAGCGCCGGGGTGTAGCGCTCGTCGATGGTCAGGCCGTAGTCGTAGGAGAGTTCCTCGCCCGGGGCGATGGGGCGCAGGGCCTTGATGAACACCCGGCCGTCCTTCGTTTCTTCGGCCTCGCAGTTCGGGTCGCAGGCGTGGTTGATCCAGCGCGAGGCGTTGCCGCCGTACAGCGCATCGATCACCTCGCCGGTGCGCAGCTGGAAGTAAAAGGTGTGCTCGGGGTTGGAGGGATCGTGCGGATGGCGACGCAGGGCCTCGTCCCAGTCGATGCGGTCCCCGGTGTACTCGATCAGCACCTCGCCCGGCTCGATGGCCTGCAGCGCGAACACGCCCTTGCCATGCACCCCGCTGCGGCGGACCTGGATGCGTCGCCCGGAGGCGGCGGAGGCGGTGCGCGGGGCTTTCGCTTGCATGGCAGGCTTCATTGGGTACATTGAAATCATGAGCGCGCGTGCGCGTGCACGCGTGGGACGGGCTGATTGTAGGCATGGCCCGAGGCCGACCCGACAGACACGACAAGACCGATGAGCAAGTCACTGATCATTGCGGAAAAGCCCAGCGTGGCGCAGGACATCGTCCGGGCGCTGACGCCGGTGGCCGGCAAGTTCGAAAAACTGGCCGACCATTTCGAGAACGACCGCTACGTGGTCACTTCGGCGGTCGGCCACCTGGTGGAGATCAAGGCGCCGGACGACTACGACGTCAAGCGCGGCAAATGGAGCTTCGCCAACCTGCCGGTGGTGCCACCGCACTTCGACCTGGCGCCCATCGACAAGGCCAAGGCGCGGCTCACCGCGGTGGTCAAGCTGGTCAAGCGCAAGGACGTGACCGAGCTGATCAACGCCTGTGACGCGGGGCGCGAAGGGGAACTGATCTTCCGCCTGATCGTCCAGTACGCCGGCGGTGCCAAGGGCCCGATCGACAAGCCGGTGCGGCGCCTGTGGCTGCAGAGCATGACGCCGCAGGCCATCCGCGACGGCTTCGACAAGCTGCGCAGCAACGAGCAGATGCTGGGCCTGGCCGACGCGGCGCGCAGCCGCTCCGAGGCCGATTGGCTGGTGGGCATCAACGGCACCCGCGCCATGACCGCCTTCAATTCGCGCGACGGCGGCTTTTTCCTGACCACCGTCGGCCGGGTGCAGACGCCCACGCTGTCCATCGTCGTCGAGCGCGAGGAGAAGATCCGCAAGCACGTGCCGCGCGACTACTGGGAGATCAAGGCCGAGTTCGGCGCCCAGGCCGGGGTGTACGAGGGCAAGTGGTTCGACCCGGCCTTCAAGAAGGACCCGAACGACGCCGACAAGCGCGCCGACCGGCTCTGGAACGAGGCCGATGCCCAGGCCATCGTCGAGGCCGTGCGCGGCCGCAGCGCCACCGTCACCGAGGAGGCCAAGCCCAGCAGCCAGGCCTGCCCGGGCCTGTACGACCTGACCACGCTGCAGCGCGAGGCCAACAGCCGCTTCGGCTTCTCGGCCAAGACCACGCTGTCGCTGGCCCAGGCCCTGTATGAAAAGCACAAGGTGCTGACCTACCCGCGGACGGATTCGCGCCACCTGCCCGAGGACTACCTCAGCGTGGTCAAGCAGACCTTCGGCATGCTGGCCGAGGAGGACCTGCCCGGCCCGCTGCAGCACCTGACCCAGCACGCCCGCAAGGGCCTCAAGGAGGGCTATATCAAGCCCAGCAAGCGCGTCTTCGACAACGCCAAGGTGTCGGACCACTTCGCCATCATCCCCACGCTGCAGGCGCCCAGGAGCCTGACCGAGGCCGAGGCCAAGCTCTATGACCTGGTGGTCAAGCGCTTCATTGGCATCTTCTTCCCCTCGGCCGAGTACATGGTCACCACCCGCATCACCAAGGTGCCGGTGGCAAGCGGCACGACGCACCAGTTCCAGACCAACGGCAAGGTGCTGGTCAACCCCGGCTGGCTGGCCGTCTATGGCAAGGAAGCCCAGGACGAGGACGCCAACCTGGTGCCGGTGCAGCCCGGCGAGGGCGTGGTGACCGAGGAGGTGGCCCTGGCCGCCCTGCGCACCAAGCCGCCGGCCCGCTACACCGAAGCCACGCTGCTGTCGGCCATGGAGGGCGCGGGCAAGCTGATCGACGACGACGAGCTGCGCGAGGCCATGGCCGAGAAGGGCCTGGGCACGCCAGCCACCCGCGCGGCCATCATCGAAGGCCTGATCACCGAGAAGTACATGCTGCGCGAGGGCCGCGAGCTGATGCCCACGGCCAAGGCCTTCCAGCTGATGACCCTGCTGCGCGGCCTGGGTGTGGAGGACCTGACCAAGCCCGAGCTGACCGGCAACTGGGAATACCAGCTCGCCGAGATGGAGCAGGGCAAGCTCTCGCGCGAGCGCTTCATGCAGGACATCGCGGCGATGGCCGAGCGCATCGTCAAGAAGGCCAAGGAATACGACCGCGACACCATCCCGGGCGACTACGCCACGCTCAAGACGCCCTGCCCGAACTGCGGCGGCGTGGTCAAGGAGAACTACCGCCGCTTCACCTGCACCGGGGCTTCCGGGGAGGCCGAGGGCTGCGGCTTCTCGATGACCAAGATCCCGGCTGGCCGCAGCTTCGAGCTGCCCGAGGTGGAGCAGTTCCTGCGCGACAAGCACATCGGCCCGCTGGAGGGCTTCCGCTCCAAGGCAGGTTGGCCCTTCACCGCCGAGCTGCGCCTGGTGCGCGACGAGGAGCTGAAGAACTGGAAGCTGGAGTTCGACTTCGGCGAGGACGCACAGCAGGCCGAGGAAGGCGAGCCCGTGGACTTCTCCGGCCAGGAGAGCCTGGGCGCCTGCCCCAAGTGCCAGGGCCATGTCTACGAGCACGGCGCCAACTACGTCTGCGAGCACGCGGTGGGTGCGCATGTGACCTGCGACTTCAAGAGCGGCAAGGTCATCCTGACCCAGCCGGTCGACCGGGCCCAGTTCACCAAGCTGCTGACCACCGGCAAGACCGACCTGCTGGAGAACTTCGTCTCCAACAAGACCCGCCGCAAGTTCAAGGCCTTCCTGGCCTACGACAAGAAGGAAGGCAAGGTGGGCTTCGAGTTCGAGCCGAGGGCACCCAAGGCGCCGGCCAAGAAGGCCGCTCGTAAGACCACCACAGCCGAGTGAGGGCGCGCCCATGAAAAAAGGCCACGCGCCGGACGGCGGGTGGCCCAAGACGGAGAACTCCTCCCATGCACGGGCCGGTCCATGACCGGCCCGTGTGCCTTGCGGCTTACTTCGACAGTTGGATCTGCGCGCTGGTGGCGGTCAGATAGCCCACGGCGGCGCCGAAGCGGTCGTCGTAGTTGGCACGCACCAGCGGATCCAGCGTCGGCTTGACGATGTCGTGCAGCGGCGATTCCCAGTCACCCGGGTGCTGGAAGTTGCTCATCACGTAGGTCCAGCCGTTGATCTTGTCCACGGCATGCAGGCCGGTGGATTCCGCGCCCGACGGGGTGGACAGCACGCGGCTGAGCGTCTTGCTGTCCACGTTGTAGGCCCACAGGAAGTTGTTGACGTGCATGCCGCTGTCCTCGCCGATGAACAGGGTGCGCATCTCTTCCGAGAACTTCAGGTTGTCCGGGTTGGCGACCTTGTCGGCGTTGGCCAGGTTGCCCAGGGCATCGGCGGTGGCCAGGTCCTCGCCCAGCAGCGCCGGGATGAACTGCGAGCTCACCGGCACCCATTCGCTGTTGATGGCCGTGCCGCCGCTGTCCTTCACGCCGGAGGTCATGGTGTGCTCCAGCACGCCGCCGGAGTTGATCGCGGCCGGGAAGTTCACGTTCAGGGCCGGGACGTTGCCGCTCTTGCCGGTGACCATCGAGTCCTTGATGGCCGAGATGGCGGAGTAGGCCTTCTTGTCCTTCAGGTTGACCGTCGTGCCTTCCATCTTGGTGAAGGACAGGCTGCCGCCCATCATCGCGGCGCAGCGGTGGGTCTCCAGGAAGGCCGCGGCCTTCTCCATGCCCGGCTTGACCTTCACCCACAGCGTCTTCTTGCTGAGGACGATCTTGGTGTAGCTGCTGTCGGCCGGGTCGGTGGTCAGCGATTCCATGATGTCGCTGGCCTGGATGCCGCCGGCCACCAGGGCCTGGATCTCGGCGCTGGTGGCCGAGCCCAGCTTGATCCAGCTGATGCTGGCGCTGGAGGTGGCGTTCAGCTCGGTGGTGTACTTGGCCACGTACAGCGTGCCGGAGGAGAGGTCCTTCTCCTTGTCGGCCACGAACATGAACAGGCCGCCGTTGGTGGCGTCGTCGCCCATCAGCACGGTGCGGTTGTCGCCCATGACCTGCACCAGCTCGTGCGAGATGCGGCCCATGCAGTAGTGCTTGGCGATGCTGGCCGTGCCGTCCTTGTTGACGGTGACTTCCGGCAGGTGGCCGTAATCGTAGGGGCTGGCGGTGCTGCTGTTGCCGAACAGGTTCTGGCTGAAGCCTTGCAGGGTGGCCAGGGTGCTGCCGTTGGCGCCTTGGTTGAAGGCATCCGGCTCATACTCTTCCGAGGACAGGTGGGTGCCCCAGGGCGACAGGCTGGCGCCGCAGGTGATCCACAGGCCCTTGACGCCCGAGGTGTCCACGTTGTGGTACTTCACCAGGCTCAGCTTGCCGGTGTCCTTGTCCTGGTCCAGGGTCAGCACGGCGATGGGCGAGGGCAGCAGCCCGTACATGGACACCAGGGCCTGGTTGCGGGTGGTGTATTCGAACTGCACCACGGCGAAGACGGTGTTGCCCTTGACCCCGGAGACGCTGGCGCCGTCCACGGTCAGCAGCGAGGAGCCGTCCGGGCAGTCCGAGAAGAACTGGCGCTCCGAGCCGGCCACCGAGCGGTCGATGATGGGCTGGTTGTGGATGTCGTAGTAGCCGCCGGCGATCAGGGTGCCGCCCTTGCCGTCGGACACCTCGGTGCCGGTGATGAAGAAGGGCTGGTAGGCCAGCGTGAAGCTGCGGGTGCTCTTGTCGTCGAAAGTGGCCACCAGCGAGGAGGTGGTGTAGGTGGTGGCCATGTTCTCCGGCGTGGCCAGGGTCGGAGCCGCCATGCTGGAGAAGGAGGCGCTCACGAAGTTGGGGCTGTCGCTGCCGTTGCCGCAGGCGGTCAGCAGGCCGGCCGATGCCAGCGAGGAGGCCAGGGGCAGCAGCGGGGCGCCGGCCATGGCTTGGATGAGGCGGCGGCGGGAGATCTGTGGGGTATTCATGTCAATGCTTGTCCGTGCTTGTGGCGGGACCACGGCGTCAGCACCGTGGGACAGCCCGGCAATCTAGAAGCCGCACATGTCGACAGCGTGACGGTTTTCGCCGGCTCGAAGCTGAGTGCTGTGTGACAAGTCGCGTCGGTCGGGTGTGTCGGGCTGTCCGTGACCTTGCGAGACCTTGCGCCAGCGGGCCGTGACGGGACTGTGTATCGTGGCGGGCCTTTGGGGTCATGCCCCGGCTCCCTCCCTGCCCATGACCTGGCCCATCCTGTTCAAGCTGCTCGCCATCGTCCTCGTCGCGGGCCTGGGCTGGGTGGTGGGGCGCACCCGCTGGCTGGGCGACGCGCAGGTGGACCCGGCCCGGGTGCTGGCCAACACCGCCTTCTATTTGTTCGCGCCGGCCCTGTTCTTCCGCACCACCGCGCGGGTGGATCTGGCCCACCTGCCCTGGGGCATGCTGGCGGCTTTTTTCGGCCCGGTGCTGGCGGTGATGCTGGCGGTCTACGCGGTGCAGCGTGCGCGTCGCGGTCGGCTGGGTCTGCCGGCCGCCGCGCCGGCGGTGCGGGCCATCACGGCCACCTTCGGCAATTCGGTGCAGATCGGCATCCCGGTGGTGGCCGGCGTGCTGGGCGAGACCGGCCTGGGCCTGCACCTCACCCTGGTGAGCGTGCATGCGCTGACCCTGCTGACGGTGTGCACCACGCTGGTGGAGCTGGACCTGGCGCGCGAGCATGCGGGCGAGGACGCCCACCTGGGCCGGGTGCTGCTGGGCACCCTGCGCAACACGGTGATCCACCCGGTCGTGCTGCCGGTGCTGGCCGGCCTGGCCTGGAACCTGACCGGTTGGGGCCTGCCGGCCCCGGTGGACGACACCCTGCAGTTGCTGGGCTCGGCGGTGGTGCCGCTGTGCCTGACGCTGATCGGCATGTCGCTGGCCTACCTGGGCCTGCCCGAGCGCCTGGGCGGCGCCATCGCGCTCAGCCTCGTCAAGCTGCTGCTGCTGCCCGCGCTGGTGCTGGGCGTGGCGCACTGGGGCTTCGGCCTGGCCGGCGTGCCGCTGGCCGTGCTGGTGCTGCTGGCCAGCCTGCCGGCGGGCAGCAACTCGATGATGTTCTCCCAGCGCTACCGCACGCTGGAGGCCGAGACCACCGCCGTCAACGTGCTGTCCACCGTGGCCTGCATCGCGGTCATCCCGCTGTGGCTGATCGTGCTGGCCTGGGTCGACCCCACGCTGGCCGCCGCCACCGGCGCGGCGGGATAATCGACCCCATGAGCACGCCCGACATCCCCGCCTACATGGCCCAGCTGGGGCAGGCCGCCCGCGCGGCCGCCACCGCCATGGCCCGCGCCGGCACGCGCGCCAAGAACGACACCCTGCTGGCCCTGGCGCGCCTGCTGCGTGAGCAGACCGAGGCCCTGCAGGCGGACAACGCCCGCGACATCGCCGCCGCCGAGGCCGCCGGCCTGGCCGCGCCGATGGTGGACCGCCTGCGCCTGACGCCCAAGGTGCTGGCCACCGTGGCCGAGGGCTGCGAGCAACTGGCCGCCATGCCCGACCCGATCGGCGAGATCACCGGCGTCAAGCGTCGCCCCACCGGCATCAGCGTGGGCCAGATGCGGGTGCCGCTGGGCGTGTTCGGCATGATCTACGAGAGCCGGCCCAACGTGACCATCGAGGCCGCCTCGCTGGCCATCAAGAGCGGCAACGCCTGCATCCTGCGCGGCGGCTCCGAGGCCATCCATTCCAATCTGGCGCTGTGGAAGCTGGTGCAGCAGGCCCTGACCCAGGCCGGCCTGCCGGCCACCGCGGTGCAGCTGGTGGAGACCACCGACCGCGCCGCCGTCGGCCGCCTGATTGCCATGCCCGAGTATGTGGACGTGATCATCCCGCGCGGCGGCAAGGGCCTGATCGAACGCATCAGCGCCGAGGCCAGGGTGCCAGTCATCAAGCACCTGGACGGCAACTGCCACACCTATGTGGACGCCGAGGTCGACATCGCCCAGGCCCTGGTGGTGACCGACAACGCCAAGACCCAGAAGTACAGCCCCTGCAACGCCACCGAGTCGCTGCTGGTGCACGCGCAGAGCGCCGCGGCCTTCCTGCCGCAGATCGGCGCCATCTTCGCCGCCAAGGGCGTGGAGATGCGCTGCGACCCGGCAGCCCGCGCCATCCTGTCGGACGTGCCGGGCGCCAAGCTGGCCGAGGCCAGCGAAGAAGACTGGGCCACCGAATACCTGGCGCCCATCATCAGCGTGAAGGTGGTGGCCAGCCTGGACGAGGCCATCGAGCACATCAACCGCCACGGCAGCCACCACACCGACGCCATCCTGACCACCAACCACCCGAACGCGATGCGCTTTCTGCGCGAGGTCGATTCGGCCAGCGTGATGGTCAACGCCAGCACCCGCTTTGCCGATGGCTTCGAGTACGGTCTGGGCGCCGAGATCGGCATCAGCACCGACAAGTTCCACGCCCGCGGGCCGGTGGGGCTGGAGGGGCTGACCTCGATGAAGTGGATCGTGCTGGGCCAGGGCGAGACCCGGGCCTGAGCGCCGCCTTCCGCGGACCATGCCCGGACACTTGCGCCCCGCCACCCAGGCCGATGCCGCGGCGCTGGCGGCGATCTACCGGCCCTATGTGCTGGAGACGCCCGTCTCCTTCGAGTTGGCGCCGCCCGATGCGGCCGAGATGGCCTCACGCATTGCCAAAGCCCTGTCGCGCTGGGCCTGGCTGGTGCATGAAGGGGCCGATGGCCGGGTGCTGGGCTATGCCTACGCCGGCGCCTACGCCGAGCGGCCCAGCTACCGCTGGTCGGTCATGACCAGCGTCTACAGCCTGCCCGAACGCCGCCGCCGCGGCGACGGCCGGGCGCTCTACACCGCGCTGCTGGGCCTGCTGCGCCTGCAGGGCTTCGAGCAGGCCATGGCCGGCATCACCCTGCCCAATCCGGGCAGCGAAGGCTTGCATGCGGCCATGGGCTTCCAGCCCGTGGGCGTGTACCGGCGGGCCGGCTTCAAGCTCGGGCGCTGGCACGACATCGGCCACTTCCAGCGGCCGCTGCAGAACGCACCGAGCGAAGACCCCACGCAGCCGGTGCCGGCCGAGGCCCGCCCGCTGGCCCAGGTGCTGGCCACGCCCGAAGGTCAGGCCGCGCTGGCGGCGGGGCAGGCGCTGCTGAAAGACTGAGGGCGCGCCCTGCGGGCGCCGGACTCAGCGCCGCCGGCCCGCGTAGACCTGCAGCGTGTCGATGCGGGCGAAGCAGTCGGCCATCACCTCCAGCAGGGCGGCCAGCTTCTTGCCCACGGCCCGCTGCTTCGGGTAGACGCCGTAGACCGGCATCGGCCGCGGCCGCCAGTCCGGCAGCACCGGCAGCAGCGCGCCGGTCTCCAGCTCGGGGCGGCAGAAATAGTCCGGCAGCAGGGCGATGCCGAAGCCGTCCAAGGCAAAGGTCTTCTGCACCCAGGGGTCGTTGGTGGTGGTGGGGCGCTCCAGCGCCACCTCGCAGGCGCCCTCGCGCGACATCAGCGACCAGACCGGCTTGCTGCCCGGACTGTCCAGCCAGATGCTGCGGTGGCGCCTGAGCTCGTCCGGCTGGGCGGGCAGGCCGTGCTGGCGCAGGTAGCGCGGGCTGGCAAAGAGGCCGTAGGCCAGCCGGCCCAGGCGCTTGGCCACCAGGTGCGGGTGGCGCGGCAGGTGGGTGCAGACATAGCAGTCCACGCCCTCGGGCAGGTCCTGCAGGCCGTCGCCGGCCAGATCCAGGTGGCAGCTCACCTGCGGGTGGCGCTCGGCAAAGGCTTTCAGCACCTGGCAGACGAAGGAGGTGCTGAAGTAGTTGCTGGTCAGCACCCGCAGGTCGCCCGACAGCCCCTCGGCCAGGTTCTGCACCGCCACCCGGGCCTGGTCCAGCCCGGCACCCAGCTCGGCCAGCACCTGGCGGCAGTGCAGCAGGTAGGTCTGCGCGGCCTCGGTGGGCACCATGCGCCGCGGCGTGCGCACGAACAGCGGCATGCCCAGCTCGGCCTCCAGCCGGGCGATCTGCCGGCTCAGCGTGGCCTTGGGCACGCCGCTCTCGGCTTCGGCCCGGGTCAGGCTGCCATGGGTTATCAACAGCACGAAGTGCTCGACCAGCCGGATGTCGATCATGGCCGTCAGTGTTCCACAGATGGAACAGGCCATTGCGCCCGGCCCCTTACATCGGCCGCGCCGGCTCGGTACAAAGCGGGCTTTGCTGTTGCCTCTGTTCCAAGGAAACCCGATGACTGCCCCGCTGCGTGACCCTGTGCTGATCAACGACTGGCATCCGGTGGCCATCGCGGCCGAGCTGGCGCCGGGCCAGCAGACGGCCACCCTGCTGCTGGACACCCATGTGCTGGTCTGGCGCAGCCAGGACGGCCGCCTGCACGCCTGGGAGGACCGCTGCCCCCACCGTGGCATGAAGCTCTCGATGGGCACGCTGCAGTCCGATGGCGTGACCTGCCCGTACCACGGCTGGATCTTCGGCGAGGACGGCCAGTGCAAGCACATCCCGGCCATGCCCGAGCTGACGCCGGAGCGAATGACCGGCCGCGTCACCACCTACGCGGTGCAGGAGCGTTACGGCCTGGTCTGGGTCTGCCTGGGCACCCCGGCGCAGGACGTGCTGCCCTTTCCCGAGTTCGCCGACGAGCGCCTGCGCAAGGTCTGGTGCGGCCCCTACGAGGTGGGGGCCAGCGGTCCGCGCCTGGTCGAGAACTTTCTGGACATGTCGCACTTCGCCTGGGTGCACACCGACATCCTGGGCGAGAAGACCCGCCCCGAGATCCCGGACTACGAGGTGCAGAGCTTCGACGACCCGGTCTACGGCAGCGGCGTGCGGGCGGTGCAGTGCCAGGCCTGGCAGCCGCAGTCGAACAAGCTGTCGGACAGCGGCAGCATGGTCGAGTACACCTACCGGGTGGTGCGGCCGCTCACCGCCATCCTGACCAAGGTGCCCGAGGCCATGGCCGGCTTCCACGAGGCCATCAGCCTGCACCTGCAGCCCATGACCGAGACCCGCACCCGGGCCTGGATCATCCTGGCGATGACCAACTTCGAGAGCAGCGACGCCGAGCTGCGCCAGTTCCAGGACACCATCTTCCTGCAGGACCAGCCCATCGTCGAACACCAGATCCCGCTGCGCCTGCCGCTGGTGCCGGGCATGGAGATGTCGATCCCCGTGGACCGCATGTCGCTGGCCTACCGCCGCTACCNTCAGCAGCTGGGCCTGCGCTATGGCGTGGTGAGCGAGGCCGAGNTGAGCGCGCCCAGTCTGGCGCGGCACAATTCGCGCCATGACTTCGCATGATTCCCTTTCGCCCGTCGATCCGCGCACGGCCCTGGTGCTTTTCTCCGGTGGCCAGGACTCCACCGTCTGCCTGCCCTGGGCCCTGGCGCGCTTCGCCCGGGTCGAGACCCTGGGTTTCGACTATGGCCAGCGCCACAAGATCGAGCTGGACTGCCGCCAGACCGTGCGGCGCGAGCTGGCTGCGCAGTTCCCGGCCTGGGCCGAGCGCCTGGGCGAGGACCATCTGCTGGACCTGTCCCTGCTGGGCCAGATCTCCGACACCGCGCTGACCAGCGAGCGGGCCATCGAGTTGCAGGCCAACGGCCTGCCCAACACCTTCGTGCCGGGCCGCAACCTGCTGTTCCTGACCTTTGCCGCCACGCTGGCCTACCGGCGCGGCGCCAGCGTGCTGGTGGGTGGCATGTGCGAGACCGACTACTCCGGCTACCCCGACTGCCGCGACAACACGCTCAAGGCCCTGCAGGTGGCGCTCAGCCTGGGCCTGGACAGCCCGATGACGCTGGACACGCCGCTGATGTTCCTGACCAAGGCCCAGACCTGGGCCCTGTCGGACCAGCTGGGGGGCGAACGCCTGAACGCGCTGATCGTCGAACACACCCACACCTGCTACCTGGGTGACCGCGGTCACCGCCATGCCTGGGGCTATGGCTGCGGCGAATGCCCGTCCTGTCAGCTGCGGGCCCAGGGGCACGCGGCTTGGGTGGCGGCGCAAGACCAGGGCCAAGGGCAGGGCGTCTGATGGACAGCGACACCGCCTCCGCCCCGGCCCAGGGCCTGCCGCCGGATCTGGCGGCCTCCCTGGCCTGGCCGCCACTGGACGAGCCGGTGGTCACCGAGGGCTTCCGGACCCACTGGGGCACCTCGCTGCTGGAGCTGGCCCTGCTGCTGATGCTGCTGTTCTGGATGGTGGGGGCCTGGGGGCGGCTGTCGCGGCTGCGCACCGGCGTGGCCCAGGCCTGGGGCCAGCTGGACGATGTCCTGATGCGCCGGGCGGCCGCGCTGGACATGCTGATCGCGGCGGTGCGTGACATCCTGCAGCACGAGGCGGGCAGTCTGCAGGCGCTGGAACAGGCCCAGGCCCGCCAGCGCGAGGCGGCGCTGGCGGTGCGCATCCGCCCCCATGCGGCCGAGGCGGTGCAGGCCTGGGCGGCGGCCGAGCGCGAGATGGCGTCGCCCCTGGCCCGGCTGCAGGCCCTGCTGGAACAGCACCCCGAGGCCGAGGACCGCGAGGACGCCATGCGCGCCCGTCTGCAGCTGGAAGACTTCAACGGCCAGGTGGGCTTCGGCCGGCAGACCTTCAACCAGGCCGTGCAGGCCTACAACGACGCCCTCACCGAGTTCCCGACCCGGCTGCTGGTGCCGCTGTTCCGCCTGAGCCCCGGCGCCACCGTCTGAGGGGCGGTGCCACCAGGCTGGGCGCGGCCCTTCAGCTCTGGCCCATGATGGCCGCGGTGGCCACCATCTCGTCGAACAGGGCGGCCATGGCGGCGCCCGGCAGGCTGTAGGGGTCCAGCGTCGCGGTCTCCGAATACTTCAGCACCAGGGCCGGGGTCAGGCGGGACAGGTTGACCTGGCCCATGGACCACCCGGCAAACGCCGCTCGGC
>NZ_BADL01000003.1 GCF_000333615.1 Ideonella sp. B508-1 | reverse complement strand
GTCACAGCATGGGGGGCCCGGCGCTGCGCGCCTGGTGGCGGGCCGACGGCGGGCGCACGCCGGTGAGCGGGCTGATCACCGTGGGCACACCGCACGCGGGCACCTGGCTGGCCCGTGGGGGGCACAGCGCCAGCGCGCGGCAGATGCGACCGGGCTCGGACTGGCTGCGGCAGTTGGCCCAGGACGAGGCCCGGCTGCGCGCGGGCGACTCACAGGCGCCCTGGGTGCTGAGCGTCTTCAGCCCCTGCGACAGCATCGTGTTCCCGACCCAGGGCGCGCTGTGGCCCGGCGGTGAAGCTCTGGCGGTAGCGGGGGCCGGCCATGTGGACCTGCTCCAGCAGGGCATCGTCTTCGAAACCGTATGCCAGCGTCTGCAGGGGGTGACGGCCGAAGGGTCGGATCGCCGGTGCTGAGTGCCGCCCCGGCCGCTCATGCGCCGGTCCCGGGTGGAGCAGACCGGCAGGCCAGAGCCACAGCGGCAGCATCTCCAGCCACAGCAGCGCCCGGCCATCGGCCACCTCGGTGAACTGCCAACTGCCCAGCCACCAGGCCCAGGCGCCGAGCACGGCGGCCGCGCAGACACCGCACACCCGCCGGCCCTGCAACAGGGTCAGGCCCTGGCGCATGAAGGCGCGGCGGCAGGCCAGAAGCCCCAGGCCCGCCAGGCCCAGGTGGAGCAGCGCCGCCAGCAGGCCCCAGGCGCCACCCTGCTCCCTCAGCACTTCCAGCGGGTCCAGAGGCGGCAGGGCGCTCAGTCCGGCCGCCACGGCCAGGGCCATGGCGGCATAGAGCATGAAAGTACTGCGTTGAGCGAGTTGGGCGGACATGGTCACCTGGCGGCAAGATCGTTGCGTTCTGCAGCGGCGCGCCGCAGCTTAGCCTGACGGATGTGTCAGGCGACAGCTGAAAATCCCCCGAATGGCGCACGCGGCACCAAGCCGGGTCAGTCGTCCAGGGCTTGAAGCCAGCTCAGGGTGGCTTCCGGGGCCATGGTCAGCAGCCGGGCGATGTCGCTCACGTCATCGGGGACGGCGGGGTTGTCCCATCCGAGGCTGGTGTGGCGCGCCAGCCGAACGGCCAGAAGCACATTGCGTACCTGCGGATCGTTTTCCTTGCGGTCGTCGGTGATGTGCACCAGCAACTCCGGCAGGTGCCAGGTCTGCATCAGGGCCTGCTGCACCTCGCCCAGGGTGACATGCAGACATTGCTTCTGCACCGTGCTGCTGCGCAGCGTGCGGTCGGCTTGCTGCAGCCGCTTCATCTCCAGGGCCAGTGCCGGCGCATTCAGCCACAGCAGCATCTCGGCAAAGTCGTGCAGCAGGGCGGCCAGGTAGATCACCGCGGCGTCGTGGTCGCGCCGGTGCAGCGCGAAGGCCAGGGCGAAGCGGCCGGCCCGGTCGGCCCGGTCCAGCACCGCCTGCAGGCCGGCCAGGGCCTCGGGCTGGTCGCCCAGGTGCACGTCCACCGTGGGCTGCGGGCCGAAGGTGGCGAAGAAGGGCGTGATGCCGGTCAGCACCAGGGCTTCGCGCAGCGTCTCGGCGTCGTTGTTGCGCCGATGGCGCTGCACGGTGGCAGTGTAGGCCAGCACCTTGAGCGTCATCAGCGGGTCGCTCATCAGCTCGTCGGCCAGCATCCGCGCGTCCACGTCGTCCTGCATCTGGCGCAACTCCTCCAGCACCGCCGCGGTGTGCGGCAGCACGGGGATCTCGACCAGCTGGAAATACCGCACCCAGCCGGCCAGGTCGGACGGGTAGCGGGGCGAGGAGGGGGTGGAAGACATGGGGCGCACCAGAGGGCGTGGTCGCCTTGTTATCGGCGGCCCGGGCCGGCAGCTTGAGTGCCGGCCCGGGATGCCCCTGTTGCTCAGAGGCGATCCACCTCCAGCCTACCGATGAACTCGCCGTTCACATAGAGGGCTCCCTCGGGGGCGCCGGCCTGGCCGTGGTACTCCACGAGAGGCAGGTCGGCGGGCGGGGGCAGGCCGCGCGGGTGGCGGTCGATGGGCCGGGGGGCCACCGCCCGGGCGGCGCGCGCCAGTGCGAGGGCCAGGGCCCTCAGGCCGCGGGCGATGAGATGGCGTGCGCCCCGGTCGGGTTGGGCCAGCCCCAGCAATTGCTCGGGCGTGGCGGCGCGAAGAAGGATGCGGTGCGGGAACATGGGTCTCTCCATGGGCGCGCACCGGCTCAAGGGTGCGCGCGAAAGGGGGGCTCAGGGGCTGTGGGGGTCGGGGCGGGCGTGGGCCAGTTCACGGCGCAGCGCCTGCTGCTGCTGCTGGCGCAGGGCCTTGCCGGATCGGCGGTGCGGGCCGGCCTGGCGCATGCGCGCCGGGACAGCCACCGGATTGCGGGGGGAGCTCAGGGTCAGCTGGATCTTCATGGTCATCTCCTCGGGCCGGGTCTCGGCCATGCCGCGGCCGACCTCGGGCGCGCCAAGGCATGGCAACAGCTGTCAGGGGCGGCGCGGCCCGGCCTGCACGGGGCAGGGCCGGAACGGGCCGTTCAACGGTTCGGGAACAGGATCAGGGCCCGCACCAGACGGGCCACCAGGGTGCAATGCATCGGGGGTCCAGAAGGTGGTGGGGCCGGCCGGGGTCAACGTGGGGCCGGGGCGGGCGCGGGAACCGGCAGATCGGTTCACCCCGCAGCGCCAGATTCAGGAGTGGCAGAAGCTCGGCGCGTCCGCAAATGATAAACGTTTGATTATCTTGCGCAAGAGGCTTTTATCTTTTGCGCAACGACAAGCCCACGGTCACCCCCGGTGGGGCGTTGGGCTCAGCGTTTGCCCTTGAGCGGGGCGACGCCACGCTGGCTCTGGCGCCAGAGGTCCTTGTCGCTGGCCGGCGCCGGGGCCGGGACGGCGGCGGGACGCAGCACGCCAGGGGGCGGCGGCACCGGGCTTGCGCCGGCCGCCGTGGGGGCGGGCACCAGCACCTCGCTGAGCAGGTCCAGCAGCCGGGTGCGGGCCCGCTGGGGGTGGCGGCGGTAGTAGGTCAGCACCAGGCCGACGATGAAGCGCTCGTCGTCGTCGCGTGGCAACGGGGATTCGGCCTGGGCGTCGGCCGGCGCCGCCGTGGCGCTGGCGCCATGGGGTTCGTCCATCCAGCCGGCCGGCTTGCGGCAGTTCTGCTCGAACTGGCGGGCCAGGCGCTCGCCGATCTGGCGCGAGCGGCCCTTGATCTGGCTCCAGTAGCTGGGTTGGATCTGCAGCCGCTCGGCAAAGCGGCGTTCCAGGCCGCGCAAGGCGGCGGCATCGGCGTTCTTGACCGTGGCCTGCACGAACTCGTCGAACAACAGCAGGGCGTTGTCCAGGCGGATCGCGGCCACGTCGCGGGGGGATTCCATGGGCCGCGATGATAAAGCCCCTTGCCCTGGGCCGACCCCGGCAAGGTCAAGCCGCGGTCAGTGGGCGCTCAGCGGACGGTTGCAGGCTGACTGACGAAGCCGATCTTGCCCAGGCCGGCGCGCGAGGCGTCCGCCAGCGTCTCGGCCACGGTCCGGTAGGCCGCCGCCTCGTCGGCCCGCAGGTGGATCTCGGGCTGCGGCTGGCGCTGGCCCTGGGCCTGCAGCCGGGCCTGGGCCTCCTCGCGGCTGATCTTCTCGCCGTTCCAGTAGCGCTGGCCCTGGGCGTCGATGGAGAAGTCGATCTTGTCGGCCACCGGCGGCACGGGCTGGCTGCTGGCGCGCGGCAGGTCCAGCTTGACGGCGTGGGACATCAGCGGGGCGGTGACGATGAAGATCACCAGCAGCACCAGCATCACGTCGATCAGCGGGACCATGTTGATCTCCGCCACCGGGGCGGCGCCGCCCTTGCGGTCGAACGAGGCAAAAGCCATGTCGGTCTCCTGTGCGGTGGCTCAGGCCATGTGGCCGGCGGCCACCGGGCGCAGCGCCGGCTGGGTCTGGCGGGCGGGGGTCTGGGTGTCGGCGCCCAGGGCTTCGCCCATGGTCAGGAAGCTGTGCAGCTCGAAGGCGAAGGCGTCCAGCCGGCCGGTCAGCACCCGGTTGCCGCGGGTGAAGGCGTTGTAGGCCACCACGGCGGGGATGGCCACGGCCAGGCCGATGCCGGTCATGATCAGCGCCTCGCCCACCGGGCCGGCCACCTGGTCCAGGCTGCCCGCGCCGCCGCTGCCGATGCCCAGCAGGGCGTGGTAGATGCCCCAGACGGTGCCGAACAGGCCGATGAAGGGTGCGGTGGCGCCGACCGAGGCCAGGAAGACCTGGCCGCGCTGCAGCCGGCCGAGCACGCCGTGCAGCGCGTCGCGCAGCCGGCGGGTGTGCTGGGCCTGGGCGCTGCCGGCTTCTTCCAGCGTGCCCCGGCTGACGGGCTGGGCCGCGGCGGCGGCCAGGGGGGCCAGCAGTTGTTCCGGGTCCAGGCTGCGCAGGCGTTCCTGGCCGCCGGCCAGATCGGGTGCCTGCCAGAAGGCGGGGGTGGCCTGCGCCAGGCTGCGCTGGGCCCGGCGCAGCAGCCAGGCCTTCCAGAGGATCACCACCCAGGTGCCCACCGACATGGCCAGCAGCAGCAGGGCCACGCTGCGGCCGATGGCGTCGCTCTGCGACCAGAATTCCTGCAGGCCGTCCATGCCGATCAGAATCCCAGCACGTCGTTCATCGTGAACAGGCCGGCACCCTGCCCGGCCAGGAAGCGGGCGGCGCGCAGGCTGCCCTGGGCGTAGGTCACACGGCTGCTGCTCTTGTGGGTGATCTCGATGCGCTCACCGATGCCGGCGTACAGCACGGTGTGGTCACCCACGATGTCGCCGCCCCGCACGGTGGCGAAGCCGATGGTGGAGGGATCGCGCTCGCCGGTCACGCCTTCGCGGCCGTACACGGCGCAGGCCTTGAGGTCGCGGCCCAGGGCTTGGGCCACCACCTCGCCCATGGCCAGGGCGGTACCGCTGGGGGCGTCCACCTTGTGGCGGTGGTGGGCTTCGATGATCTCGATGTCATAGCCCTGGCTCAGCGCCCGGCTGGCCATGTCCAGCAGGCGCATCACCACGTTCACGCCCACGCTCATGTTGGGCGACATGACGATGCCGATGTCGCGCGCCGCAGCGGCGATCTCGGCCTTCTGCGCGTCGCTGAAACCGGTGGTGCCGATGACCATGCGCACGCCTTTGGCACGGCAGACCGCCAGATGGGCCAGCGTGCCTTCGGGGCGGGTGAAGTCGATCAGCACATCGGCCTGGGCCAGGCCCTGGGCCAGGTCGTCGGTGATGGCCACGCCGCTGGCCACGCCCAGCCAGCCGGTGGCGTCCAGGCCGATGGCGGGGGTTTCAGCACGGTCCAGGGCGCCGGCCAGTACGCAGTCCGGGGCGGCCTGCACGGCCTCGATCAGCATGCGGCCCATGCGGCCGCTGGCACCGGCGATGGCGATGCGCAGGGGGGCGGCGACGGGGTTCACGGAGCCTCCAGCGGAGGGTAGCTGCGATTGGCCCCTTGCGGCGCGGTGTCGGTCGGCGTCGGGGCCTTGGGCACGGGCAGTGCGGCGCGCTCTTCGTCGGTGAGCGTCAGCTTGCGCTCGGGCAAGGGCTGGCTGCGCTGGCGGGTGATCGAGGCGACGAACTCCTCTTCGGTGGGCAGTTCGGGCGCTTCGATGGATTTCACCGTGTCACCGTTGAACCAGATCACGACGGAGCGCTTCTGGGGTTCGGTGCCCTGGCGCTTGATGGTGAAGACGTAGTCCCAGCGTTCGGCATGGAAGGGGTCGGCCAGCAGGGGCGAGCCCAGCGCGTCACGCACGTCGGCGCGCGAGCTGCCGGTGTGGACCTGGGCCAGCATCTCCTTGGTGACCACATTGCCTTGCACCACCTCGACCTTGTAGGGCGTGATGACGCTGGTGATGCCCTCGCTCATGGTGCGGGAAATCAGGGTGCAGCCGCTCAGCAGGCCGGCGGCCAGCGGCAGGGCGAGTGCGACAATCCGGAAAGACAGGGGCATTACAGCGGGCCGCAGGGCGGCTGGGCAGGGGCGCGGGGCCGGAACAACCCCAGGCGTTCGCGGGAGCGCCGGGGCTGGCTATGATGCGCCGATTCTAGCGGTCCCGCCGGCCCAGTCCTGGGGCCAGGAGACACCATGACCAGCCACGTAGACGAACTCAAGAGCAGCGGCCTGAAGGCCACGCTGCCGCGCATCCGCATCCTCGAAATCTTCCAGAAGGCCCAGCAGCGGCACATGACGGCCGAGGATGTGTTCAAGGCCCTGATGGCCGAGGGGTCGGACATCGGCCTGGCCACCGTTTACCGCGTGCTGATGCAGTTCGAGCAGGCCGGCATCCTGGAGCGCAGCCACTTCGAATCGGGCAAGTCCGTCTTCGAGCTCAACGAGGGGCGCCACCACGACCATCTGGTCTGCCTGACCTGCGGCCGGGTGGAGGAATTCTTCGATCCCGAGATCGAATCACGCCAGCGGGCCATCGCCCAGCAGCATGGCTTTCAGCTGCAGGACCATGCATTGGCGCTGTATGCCAACTGCGTGAAGCCGCAGTGCGAGCACCGCAGCGCGGCCGTCAAGCATCCGGCGACTGGGCACCCATTGCCGCCTGATGACGGGCAATGAACTCCTTGTAGGTGTCGATGCCGCGCAGCTGGAGGATGGTGTTGCGCACGGCCGCCTCCACCAGCACCGCCAGGTTGCGGCCGGCGTCCACCGCGATGACCGCTTTGAGCACCGGCACGCCCAGGATGGTCTCGTGCAGGGGCTCGTAGGGCAGGCGCTCGAACTCCCGCTCCAGCGTCTCCTTGCGCACCAGGTGGACGATGAGCTTCAGGCGCATCTTGCGCCGCACGGCGGTCTCGCCAAAGATGGCCTTGATGTCCAGCAGGCCGATGCCGCGCACCTCCAGCAGGTTCATCAGCAGCTCGGGGCAGCGGCCTTCCAGCGTGTTCTGCGAGATGCGGTACAGATCCACCGCGTCATCGGCCACCAGGCCGTGGCCGCGTGAGATCAGCTCCAGACCCAGTTCGCTCTTGCCCAGGCCGGATTCGCCGGTCAGCAGCACGCCCAGGCCCAGGATGTCCATGAAGACGCCATGGCGGGTGGTGCGCTCGGCCAGGCGCTGGCTCAGTGAGGCCCGCACCACGTCGATCACATAGCCGGCCGGCTGCTCGGTCACGAAGAGCGGGATCTCGGCGCGGTCGCACAGGGCCACCAGGCGGTCCGGCGGATGCTGGCCGTCGGCCACGATGATGACCGGCGGCTCCAGGGTGACGATGCGCTGGATGCGGCGCTCCACCACGTCCGGGCCGACATTGGCGGTGAGGTAGGCCACCTCGCGCGTGCCCACCAGCTGCACCCGGTAGGGGTGGATGTAGTTCAGGTAGCCCACCAGGTCGGCGGCGGAATGGGCTTCGCGCATGGCCGCCTCGTCGAAGCGGCGCTCCGGGTGGGCATGGCCGGCGATCCACTCCCAGCGCAGGGTGGGCTGGTGTTCCTCGAACAGCGCCTCGGCGCTGATGGAGATGGCCTTCATGGGGCCCGCGTGCTCAGGCGACCGACTTCAGCGGTTCCCAGCGCTGGATCAGCTCATGCACGTCGGCGGCACTCTCGGCCGTGCGCAGCTTCTCGCGCATGTCGCGGTCCGACAGCAGCTCGGCGATCTCCGAGAGGATCTCCAGATGGCGCTGCGTGGCCGCTTCGGGCACCAGCAGGAAGATCAGCAGGCCGACCGGCTCTTCGTCCGGGGCGTCGAAGGGGATGGGCTGCTGCACGCGGATGACCGCGGCCAGCGGGTTTTTCAGGCCCTTGACCCGGCCGTGGGGCACGGCCACGCCGTGGCCCAGGCCGGTGGACCCCAGGCGCTCGCGAGCGAACAGGTTGTCGGTCACGGTCGCGCGGGCGATCGCGTGCTGGTTCTCGAACAGCAGACCGGCGTGCTCGAACGCGCGCTTTTTGCTGGTGGCTTCCACACCCACCAGCACATTGGCGGCGGGCAGGATGGCGGCAAGGCGGTTCATGGAAGGATCTCCGACAACGAGTGAGATTCGGGCGCCTCAAGCGCACGCAACAGGCCAGTCCACGCGTGCCCGACATCCGTCATCTGCACGCACAAGGGAGCGGATTATAGAAATCGGCCGCTCCCGTTGATACTTGAACGCACGGGGGAGGCCACCGGTTGTCGCACAGCTGCTGCGTCGCAGCAACAACCTTCTGAAAAGCAAAACGGCCCCGCAGGGCCGCTGGTTCAGGGAAGTGAGGGCGGGCTCACATCAAATTGGCCGCCTGACGGCGAGCCGGTTCGTGCTGATAGTCACGGATGCGGTCCTTGTGCCGGCACACCTGCCGGTCCAACTTGTCGACCAGCTGGTCGATCGCGGCGTACAGGTCCTCGTGGGACTGCTCCACGAAAATATCCCTGCCCTTCACGTGGAGAGTGATTTCTGCCTTCTGGCGTCGGGACTTTTCCTTCAGGTTCTCCACCATCAGCAGCACATTGACATCGACGACTTGGTCGAAGTGACGCGTGATGCGGTCCAGCTTGGTACGCACGTACTCGCGCAGCGCGGGGGTGACCTCCAGATGATGTCCACTGATCGTCAGGTTCATCGAGGGCTCCTTTCGGGACGGGATTGCTCAGAGACGCAGAGGCTGGCTCTGCAGGGCCGATGACGCCTCGATGACGCCATCGGTTCGACCCAGTGTGCCCATCGGCCCATGCTTTGACAAGCATGGTCAGCATGGGAAACCCCGGTTAGACTTCTCGATTGCGTGCACGACTGCACAGACCTCTGGCTGCCACCGCCGGGGACACCCTGTCTTCTTCGGAATCAGGCCCTGCGTTGTCGGTTCCCAGCCTTGCATTTCTTGAAAGAAGAGCACCCTTTGGACACACCTCACCCTCGGTGACCGTCCGCTCCAGCAGCCGATAGGCGCATGCGGCACCTTGCGTGCCGGTGGGGCGAGACGGTCTGACCCCGCCCCCGCCCGCTGTTTCAATCGCCAGCCCCTCTTCGCCCCTGGGGCCGGCCGATGCTGGAAGTCCCCATGCTCAATGTCTTCACCCTGGACAAGGGCCGCCTGAGTGGCCGTCTGCTGCAAGAAGAAATCGATTCCGCGGCCGACCTGGTCGATGTCCAGCCCATCTGGGTCGACCTGGAAGACCCCACGGCCGAGGAGATCGGCTGGATCGCGGGTCGCTTCGGCCTGCACATCCCGGGCAACATCGTCGACGATGACCTGGAGGAATCGGCCCGTTTCTACGAGGAAGACAACGGCGAGCTGCACATTCGCTCGGACTTCCTGATCGACGACGACGTCACGCCGCGCAACGTGCGGGTGGCCTTCATCCTGCACAACAACGTGCTGTTCTCGGTCCATGCCGAGGACCTGCCGGTGTTCCGCCTGCTGCGTCTGCGCGCGCGCCGCATCCCGGCCCTGATCGAAGACGCCAAGGATGTGCTGCTCAAGCTCTATGACGCCGACGCGGAATACTCCGCCGATGCGCTGGAAGGCATCTACGACGCGCTGGAGCAGGTCTCGGCCCGCGTCCTCAAGCAGGACGTGGACGATGCCGCCGCTGGCCTGGCCCTGACCGCCATCGCCAAGGAGGAGGACCTGAACGGCCGCATCCGACGCAACGTGATGGACACCCGCCGCGCGGTGAGCTTCATGATGCGCAGCCGCATGCTCAATGCCGAGCAGTTCGAAGAGGCGCGGCAGATCCTGCGCGACATCGACTCGCTGGACAGCCACACCGCCTTCCTGTTCGACAAGATCAACTTCCTGATGGACGCCACCGTCGGCTTCATCAACATCAACCAGAACAAGATCATCAAGATCTTCTCCGTGGCCTCGGTGGCCCTGCTGCCGCCCACGCTGATCGCCAGCATCTACGGCATGAATTTCCAAGCACATGCCCGAGCTGCAGCAGCCCTGGGGCTATCCCTTCGCCCTGGTGCTGATGGTGGCCTCGGTGGCTGCGCCGCTGCTGTACTTCCGGCGCAAGGGTTGGATGCGGTGAGCCTGACCCGCCGCCCCCGCGCCCTCACGCTGGACCTGGATGACACGCTCTGGCCGGTCTGGCCGGCCATCGAGCGAGCCGAGGCGGTGCTGCACGACTGGCTGAAGGCCCATGCACCGGCCACGGCGGCCGCCTTCGACACCGCGGCCCTGCGGGCCGTGCGCGAGGCCGTGGGGCGCGAGCATCCCGAGCAGGCCCATGACCTGAGCTGGCTGCGCCAGACCAGCATCGCCCGGGCCCTGGCCCACAGCGGCGAAGACCCGGCGCTGGCCGAGCCCGCCTTCGCGCTGTTCATGGACCACCGTCAGCGTGTGGATCTGTTTCCCGACGTGGCCGAGGCCCTGGCGCGGCTGTCGGCGGCCTTTCCGGTGCTGGCGCTGACCAATGGCAACGCCGATCTGGCCCGCATCGGCCTGGGCGCGCATTTCGTGGGCACGCTGGGCGCACGCAGCTTCGGCCTGGGCAAGCCCCACGCCGCCTTCTTCCATGCGGCCTGTGCGCAACTGGGCTGCGCCCCGCACGAGGTGCTGCACATCGGCGACGACTGGGCCCTGGACATCGAGGGCGCCCACGCGGCCGGCCTGCCCAGCGCCTGGGTCTGCCGGCAGGCGGCGGCTCAGCCACCCGCGGGCGCGCAAGCCCGCCCCTGGCGGGTGGTGGCCGATCTGACCGCCCTGGCCGACGCACTGGACGCCTTGCCGCGCTGAACACGGCAAAGCCGCACCGATCGGTGCGGAAGGCGAATGTTGGGGGGAATGCGGGCAGAAAAGAAGAAAGCCGCGCAGCGCCTGAGTGCAACAGGGAGGGAGGAGGAGAGGCACTCCAGGCAACAGCCGGGAAGACCCGACAGGCTGCGCGGCTTTAAGAAGACGGCTCCGGGCACCACTGCACCGGAACCGGGGCGGGCGCCGAAGCGCCACAACCCAACCCACGTCAGGTCTGAGGACCGTTCCCCGGGAAAGTTCCACGCCCTTGCATTTCTCTGTGTAAACGCGGCATGAGACACTGTCGCCCCTGTCCCTGATCCGCATCAAGAAACGAGGAGATTGCCCCGATGTTGTTCCCCGAACTGTTCAAGCAGCTGGAAGCTGTTCGCTGGAACATGGCCACGGACATCCCCTGGGACCGCTTCGATGCCAGTCTGCTCAGCGAGGAGCAGGCCCAGACGATCAAGATGAACGCCATCACCGAGTGGGCGGCCCTGCCGGCCACCGAGATGTTCCTGCGCGACAACCAGGACGACTCCGACTTCTCGGCCTTCATGAGCGTCTGGTTCTTCGAGGAACAGAAGCACTCGCTGGTGCTGATGGAGTACCTGCGCCGCTTCCGTCCGGACCTGGTGCCCACCGAGGAAGAGCTGCACGAGGTGCGCTTCGAGTTCGACCCGGCGCCCGCGCTGGAAACCCTGATGCTGCACTTCTGCGGCGAGATCCGCCTGAACCACTGGTACCGCCGGGCCGCCGAATGGCACACCGAGCCGGTGATCAAGGCCATCTACGAGACCCTGTCCAAGGACGAGGCCCGCCATGGCGGCGCCTACCTGCGCTACATGAAGCGCGCGATGAACAAGTTCGGTGACGAGGCCCGCGCGGCCTTTGCCAAGGTGGGCGTGCTGATGGCCAGCGCCCGCCGCACCGCCCAGGCCCTGCACCCCACCAACCTGCACGTCAACGAGAAGCTCTTCCCGCGCGACACCGTGCAGAGCCGCCTGCCCAACCCGGACTGGCTGGAGCACTGGCTGGACCAGCAGATCCAGTTCGACGCCGTGTGGGAGAACAAGGTGGTCGAGCGCATCCTGCACAACATGAGTCTGTTGATGGAGCGCAGCTTCGCCTCGGTACAGGAACTCAACCGTTTCCGCAAGGAAGTCACCCAGAAGCTGGCGGCCGTGACGGCCGGCCAGGTCAAGCCGGCCTGATCAGGACGGGGCCGACGACGACGGTGCGGCCGGCGCCGGTCGGCTCACCAGCGCGATGCCGATGGCCACCGCCGCCAGTGCCAGCAGGATGCGCGGCGTGGCCGGCTCGCCCAGCAGCAGCACCCCCGCCAGCAGGCCGAACACCGGTGTGAGCAGGGTGAAGGCCGAGATCTTGGTGGCCGGGTAGTGCCGCATCAGCCAGAACCACAACAGGTAGCTGGCAAAGGTGACGATCACCGTCTGGAAGCCCAGGGCGGCCCAGGACAGCGCGTGGATCTGCGCCGGCCAGGCCTCGCCCCTCCAGGCCGAGGCCGCCAGCAGCGCCACCGCCGAGACCGCCAGCTGGCTCATCAGCGTCTGTTCGGCGCTGGCGCGTGACAGCGCGGTGGCCCGGATGGCCAGCGTGGTGCCGCCCCACAGCACCGCGCCCAGCACGCCCATCGCGTCGCCCAGCAGCTGGTGCGGGCCGCCATGGCCGCTTTCGCTGAAGGCGCCGGCCACGCCGGCAAAGGCCAGCAGCAGGCCGGCCATCTGCGCACGGCCCAGGCGCTCGCCCGGGGCGATCAGCGGCATGCCCAGGGCCACCACGAAGGGCGAGAGGTAGACGAACACCACCATGCGTGAGGCGCTGGTGTACTGCAGGCCCGAGAAGTAGACGCCGAACTCGGCGGCGAACAGCAGCCCCGTCAGCAGGCTGGGCCACAGCGTCTCCCGCGTGGGGGCCACGGGCAGCCGGCGCCAGCGCGCCCACAGGGCCAGCAGCAGGGCCGCGCCCAGCGAACGCAGGCCGGCCTGGGCCAGCGGCGGGAAGTCGGACAGCGCCACCTTCACGGCGGCCTGGTTCAGGCCCCAGACGGCGGAGCAGCCCACGAGGCAGAGGACCGCCAGGCGGTCGAGGTGCAGGTGTCGGTCGGTCATCGTGTGGAGAAAGGGGGCCGGTGGCGGTGACGGCGCAGCAGCAGGGCGCCGCACAGCCAGCCGACCAGGGTGCCGCTCACGTGCGAGAGCGGCGCCAGCGGGAAATCCCAGCCGGCCACGGCGTGGGCCGGGCCGGTCCAGGCATGTTCGGACAGCAGCTTGAGGACCAGGCCGGCGGCCAGGGCCAGACCCAGGCGCCGGTCACGCGCCGGCCCCTGCAGCAGCCAGACATCCAGCACCGCGATGCCGGCATGCAGCACGCCCGAAAGGCCGGCGTAATGCGCTAGGCCGGGCTGCAGCAGCAGGCCCAGCTGGGTCAGCGGCCAGGCCAGGGCCCAGGCCCCGGTGGCGCGCGGGCCCAGGCCGGCCCGCCAGCCCAGCCAGGCCAGCAGGGCGCAGCCCGCCAGGTTCATCTGCAGGTGCTGGGGGCTCCAGTGGGCGCCCGCGGCGGTCCACCAGCGCCAGGGCTGGGCGAAGGCCAGGGCCGGCTGCCAGTCCCAGCGCGGGTCGGGCCAGGCGCTGCTGCCGGCTTGCAGGGCCAGGGCGAACAGAGCCAGGCCGACCGCGAACAGCGGCCAGCTCAGGCGGAGCAGGAGGCGATGGCGGTGCAACCCCACGCGCGCCGAGCCCTCAGCGGCCGAACACGGCCTGCCAGAGGGCCAGCACGGCGGCGCGCTCGGTGGCCAGCTGCTCGGGCGGGAACTGGGTGGCCTGCTCGTTCAGGCGGGCCCGGTGCTGGGCCCGGCGAAGCTCGCGGTAGGCATCGGCCGCCGCATGGCCCACCCCGGCGGGCAGCAGGCCGGCGGCCTCGGCCCGCTGCAGCAGCGCGATGTTGCCGGCGTTGTCCTGCAGCTCGGGGTGGCGGCCGCTGTGGGCCAGCACCAGGTACTGCACGCAAAACTCCACGTCCATCATGCCGCCGGCGCTGTGCTTGACGTCGAACAGCCCGCCCCGCTCGGGGTGGGCCGCGCGCACCTTCTCGCGCATGGCCGTCACCTCGCCCTGCAGGGCCTGCGCATCACGCTCGGCGCTGATGACCGCGCGCCGCGTGGCCTCGAAGCGCTCGGCCAGGTGCTGGCTGCCGGCGCACCAGCGGGCCCGGGTGATGGCCTGGTGTTCCCAGGTCCAGGCGGTGTTGCTGCCGCGGCCACGCTGGTATTTGTCGAAGGCGGCGGCCGAGGTCACCAGCAGGCCAGCGCCGCCGTTGGGGCGCAGCGCGGTGTCGATCTCGAACAGCTCGCCGGCGGCGGTGCGCAGGGTCAGCCAGGCGATCAGCTTGCGCACGAAGGCGGCGTAGACCTCCTGCGCGCGGTCGGCATCGGGCTCGGCATCGTCGTCGTAGAGGAAGACCACGTCCAGATCGCTGCCGTAGCCCAGCTCCAGCCCGCCCAGCTTGCCGTAGGCGATCACCGCGAACTGCGGCTCGTCGCGGTGGCGCTGCTTCAGGTGGGCCCAGGCCCAGCGGATGCAGCAGTCCACGATGGCGTCGGCCAGGGCCGAGAGGTCGTCGCTGGCCTGCTCGATGGTGATGCGCTGCTCCACGTCGCGCACCAGGGTGCGGAAGGTCTCGGCGTGGTGGGCGCGGCGCAGGGTGTCCAGCAGCTCGCCTTCGTCAGCCTCACCGGCCCGCACCCAGGCGGTGTGGCGCTCGTCCAGGTCGCTGGTGAAGGCCGCGCGGTCGAAGCGCTCGGCGATCTGGCGTTCGTCGGCCAGTTCGTCGATCACCGCGGGGTGCTGCATGAGGTAGCGCATCGGCCAGCGGGCCAGACCCAGCAGGCGCATCAGGCGCTGCTGCACATTGGGCCGCTCCACCAGCAGGGCCAGGTAGCTTTCGCGGCGCAGCAGGGGTTCCAGCCAGTCGATGAAATGCTCGACCGCCTGCTGCGTGCACAGGCCCTCGCTGGCGCCATGGGCGGCCCGCAGCACCAGTTTGCCCAGGCGCAGCCGGCTTTCCTCGCGCAGGCTCTGCATCCTCGGGTGGGCCGCCAGGGCCTTCACCCGCGGCAGCAGCGCGGGTGGCAGCTTTTCCCACAGCCGTTCGCTGTCGATGGGCAGTGGCACGCCGCAGCCCTTGCCGCGGCAGGTCGCGCCGCCGCCCTGGCTGTTCTGTAGCAGGGCGTCGAACTCGGTGGCCACCAGCTCGCGCACCTCGCACAGCCGGTCCAGCAGCTCGCAGGCGTCGGCCGTGCACACCAGGCACAGGCTGCCGGCGATCCAGCCCAGGTCGGCATCGGTGGTGGGCAGCAGATGGGTCTGCTGGTCGTCCAGGTACTGGATGCGGTGCTCCACCTGGCGCAGGAAGACGTAGGCCTTGGCCAGGGCCTGGGCCGTCTCGGGCTTCATCAGCCCGCCGGCGGCCAGCTTCTGCAGGCCCTTGAGCGTGGCGCGGGTGCGGATCTCCGGGTACTGGCCGCCGCGCACCACCTGCAGCAGCTGGACGATGAACTCGATCTCGCGGATGCCCCCGCGCGAGAGCTTGACGTCGTTGGCCCGCTCGGGCCGGCCGGCGGCGCGGCGCTGGGCCTCTTCGCGGATCTTGCGGTGCAGCTGGCGCAGGCCTTCGAAGACGCCGTAGTCCAGGTACTTGCGATAGACGAAGGGCGTGACCAGGGCGCGCAGGGCCAGCGGCCGGCCGCTGGCCACGCTGTCCAGCGGCGCCACGACCCGGCTCTTGAGCCAGGCGAAGCGCTCCCATTCGCGGCCCTGGACGAAGAAGTACTCCTCCAGCATGGCCAGGCTGACGACCGAGGGGCCGGAGTTGCCATTCGGGCGCAGGGCCAGGTCCACCCGGAAGACGAAACCGTCGTCGGTGACGTCGCCGATCAGGGTGTAGAGCTTCTTGGCCACCAGGGCGAAGTACTCGTGGGCCGAGATGGGCACCGCGCCGTCGGTCTCGCCGTCGTCCTCGTAGACGTAGATCAGGTCGATGTCCGAGGAGACATTGAGCTCGCGGGCGCCGAGCTTGCCCATGCCTACGATCCAGAAGTCGATGACCTCGCCGGCCTCGTTGCGCGGCAGGCCGTGGCGCTCGGCCGCCTCGCTGCGGGCCGCGGTCAGGGCGCGCTCCAGCGTGGCCTCGGCCAGCGCGGTCATGGTGCCGGTGACGTGTTCCAGCGGCGCGCGCTGCTCCACGTCCAACGCCACCAGGCGCTCGACCACCAGCTGCCGGGCCACCCGCAGCGCGCTGGGCAGGGCGCGTCCGCGCGTCGCCAGTTTGTCGATCAGCGCCAGGATGGCAGCGCGGTCCGGCACGCCCGCGGGCAGCAGCGGCAGCTCGTCGGCATAGCGCCGGCGGATGCGCTGCACGAACCGGCTGTGGGCCGCTTCGGCGCGGCAGGGCGGCGTCACAGGTTGTAAGGCACTCATCAGACCGCCAGGATCGGTGTGCTAGATTGCTGTCGCGACAGGCGTGCGACCCTGTTGCGGAGCACCTTGTCCAGCAGGATCGGTGCGGCGCACGCCGGACCGTCGATCCATGCCTTTGATGTTCCCCGAAACCGGGCGAGTGCCCCAGCCTCGCCGTCCTGTGCTCGTATCCCTGTCACGCGGTGCCTTCCGTGCGGTGTCGCTGCTGCTGATCTGCGCATGGAGCTTATTGCTTTTGGGATGGCTGATCCTGCACTGGGGGATTCTGCCGCACCTGTCCGACTGGCGCCCTGACCTCGAGCAGCGGCTCTCGCGCTCGCTGGGGCTGACCGTGCGCCTGGGCCAGCTCAGCGCCGGTTCCTCGCACTGGGTGCCCACCGTGCAGGCGCGTGACGTGGTGCTGCTCGATCCGCAAGGCCGCGAGGCCCTGCGCCTGCCGCGGGTGGACGCTGCGCTGTCGCTGCGCTCGCTGCTGAGCTGGTCGCTGCGCCTGTCCCAGGTCTATGTCGAGGGCGCGCGCCTGGACATCCGCCGCGATGCGCGGGGCCATGTCTACGTCGGCGGGCTGGACCTCAGCCAGCCCACCGGCGCCGACGACCACCGGGCCGCCGACTGGTTCTTCGCCCAGCCCGAGTTCGTGATCCGCGGCGGCCAGCTGCGCTGGTTAGACGAACAGCGCGGCGCTCCGCCGCTGAGCCTGGACGGCGTGGACCTGGTGATGCGCAACGGCCTGCGCCACCATGATCTGCGCCTGGACGCCACCCCGCCGGCCGAGTGGGGGCAGCGCTTCAGCCTGCGCGGGCGCTTCACCCAGCCGCTGCTGGCCCGCCCGGGCGACTGGCCGCGCTGGTCCGGCACGCTGTACGCCGACCTGCCGCATGCCGACGTGGACACGCTGCAGCGCTACGTCAGCCTGCCCTTCGAGCTCAAGGCCGGCAGCGGTGCGCTGCGGGCCTGGCTGGATGTGGAACGGGGTGACTGGCGCGGCGGGGCGGTGGATCTGGGTCTGGACGCGGTGCAACTGCGGCTGGACCGCACGCTCGAGCCCCTGTCGCTCAGCCGGCTGGAGGGGCGGCTGCAGGTGCAGCGCCAGCGCGACGGGGTGCGCATCAGCGCCCAGGGCCTGGGCTTCGTCACCGAGGATGGCCAGCGCTGGCCGGCCAGCCAGTTCACGCTGGGTTGGCGCCAGGCCCAGGTGATCGGCGCCTCCGGTGGCCCGTCCGCGCCCGAGGCTCCGGTGACGGGGGGCGAGTTCCGCGCCGACCGGCTGGACCTGGCCCTGATGGCCCACATCGCCGAGCGTCTGCCTTTGCCGGACGGGCTGCGCCAGGGCTTGGTCCACACCCGGCCGGAAGGCCAGGTCCAGGGCCTGGTGGCCAGCTGGAGCGGGCCGCTGGCCCGACCCGAGCACTACCGGGTGCAGGCCAAGGCCACCGGACTGTCCCTGCAGCCTGGCGAGGTGGATCCGGCCCACCCGGACGAGCCGGCCCGGCCGGGCTGGCGCGGCGCCGAGCTCACGCTGGACGCCAACGAATCCGGCGGCGAGGGCCAGCTCTCGGTGCATGACGGGGCGCTGAGCTTCCCGGGTGTCTTCGAGCAGCCCGAGGTGCCGATGGACCGGCTTTCGGCCAAGCTGGTCTGGCAGGTGCGGCCCCGTCCGGGTCAGGAGCCCGACATCGAGCTGCTGGTGCGCGAGGCCCGCTACGCCAACCCCGATCTGCAGGGCGAGCTGCAGGCCCGCTGGCACAGCGGAGCCCAGCCCGGGCAGGGCAGCGGCCGGCGCTTCCCGGGCTGGCTGGACATGACGGGCCGCATCAACCAGGTGGCCGCGCCCCAGGTGGTGCGCTACCTGCCCCTGGGCATCGGCCACGACGCGCGCGATTACGTGCGCCAGGCGGTGCTGGCCGGCGAGGTCCGCCAGCTGCAGTTCCGCACCCAGGGCGACCTCTGGGACTTCCCCTACCCGCGGGCCGGGACCGGCGAGTTCCGCATCGGCGCCCAGCTGCAGGGCGTGACCCTGGCCTATGTGCCACCTGCGCAGGCCGGGGCCACGCCCGAATGGCCGGCCTTCGAGCAGCTGCATGGCGAGCTGCTGTTCGACCGCGCCCGCATGCGCATCCGCAATGCCCAGGCGCGGCTGTACGGACTCACGCTGCAGGGCGTCAACGGCGAGATCGCCGACCTCCTCTCCCACCCGGTGCTCACCATTGCCGGCAATGTGCGCGGCCCCCTGGCCGACGGGCTGCGCTACGTGGCCAGCTCGCCGGTGGACCGCCTGACCGACGGCGCCCTGCGCCAGGCCAGCGGCACCGGCGCCATGGACCTGAAGCTGGCGCTCAACATCCCGCTCGAAGACACCGACAAGACCACCGTCAAGGGGCAACTGGCCCTGAGCGGCAACGATGTGCGCATGGCCCCCGACATGCCGCTGCTGGCCGGCACGCGGGCCCAGATCCAGTTCAGCGACCGCAGCTTCAGCCTGGCCAGCGGCAGCGCCCGCGTGCTGGGCGGCGAGACCAGCCTCTCGGGCAGCCTGCAGCCGGACGGCAGCCTGCGCTTCCAGAGCCAGGGCGTGGCCACGGCCGAGGGCCTGCGCCAGGCCCCGGAGTTCGGGCCGGTGTCCCGCCTGGCCCAGCGCCTGAGCGGGCAGACGCCCTACCAGCTGGACCTGACGGTGCGCCGGGGCCAGACCGAGATGCTGCTGACCAGCCCGCTCACCGGCCTGGCCAGCACCCTGCCGGCGCCGCTGGCCAAGACCGCCGAGGCCGCCCTGCCGCTGCGCTACCAGACGCGGTTGGCCGAGCCGGTGGCCGGCCAGCCCGAGCGCGACACCCTGCGCGTGGAGCTGGGCAACCTGGCGGTGGCCGAATACCAGCGCGATCTCTCGGGCGCGCAAGCCCAGGTGCTAAAGGGGGCGCTGGCCCTCGGGGCGCCGCTGCCCGCGGCCACCGCGGGCACGGTGCAGGCCGCGCTGCAGCTGGGCGACGTGGACGTGGATGCCTGGCACGCCCTGGGGGCCGACCTGGGCCTGGGCGGGGCGGGGGCGGGGGCCGGCAGCCGCCAGGGCTACCTGCCCACCGACCTGAGCCTCAAGGCCCATTCCCTGAGCCTGGACGGGCGTCGGCTGGACGCGGTGCAGGCCCAGGTCCAGCGCCGCGTGCAGGGCGATGGCGCGCACTGGCTGGCCGAACTGAACGCGCGCCAGATCCAGGGCCGGATCGACTACCGCCCGGCCACGGCCGGCGAGCCGGCCTCGGGCCGTCTGATGGCCCGGCTGGGGCGGCTGGTGGTGCCCGAGGCCGAGGTCGACCAGGTCGACAGCCTGCTTGACCAGGCCAGCGACGGCGTGCCCGCGCTGGACATCGTGGTGGACAACTTCGAGCTGAAGGGGCGCCAGCTGGGCAAGCTGGAGGTGCAGGCCAGCTACCGCGGCGAAGGGGGCCAGGACTGGCGCCTGTCGCGCCTGGCCATGACCGGCCCGGACGCACGGCTCACCGGCAGCGGACAGTGGGCGCCTGGCCCGCGCCGGCGCATGGCGCTGAACTTCAAGCTGGACGTGCAGGACGGTGGCAACCTGCTGGAGCACCTGGGCATGGGGCGGGTGGTCAAGGGGGCCAAGGGCCAGGTGACCGGCGAGCTGGCCTGGAACGGTTCGCCGCTCTCGCCCGACTGGGCCGGCATGACCGGCCACATGCAGCTGGCGCTGGAGTCCGGCCAGTTCCTCAAGGTCAACCCGGGCGCCGGCCGCCTGCTGGGCGTGCTGAGCCTGCAGGCCCTGCCGCGCCGCTTCCTGCTGGACTTCCGTGATGTGTTCGACGCCGGCTTCGCCTTCGACAACGTCAGTGCCGACGTGCTGCTGTCCGACGGCATCGCCAGCACCAACAACCTGCGCATCCGCGGTGTGCAGGCGGTGGTGCTGATGGACGGGCAGACCGACCTGCGTCACGAGACCCAGGACCTGCGCATGGTGGTGGTGCCCGAGATCAGCGCCGGCACCGCCTCGCTGGCCTATGCCGCGATCAACCCGGTCATCGGCCTGGGCGCCTTCCTGGCCCAGTACGTGCTGAGCAAGCCGCTGGCCGAGGCGGGCACGCGCGAGTTCCGCGTCGGCGGCAGCTGGGACGCCCCCACCTTGGTGCCGGTGCCACGCCAGGCCGATGCCTCACCGCTGCCCGAGCCGACCCTGCCCGCCTCCGGCGCCGCGTCCTCGCCCCGCACGCGCGGGGGCTGAGGGCTGGGCCGATGCGCCCGCGCGGGCCCCAGGCTATGCTCTCGGCATGAAGATCGCTGCCCTGCAAATGGTCTCCACGCCCGACGTGGAGCACAACCTGGCCACCGCCGCCCGCCTGGTGGGCGAGGCCGCCCATGCGGGCGTCCGCCTGGTGGCCCTGCCCGAGTACTTCTGCCTGATGGGCCGGCGCGACGAGGACAAGCTGGCCATCGCCGAGGCCGATGGCCAGGGGCCGATCCAGGACGCCCTGTCCGCCTTGGCGCGCCGCCACGGCCTGTGGCTGATCGGCGGCACCCTGCCCATCCGCGCCGCCACGCCGGGGCGGGTGCGCAACGCCTGCTGCGTCTGGGGGCCCGATGGCGCCCGCGTGGCCCGCTACGACAAGATCCACTTGTTCTCCTTCGACAACGGCCGCGAGGCCTATGACGAGGCACGGGTGCTGGAGGCCGGCGACACGCCGGTGGCCTTCGAGGCCGAGGGCCATCGCGTGGGCCTGTCGGTCTGCTACGACCTGCGTTTCCCGGAGCTGTACCGGGCCCTGATGACGCCCCCCTGCGACCTGCTGGTGGTGCCCGCTGCCTTCACCTACACCACCGGCCAGGCCCACTGGGAGCTGCTGCTGCGCGCCCGCGCGGTGGAAAACCAATGCCATGTGCTGGCCATCGGCCAGGGCGGGCTGCACGAGAACGGCCGCCGCACCTGGGGCCACAGCATGGTCATCGACCCCTGGGGCGAGGTGATGGCCCTGCAGCCGAGGGCGAAGGGGTGGTGGCGGGCGAGCTCTCGGTCCCCCGGCGCGACGCGGTGCGCACCCAGTTGCCGGCGCTGCGCCACCGCACGCTGGATTGCTGAGCGCCAGCTTCGGCGCTCAGGCCACCCGGCGCAGCCGCGTCGGGCCCGCCGCGGCGCGGCCCAGCGTGCCGCCGAACAGGTCCTTGGGGTCGTCCAGCGTGGGCACCAGGTCGATCTGGCGCACGCCGTTGCGCTGGGCCTGCAGCAGCGTGTGCAGCAGGCGCAGGGCGGAGAAGTCCTCCAGCGCGAAACCCACCGAGTCGAACAGCGTGACCTGATCGGGCCGCTCCCGCCCGGGCGCGCGGTGGCGCACCACATCGGCGAAGGCGGTCACCGGGTGGTCGGCCGGCAGCTGCTGGATCTCGCCCTCCAGCCGGGTCTGCGGCTCGTACTCGACGACGATCCTCAGGTCCGGCCGCAGCAGGATGTCGCGCGCCAGCTCGGTCTTGCCCGGGCAGTCGCCGCCCACCGCGTTCAGGTGCATGCCCGGGCGGATCATCTCGGGCGTCAGCACCACGGCCTGGCGCTTGTCGGCCGTCACCGTGGTCACGATGTCGGCGCCTTGCACCGCCTCGGCCGTGCTGGCGCAGACCTGCAGCTGCAGGTCGGCCAGGCCGGGCAGGGCGAGCAGGTTCTGCACCAGCTTGGCGGTGGCGCGCGGGTCGGTGTCGAAGAGGCGCAGTGCGCGCACGCCGGTCAGGCGGTGGAAGGCCAGGGCCTGGAACTCGCTCTGTGCGCCGTTGCCGATCAGGGCCATCACCCGGCTGTCCGGCCGCGCCAGGTGGCGGGCGGCCAGGGCCGACATGGCCGCGGTGCGCAGCGCGGTGGTCACTGTCAGCTCCGACAGCAGCAGCGGGTAGCCGGTGGACACCTCGGCCAGCACGCCGAAGGCGGTGACGGTCAGCAGGCCGGCCGCCGTGTTCTTGGGGTGGCCGTTGACGTACTTGAAGCCGTACAGCGCGCCATCGCTGGCGGGCATCAGTTCGATCACGCCCTGGGCCGAGTGGCTGGCCACGCGGGCCGATTTCTCGAACTGGTCCCAGCGCCGGTAGTCGTCTTCGATGGTGTCGGCCAGCTGGGCCAGGAAGTCGGCGGCGCCGATCTCGCGGACCAGTTGCTGGATGTCCGATACGCCGATGTAGTTCACCATGGGTGTTGTCTCCTGCCACCGATTCTGCGGAGGGCCGGCGCCAGAGTGAAGCCAGCACACTGGCGGATTGCCCGATGGTTCTGAGCGCATTGCCAGACTAGATTGGCGATGTGTTCAATCGACGGGGCCACGATGGACGACATTGACCGGGAACTGATCGCGCTGCTGCGGGCCAACGCCCGCACGCCGGTGGCGGCGCTGGCCAAAGCCCTGGGCGTGGCGCGCGGCACGGTGCAGAACCGCCTGGCCCGGCTGGAAGCGGCCGGCACCATCACCGGCTACACGGTGCGCCTGAAACCCCAGACCGACAGCCAGCGCATCGCCGCCTGGATGACCATCGCGGTGGAGGGCAACCGGGCCGACGCGGTGCTGCGCGCGCTGCGCGGCGACCCGGCGGTGGCCACCCTGCACACCACCAACGGCCGCTGGGACATGGTGGCCGAGCTGCGCGCCGACAGCCTGGAGGCCTTCGACCGGGTGCTGGGCCGCATCCGCCAGATCGAGGGCATCGCCCACACGGAAACCAGCCTGCTGCTGTCCACCCACAAGCTGTGACGGCGGCGGCCGGCCGGGTATAAGAACGGCCACACCCGCATCCCCTGTCGGAGCCGACCATGCAACGTCGCACCCTGCTGCTGTCTTCTGCCTCCACCTTTGGCCTGGCCGCAGCCGGCACCGCACCGGCCGCGGTGCCGGCGTTGGCGTCGGAGGGCCAGAGCCCGGCCACCGCCCTGGCGGCCCAGTTGGTGGCCGGGCGGCTGCGCAGCGAGGACCTGGTGCAGGACTGTCTGCAGCGCATCGAGGCCCTCGACCGCCAGGGGCCGCAGCTCAACAGCATCATCGAGCTCAACCCCGAGGCCCTGGACATCGCCCGCGCGCTGGACGCCGAGCGGGCCCGCAACACCCTGCACGGCCCGCTGCACGGCCTGCCGGTGCTGCTCAAGGACAACATCGCCACCGGCGACCGCATGAGCACCAGCGCTGGCTCGCTGGCGCTGGACGGCGTGCGGGCCGCGCGCGACGCCCACCTGGTCCAGCGCCTGCGCGAGGCCGGCGCCGTCATCCTGGGCAAGACCAACCTCAGCGAGTGGGCCAACATCCGCTCCACCCGGTCCACCAGTGGCTGGAGCGGCCGCGGCGGCCTGACCCGCAATCCCTATGCGCTGGACCGCAGCACCAGCGGCTCCAGCGCGGGCACCGGCGCGGCCATCGCGGCGGGCCTGGCGCCGCTGGGCGTGGGCACCGAGACGGACGGCTCCATCGTCTCGCCGGCCTCCATCTGCGGCCTGGTGGGGCTCAAGCCCACGGTGGGGCGCATCAGCCGCGACGGCATCATCCCCATCGCCCACAGCCAGGACACCGCCGGGCCCATGACCCGCAGCGTGGCCGATGCGGCCCTGCTCTACCTGGCCCTGTCCGGCCCCGACGCGCAGGACGCGGCCACCACCCAGGTCCCCCCGCCCCGGCCGGGCGAGGGCATGTTCCAGCGCCAGGCCCTGCGTGGGGCCCGCCTGGGCGTGGCGCGGGCCTTCTTCACCGGCTTCGACGAGGCCGATGCCCTGGTGGACAAGATGATCGCCCTGCTCAAGGCCCAGGGCGCCGAGGTGATCGACCCGGTGGACCTGCCGCAGCCCTCGCCGGCCTTCAATGACGCCGAGCTGGCCGTGATGCTCTACGAGCTCAAGCACGACCTGGCGCAGTGGCTGGCCACCTTCGCGCCACAGGCGCCGGTGAAGAACCTGGCCGACGTGATCGCCTTCAACGAGGCCCACCGCGACCGCGAGATGGCCTGGTTCGGCCAGGAGCTGTTCACCCAGGCCCAGGCCCTGGGCGGGCTGGACACACCAGCCTACCGCGAGGCCCTGGCCCTGTGCCGCCGGCAGTCGCGCGACGAAGGGCTGGACAAGGCGTTCCAGGCCCACCGGCTCGACGCCCTGGTGGCGCCCACCGGCGGCCTGGCCTGGCTGATCGACCCGATCGCCAGCGACCACTACGGGTCCAGCTTCTCCACCCTGCCGGCGGTGGCGGGCTACCCGCACCTGACGGTACCGGCCGGCCTGGTGCGCGGTCTGCCGCTGGGCCTGTCCTTCGTCGGGCCGGCCTGGAGCGAATGGAAGCTGCTCAGCCTGGGCCTGCATTTCGAGCAGGTCAGCCAGGCCCGTCAGGCGCCGGCCTTCACCCCGCGGACGGTGCCGCTGTGACCAGCCAGCGGGCCAGGCCGCTGAAGCTGGCAAAGGCCAGCAGCGTGCTGGCCAGGATGATGCGGGCCACGCGGGCGGTGTCCGCGCCGTAGCGCTCGGTCAGCAGGGCCACGTTGCTGGCGCTGGGCAGGGCGGCGGTCAGGGTCAGGGCCAGCAGGGCGGCGTCGCCCAGCGGCAGGCCGGCCGCCTGCAGGGCCCGGCCGCCGGCCCAGACCCCGGCCGGATGCAGCGCGAGCTTGAGCAGCACCTCCGGCAGCACCGGGCGGAAGGGCGCCACCACCCGGGCCAGCCGGTGCGGCCCCAGCGCCTGGCCATGGGCGCCGGTGTGCGGGGTGGCGCGCCAGAGCACCGCGCCGATGGTGAACAGCGCCACCGGGCTGGCCGCGTCGGCCAGCAGGTTGACGATGCCGGTCACTGGCGCGGGCAGCTGCAGGCCCAGCGCCCCGATCAGCGCCCCGAGGCCGATGGCCCAGGGCAGGGGGTTGGACAGGGCGCCGCGCAGCGAGCGCAGCACGGCGGCGCGGGCGTGGTCGCCATGGCCGCCCAGGGCCTGGGACAGCGCCACGCAGACCGAGCTGGTGACGATCATGTCGGCCAGCACGGTGCAGATGACCGGCCCGGCGGCGGCCGGCCCCAGCAGGGCCACCAGCAGGGGCACGCCCATGAAGCCGCTGTTCGGAAAGGCGGCCACCAGGGCGCCGAAGGCGGCGTCCGCGCCGGGCACGCCGCGCGCCCGGGCCCAGGCCACGCTCAGGCCGACCACCGCCAGGCCCACCACCAGGTACAGGCCCAGCAGCAGCGGGTCGAACAGCGTGGCCACCGGGGTGCGCCAGCCAAAGCGCAGCAGCAGGGCCGGCAGGGCGAAGTACAGCACGAAGCTGTTGAGCCCCGGCACCGCCTGGGCCGGCAGCAGCTGGCGGCGGGCGGCCCACCAGCCCAGCAGGATCAGGGCGAAGAAGGGCGTGGTGACGGAGAGGATGGCGCTCACGGCGGGGCAGGGGGCTGGCGCGCCAGTATCACCCGCTGCGTTCAAGCCCGTGACGCTCGGGGCTGGGGGCTTACCCGGGGCTCAGCCGCGGCAGCGTCACGCGCACCCGCAGGCCCGGACCCTGGCGCGCATCCAGCAGGGTCAGCTGGCCGCCATGCCGGCGGGCGATGTCGTGGGCGATGGCCAGGCCCAGGCCGCTGCCGGTGCCGCGGGCCTGGGTGCCGCGCTGGAAGCGCTGCAGGGCGGCGTCCCGCTCGGCCGGGGGAATGCCCGGACCGTCGTCTTCCACCTCCAGCCAGGCCCGGTTGCCTTCGCTGCCGGTGCGCACGGTGACCTGCGGGTGCTCACCGGCATAGCAGGCACAGTTGTGCAGCAGGTTTTCCAGCAGCTCGCGCAGCAGAAAGGCCTGACCGCGCACCGGCGCGGGCTGCAGCTCGAAATCCAGCTCGGGCTCCGAGGGGCCGCCCGGCAGGCGCGTCACCCAGTCCTGGGCCACCTGGGTGACCACGGCCCGCAGGTCCAGGGGCTGGGGGGATTGGACGGTCTCCGCCTCGGCGCGGGCCAGGGCCAGCATCTGGTGGGCCAGCCGGGCGCTGCGGTCCACCGCCCGCTGCAGGCGTTGCAGCAGGGGGGTGAGCTGGGGATCGTGGGGTTCCAGCAGCGCCAGGTCGATTTCGGTGCGCAGAGCCGTCAGCGGGGTGCGCAGCTGGTGGGCGGCGTTGGCCAGGAATTCCCGTTGGGTGGCGGCTGCCTGGCTCAGGCGGGTGAACAGGCGGTTGAAGGCCGCGATCAGCGGGCTGAGCTCGGCGGGCACGGCGGTGTCCAGCGGGTCCAGGCGGTCCAGGTCGCGGCGCTCCACTTCCTGGCCCAGGCGCTGCACCGGTTGCAGGCCTTGCCAGATGACGCCCCAGCCCGCCAGCATCAGCAGGACGCAGAGCATCAGCATCACCAGACCCGTGGCCATCAGCAGCTGGCGCTGCAGGCTGTCGCGCTTGTGCAGCGTCTCGGCCACGAAAATTTGGCACGCCGCTGGGCCGGTGCCGCAGCGGGCGCCGAGGTGGGCGAGCCGCACCGGCTCGCCGTCGAGCATGCGGGTTGAGAAGTGCCAGCCGCCGGCGTCCAGCGGCGCATCGGCCCGGGCCAGGGCGCGCAGCGAGGCATCGCCCTGCAGTGGCTGGTCGCCCGGCGCCAGCGCGAGATAGAACACGCGGTCCTGGCGATCGAAGCGCAGGGCCTGGTCGGTGGCCGGGGAGACGTCCATGAACAGCCGGCCGTCCTGGACGTGGATCAGGGGCACCAGCGACAGGGCGGTGTCCCCCAGGGATTCGTCCAGCCAGTCCATGGCCGTGCCGTGCAGCAGGCGGTACAGGCCCAGTCCCAGCAAGGGGGTGATGGCCAGCACCGGCACCACCAGCCACAGCGCCAGACGCCACTTCAGACTGCGCGGCGGCCGGGCCGCCGACGTCACGGAAGGGCCTCTTCCAGCAGGTAACCCAGGCCGCGCAAGGTGCGCAGGCGCAGCCCGGCCGGCTCGATCTTGGCCCGCAGGCGGGAGATGCAGACCTCGATGGCGTTGTCGGACACGCCCTGTTCCCAGCCGACGCTGGCCTGGGCCAGTTGGTCCTTGGCCACCACCTTGTCGGCGCGGGCCAGCAGAAAGCCCAGCACTTCCCATTCGCGGGCGGACAGGGACAGCGGCGCATCGCCGATGTAGGCCCGGCGGGCCTCCAGGTCCATGCGCAGGGTGCCCAGTTGCAGGCCGTTGCCCAGGCGGGTGCGGCTGCGGCGCACCAGGGCGCGGGCGCGGGCGATCAGCTCATTGAGCGAGAAGGGCTTGACCAGGTAGTCGTCCCCACCGCTCTCCAGACCACGCACCCGGTCCTCGATGGCGTCCCGCGCGGTCAGGAACAGCACCGGCAGCTGGCTGCCCTGGGCCCGCACCCGGCGCAGGGTTTCGAAGCCGTCGATGCCCGCCAGGCCGATGTCCAGGATCAGCAGATCGTAGGGGTCCTGGGCGATCGACAGGGGCACGGGCTCACCACGGGCGGAGCAGTCGACCTCCCAGCCCTGCGTGCGCAGGGCACGGGCGGTGGACTCGGCCAGCCATTCGTCGTCTTCGACCAGGAGAATTCGCATGGGCGCCAGCATAGCGGGAGCGTCGCTCAAACCCAGGGTCCTAGCTTGCGGCAAGCTGTCCTCCTCGGGGGGTCAATGCATCAGCGCGTCTGCGCCGGCCATGGCCAGCCGGTGGTCGGGCAGGTCGCTGGCCAGGTCTTCCGGATCCAGGTCCAGATGGGTGATCAAGGCTTCCTGGGTCTGCCGCAGGCCCTCGGCGGGGTCGATGTCCAGTGCGCGGTGGTCGGCGATCACGCTGGCCAGGCGCAGCACCGCGCCCAGGCGCGAGAAGGGTCGCGAGCCCAGCGGGTCCACCGCGGCGCCGAAAGCGGTGATCAGCACGGTCGGAAAGCGCCAGTGGCGGGCCAGCTCGGCGGTGATCTCGGGGTGGGCGCAGCCCAGGATGCCGGACTCGAAGTCGATGCGGCTGTCGGGGGCCAGCGCGTGGCGGCTGACCTCGGCGGCGCCGGCCGGGTCCACCATGGCCATCAGGATCTGGCCGGTGCGCAGCATCAGGCCACCCAGGTAGGCCACTGCGGGGTCCACGTCCAGCCGGGGGGCGATGGCCTGGGCATAGCTGGCCACGGCCAGGGTGCCGCGCCAGAAGGCCAGGCGGTCGAAACCCTCCAGATGGGGAAAGGCCCCCATCACGCTGACCGACAGGGTCAGCTCGCGCAGGGCCCGCAGGCCCAGCAGCGCGGCGGCGTCGTGCAGGTTGTCCACCTCGCGGCGCGGGGCGGTGTGGGCCGAGTTGGCGTAGCGCAGCACCCGGGCGGCCAGGGCCTGGTCGCGACCGATCAGGCCGGAGAGTTCGCCCAGGGAGAGATCTTCCCGGCCGAAGGTGTCCATCAGCTGGCAGGCCACCTCGGGCATGGCCGGCAGCGAGGTGGCCTTCTTGACGTAGGGATCGGTGAGCGACACGGGAACTCCGGCGGATGGAACGGGCGATGTCGCATCATCGTCGGACGTCCCCTTTCCGTGAGCCTTGAAAACCGCGCCCATCGCCCCTGTTTTCCGCGGCCATGCCCCGGGTGTGACTTCTGTCGCGCCGGACGGCCCTCAGCCGGCGGCCTGGCCGACCAGGCCCTCGCGGGTGGATTCGCGCACCCGTGCGCCCATCCAGATTTTCATCAGCATGCGGAAGAAGGGCTCGCCCGCCATCGTCTCGCCGATGTGCTGGCCGTTGAGCGTCATCTCGGTGAGGTTGTTCGCCGGCGTGTAGTCCAGGGTCACGAAGTCACCCTTCATCAGCTTGCTGCGGTTGCTGAAGGCCGAACCGAACTGGGCGATCTGGATGAAATTGCCGGCGATCTCGTCCGAGGTGGCGTTCTTGCGCAGCCGGTCGATGAAGGTGTTGGAGAGGTCCTTGGCCGAGATGTCGCGCAGGCTGTAGAAGCACAGGCGCTTGGGGCCGGGCTCGGCCAGTGCGCCCTCCACCGTGCTGTGCTTGCGCTGCAGGTACAGGGCCACCACCGTGGTGCGCACGGAAAGGATGAAGGACACCGCCGCTCCGTTGAGCAGCAGCGGCTTGCCGCCCAAGGGGAAGGTGGGGTCGAACTTGAAACCCTCGACCTCCACGGGGGCGCCCGCCGGGGCTGCGCCCTGGCTCTGGGCCCAGGCGGGCAGCCCCGCCGAGGCGGACAACATCAGCAGCAGCGCGTCACGGCGGGAGGTGGGCATGGGGCAATGGCAGGGGAAAGTGAGAGATCTGGACACAAGGCTGTGGCAAGTTGCCGACAAAACAGGGCTTTTCTCGAAGACATGCCTGCTTCGCTCACGGTAATGTGAGCAACTTGCCGTGAACTGTACAGAAGCGCCCACATGTCCTTGTCCCTGTTTCCCGTGTCTGTGGTCTGCG
>NZ_BADL01000004.1 GCF_000333615.1 Ideonella sp. B508-1 | reverse complement strand
GAGAGGACCGGAGTGGACGCACCGCTGGTGTATCGGTTGTCATGCCAATGGCATTGCCGAGTAGCTAAGTGCGGAAGAGATAACCGCTGAAAGCATCTAAGCGGGAAACTCGTCTCAAGATGAGTCTTGCCGGGGCCTTGAGCCCCCTGAAGAGTCGTTCGAGACCAGGACGTTGATAGGCTGGGTGTGGAAGCGCAGTAATGCGTTAAGCTAACCAGTACTAATTGCTCGTGAGGCTTGACCCTATAACTTTGATGTAAAATGCATCAAAGAACTGGGTGAGAATTCTAGTTATACCGTTCAAGTCGGTAGACGCAATCATCTGATTCACAAGACTCTTTGAATTGGCTTGGCCGCCCAGCACCTCCCGGTGCAGCGACCAGGCAACAAGTTAAGCCTGATGACCATAGCGAGGTGGTCCCACTCCTTCCCATCCCGAACAGGACAGTGAAACGCCTCTGCGCCGATGATAGTGCGGATTCCCGTGTGAAAGTAGGACATCGTCAGGCTAATATCCAAGACCCCGGTTGCCATGGCAGCCGGGGTTTTTTCTTTTCAGAAGCATTTTCGCCAGCATTGGTAGGGAAGCTTAAGCCGCCACGGCGGTGGCACCGTGGTCGCGCAGTGCGCGGCGCAGCACCTTGCCCACCGAGGTCTTGGGCAGCTCTTCGCAGAACTCGACCACCTTGGGTCGCTTGTAGGCGGTGAAGTTGTCGTGGCAGTAGTGGCGGATGTCGTCTTCGCTGAGCGTGGTGTCGCGGCGCACCACAAAGAGCTTCACCGCCTCGCCTGAATGCGGGTCAGGGATACCCACCGCGGCGCACTCGCGCACGCCGGGGTGCAGGTTGACCACCTGCTCGATCTCGTTGGGGTATACGTTGAAGCCCGACACCAGGATCATGTCCTTCTTGCGGTCGACGATGCGCACATAGCCCCGCGTGTCCATGATGCCGATGTCGCCGCTGCGCAGGAAGCCGTCGGCGGTCATCACCTTGGCGGTTTCGTCCGGGCGGTTCCAGTAGCCGGCCATCACCTGCGGCCCGCGGATGCAGATCTCCCCGGGCAGGCCGGGCGGCACATCCTGGCCGGCCTCGTCGCGGATGGCGATGTCGGTGGAAGGCACCGGCAGGCCGATGGTGCCGCTGAAGCTGTTCAGATCCATGCGGTTGCAGGTGGCCACCGGCGAGGTCTCGGACATGCCATAGCCCTCGACGATGGGGCAGCCCGTCAGGCGCAGCCAGCGCTCGGCCGTGGCCTGCTGCACCGCCATGCCGCCGCCCACCGAGACCACCAGCTCCGAGAAGTCCAGCTTGGCGAAGTCCGGGTGCTCGGTCAGAGCGTTGAACAGGGTGTTGACCGCCGGGAACAGGTTGACGCGGTGCTGGCCCAGCGTGCGCACCAGGCCGCCGAGGTCGCGCGGGTTGGGGATCAGCAGGTTGAGCATGCCGCGCTGGGTGCTGAACAGCCCGCACAGGGTCAGCGCGAAGATGTGGTACAGCGGCAGTGCGGCCACCATGGTCAACGGGCGGTCGCCCAGCCGGTGCAGCACCGGGCTGAACCAGGCGTCCATCTGCAGCACATTGGCCACCAGGTTGCGGTGCAGCAGCGTGGCGCCCTTGGACACGCCGGTGGTGCCGCCGGTGTATTGCAAGAAGGCCACGTCGTCGGGGCCCAGTGGCACGCGCTGGAAGGGGTGCTGGCCGCCCTGGCGCAGGGCTTCGCCAAAGCGCAGCACGCGGCGCTTCTCCGTGCTGCCCAGGGTGTGTTCGGGCACCAGCTTGCGCACGTGGCGCACCACGAAGTTCACCATCGCGCCGCGCCAGAAGCCCAGCAGATCGCCCATGGCGCACAGCACCACCTGGCGCACCGGCAGCGGCTCGGTGATGGCCTCCAGCGTGGCGGCGAAGTTCTCCAGGATGAACAGCACCTTGGCGCCCGAGTCGCGCAGCTGGTGGCTGAGTTCGCGTGGGGTGTAGAGCGGGTTGACGTTCACCACCACGCAGCCCGCCCGCAGGATGGCGCCCATCACCGGGTAGTACTGCGGCAGGTTGGGCATCATCACCGCCACCCGGTCGCCCTTGACCAGGCCGTGCTGCTGCAGCCAGCCGGCCAGGGCCAGCGACAGGGCGTCGATGTCGCGGTAGCGCAGGCGTGCGCCCATGCACAGGGTGGCCTCGCGGTCGGCGTGGCGCTGCCAGGCATCCTCCAGCAGCGACACCAGCGAGGCATGGCTCAGCGCGTCGATGGTGTGCGGCACATCGGTGGGGTACTGGCCCAGCCAGGGGCGGGGCGGGGCAGCGGGGCTGCGCGGTTCAACTGGGCTCATGGGGCATTGGCGTGGGCGGGGGCAGCCATCCGGCCGCGCGGTGCCCGGATGGTCGTTCAGCCGCGCGGCCCTGCGCAACGGTAGTTGTCCTATCGGGGCAGGGCGCTGCCCTGCAACGTGCCACACTGCGAAGATGCAACGACGATCCCTCTTGCGCCTGGGCCTGCTGGCCTCGGTGTCCCTGGGCGTGGCCGGGGCGGGTGTGGCCCTGTGGACCCCGGGCTGGCTGCAGGGCCGCTTCAGCCCTGCGGCCCAAGCCTTGTGGCGGGCCGTGGCGCAGGCGGTGCTGTCCGATCTGCTGCCCACTGACGCGGCAGCGCGCCAAGCCGCGCTGGACCAGCACCTCGAGCGCCTGCAGGCCACGGTGGCCGGCCTGCCGCCCGCCACCCGGCGCGAGCTCAGCCAGCTGCTGGCCCTGCTGGACCTGGCGCCCAGCCGCCTGGCCCTGACCGGCCTGCGTTGCGGCTGGGCCGCGGCCGACCCGCAGGACGTGCAGGCCGCGCTGCAGTCCATGCGCCTGTCGGACAACACCACCCGTCAGCAGATCTATCACGCCCTGCGCGACCTCACCCAGGCCGCCTACTTCGCCAGTCCCGCCACCTGGGCGGTGCTGGGCTACCCCGGACCGGCCCCCCTGGCTGGTTCCATCGCACCATGACCGCGAGTGCTTCTCCCGCGTCGGACCCGATCCGCGAAGGCCTGGCGCGCGGCTGGAAGGTGCTGGGCGGGCCCCATGGCCCGCTGCCGGAGCGCCTGAGCGTGGATGTGGCCATCGTCGGCACCGGGGCGGGCGGCGGCATCACCGCCGAGCTGCTCAGCCGAGCCGGCCTGTCGGTGGTCATGATCGAAGAGGGGCCGCTGAAGTCCAGCAGCGACTTCCACCAGCGCGAAGACGAGGCCTATCCCACGCTCTACCAGGAGAGCGCGGCCCGCAAGACGGCCGACAAGGCCATCACCATCCTGCAGGGGCGCTGCGTCGGCGGCTCCACCACCGTCAACTGGACCAGCAGCTTCCGCACCCCAGAGCCCACACTGGCCTGGTGGCAGACCCATTTCGGTCTGACCGAGTGGGATGCCCGCACCCTGGCGCCCTGGTTCGACCAGGTCGAGCAGCGTCTGGGCATCCAGCCCTGGCTGGCCGCGCCCAACGAGAACAACGCCGCGCTGCGCCGTGGCGGCGAACGCCTGGGCATCGCCACCCATCCCATCCCGCGCAATGTGCGGGGTTGCTGGAACCTGGGCTCCTGCGGCATGGGCTGCCCCACCAACGCCAAGCAGTCCATGCTGCTGACCACCGTGCCGGCCGCGCTGGACCGCGGCGCGACCCTGCTGGTGCAGACCCGGGTGGAGCGGCTGGAATGGCAGGGCCGCACCGTGCAGGCCCTGCATGGCGTGCCGCTGCGTGCCGACGGCACGCCCGACGCGGCGCATCCCATCCGCATCCGGGCCCGCCATGTGGTGGTGGCTGGCGGCGCCATCAACTCGCCGGCCCTGCTGATGCGCTCGGGCCTGCCCGATCCCTTCGAACGCCTGGGCCGGCGCACCTTCCTGCACCCGGTGCTGCTGTCGGCGGCCCACATGCCCCAGCCCGTGCAGGGCTGGCAGGGCGCGCCGCAAAGCATTTACAGCGACCACTACCTGGACACCCAGCCGCTGGATGGCCCTCTCGGTTTCAAGCTGGAGGTGTCGCCGCTGCATCCGGTGATCTTCGCCTCCACGCTGCCGGGCTGGGGGGCGGAGGCGGCCGCCCTGATGCGCCAGTTCCCGCACACCCAGGTCATGCTGGCGCTGCTGCGCGATGGCTACCACCCGCAGTCCCCGGGCGGGCTGGTCAGCCTGCGGGGCGACGGCACGCCGGTGCTGAATTACCCGCTCAACGAATACCTGATGGAAGGCGCCCGCCGGGCCCTGCTGGCCATGGCCGAGCTGCAGTTCGCCGCGGGGGCCCGCGAGGTGCTGCCGGTGCATGAATTGGCCCGACCCACCACCCGCTGGGCCGATGCCCGGGCCCAGATCCGCGACCTGCCGATGGAGCCGCTCAAGACCCGCATCGTCAGCGCGCATGTGATGGGTGGCTGCGCGATGAGCGGCCAGGAAGCCCTGGGCGTGGTGCGGCCCGACGGGGTGCACTGGCAGATCAACAATCTGTCGGTGCACGACGGCTCCCTGTTCCCCACCAGCCTGGGCGTCAACCCGCAGCTCAGCATCTACGGCATCACCGCCCGGCTGAGCAGCGCCCTGGCCGAGCGCCTGTCGGGGCGGCCGGTGTCGCTGCTCGGATGATCGCCCGCTGGCAGCGCCGGGCCCTGCTGCTGGGGCTGCTGCTCTGGGCCCTGCTGGCCGGCATGGCCTGGGCCAGCGGGCTTCCCGCACTGGCGCTGGCCCTCACGCTGCTGGCGCTGGGCGGGCATGCCGCCTGGCTGGGGCTGACCGTGCTGCTGATGCGCCGCGTGCAGCGCGCCAGCGGCCTGGCACCGCCCCCCGCGGCCCAGGCCTGGCGTGCCTGGTGGGCCGAGTGCCGGGCGGCGCCCCGGGTATTCGCCTGGCGGCAGCCCTTTCGCAGCCAGGCCGAGCCCGATGTGTGGCCGGCCGACGCCGCGGGGCGGCAGGGCGTGCTGCTGGTGCATGGCTATCTGTGCAACCGCGCCATCTGGAACCCCTGGCTGCGGCAACTGCGGGCGCGGGGCATCCCGGCCCCTGGCGGT
>NZ_BADL01000005.1 GCF_000333615.1 Ideonella sp. B508-1 | reverse complement strand
AAGCGTTTTTGAGAGTGATCGAGAGAAGGGGGGATTAGCTCAGCTGGGAGAGCACCTGCTTTGCAAGCAGGGGGTCGTCGGTTCGATCCCGTCATCCTCCACCAAGATCCTGGTCACCGGGTGGTGATCATCGAGGATATCCACGCTGCGAGAAGCGAGCACAAACCTAAGGCCTGGCGTTTTAGGTTTGTCTTCGTTGAGAAGGCTGTGTTCTTTAACAATTCAAAGAGTCGAATCAGCGTTGTCGACGGAAAGTTGGGCAGGGGTAAAGGCCTGGTCAGCACCGTGCCGTCGGCAACATATGATTGCGTCACCAGACTTCAACTCGAATATGAGTTGTAGAACGGCATAACGCGAATACTCACAAGCTGGTCGTTCTAACGTGGACGACTGGCACCAGTCCTTGATCGACGTTCTTAGCATTGGACGTCAAAGTTATAGGGTCAAGTGACTAAGTGCATGTGGTGGATGCCTTGGCGATTACAGGCGACGAAGGACGTGATAGCCTGCGATAAGCTTCGGGGAGCTGGCAAATTAGCTTTGATCCGGAGATTTCCGAATGGGGAAACCCACCCTTAGGGGTATCAACATCTGAATACATAGGGTGTTGAGGCGAACCGGGTGAACTGAAACATCTCAGTAGCTCGAGGAATAGACATCAACCGAGATTCCGAAAGTAGTGGCGAGCGAAATCGGAACAGCCTGTGCTCTTTAGCAAGTTTCTTATCAGAACGGTCTGGAAAGTCCGGCCACAGCGGGTGATAGCCCCGTATGGAAAAAGAAGTTTGTGGAACTAGGTGCACGACAAGTAGGGCGGGACACGTGAAATCCTGTCTGAAGATGGGGGGACCATCCTCCAAGGCTAAATACTCGTAATCGACCGATAGTGAACAAGTACCGTGAGGGAAAGGCGAAAAGAACCCCGGGAGGGGAGTGAAATAGATCCTGAAACCGCATGCATACAAAAAGTCGGAGCCCGAAAGGGTGACGGCGTACCTTTTGTATAATGGGTCAGCGACTTACATTCAGTGGCGAGGTTAACCGAATAGGGAAGCCGAAGAGAAATCGAGTCCGAATAGGGCGTCTAGTCGCTGGGTGTAGACCCGAAACCAGGTGATCTATCCATGGCCAGGATGAAGGTGCGGTAACACGCACTGGAGGTCCGAACCGACTAGTGTTGCAAAACTAGCGGATGAGCTGTGGATAGGGGTGAAAGGCTAAACAAACCTGGAGATAGCTGGTTCTCTCCGAAAACTATTTAGGTAGTGCCTCAAGTATTACCGTCGGGGGTAGAGCACTGTTTAGGCTAGGGGGTCATGGCGACTTACCAAACCTTGGCAAACTCCGAATACCGATGAGTACAGCTTGGGAGACAGAGCACCGGGTGCTAACGTCCGGACTCAAGAGGGAAACAACCCAGACCGCCAGCTAAGGTCCCTAAAATTGGCTAAGTGGGAAACGAAGTGGGAAGGCTAAAACAGTCAGGATGTTGGCTTAGAAGCAGCCACCATTTAAAGAAAGCGTAATAGCTCACTGATCGAGTCGTCCTGCGCGGAAGATGTAACGGGGCTAAGCCAGTTACCGAAGCTGCGGGTGCACAGCAATGTGCGCGGTAGGAGAGCGTTCTGTAAGCCTGTGAAGGTGGATCGTGAGGTCTGCTGGAGGTATCAGAAGTGCGAATGCTGACATGAGTAGCGTTAAAGGGGGTGAAAAGCCCCCTCGCCGTAAGCGCAAGGTTTCCTACGCAACGTTCATCGGCGTAGGGTGAGTCGGCCCCTAAGGCGAGGCAGAGATGCGTAGCTGATGGGAAACAGGTCAATATTCCTGTACCGATCAATAGTGCGATGTGGGGACGGAGAAGGTTAGCTCAGCCGGGTGTTGGATGTCCCGGTTCAAGCATGTAGGCGTGCTCTCTAGGCAAATCCGGAGAGCTTAGCTGAGGTGTGATAACGAGTCTGCTTGCAGACGAAGTGAGTGATACCCTGCTTCCAGGAAAAGCCACTAAGCTTCAGCTATTGACGACCGTACCGCAAACCGACACTGGTGCGCGTGATGAGTATTCTCAGGCGCTTGAGAGAACTCTGGAGAAGGAACTCGGCAAATTGACACCGTAACTTCGGAAGAAGGTGTGCCTTTAGTAGGTGAACCTGTACAAGGGGAGCCCAATGAGGCCGCAGAGAATCGGTGGCTGCGACTGTTTATTAAAAACACAGCACTCTGCAAAGACGAAAGTCGACGTATAGGGTGTGACGCCTGCCCGGTGCTGGAAGATTAATTGATGGGGTGCAAGCTCTTGATCGAAGTCCCAGTAAACGGCGGCCGTAACTATAACGGTCCTAAGGTAGCGAAATTCCTTGTCGGGTAAGTTCCGACCTGCACGAATGGCGTAACGATGGCCACACTGTCTCCTCCAGAGACTCAGCGAAGTTGAAATGTTTGTGATGATGCAATCTCCCCGCGGAAAGACGGAAAGACCCCATGAACCTTTACTGTAGCTTTACATTGGACTTTGAACAGATCTGTGTAGGATAGGTGGGAGGCTTTGAAGTACGGTCGCTAGATCGTATGGAGCCGACGTTGAAATACCACCCTGGTGTGTTTGAGGTTCTAACCTTGGCCCGTGATCCGGGTTGGGGACAGTGTATGGTGGGCAGTTTGACTGGGGCGGTCTCCTCCCAAAGTGTAACGGAGGAGTTCGAAGGTACGCTAGGCACGGTCGGAAATCGTGCTGATAGTGCATTGGCATAAGCGTGCTTGACTGCGAGACTGACAAGTCGAGCAGGTACGAAAGTAGGACAAAGTGATCCGGTGGTTCTGTATGGAAGGGCCATCGCTCAACGGATAAAAGGTACTCTGGGGATAACAGGCTGATACCGCCCAAGAGTTCATATCGACGGCGGTGTTTGGCACCTCGATGTCGGCTCATCTCATCCTGGGGCTGTAGCCGGTCCCAAGGGTATGGCTGTTCGCCATTTAAAGAGGTACGTGAGCTGGGTTTAAAACGTCGTGAGACAGTTTGGTCCCTATCTTCCGTGGGCGCTGCAAGATTGAGAGAGCCTGCTCCTAGTACGAGAGGACCGGAGTGGACGCACCGCTGGTGTATCGGTTGTCATGCCAATGGCATTGCCGAGTAGCTAAGTGCGGAAGAGATAACCGCTGAAAGCATCTAAGCGGGAAACTCGTCTCAAGATGAGTCTTGCCGGGGCCTTGAGCCCCCTGAAGAGTCGTTCGAGACCAGGACGTTGATAGGCTGGGTGTGGAAGCGCAGTAATGCGTTAAGCTAACCAGTACTAATTGCTCGTGAGGCTTGACCCTATAACTTTGATGTAAAATGCATCAAAGAACTGGGTGAGAATTCTAGTTATACCGTTCAAGTCGGTAGACGCAATCATCTGATTCACAAGACTCTTTGAATTGGCTTGGCCGCCCAGCACCTCCCGGTGCAGCGACCAGGCAACAAGTTAAGCCTGATGACCATAGCGAGGTGGTCCCACTCCTTCCCATCCCGAACAGGACAGTGAAACGCCTCTGCGCCGATGATAGTGCGGATTCCCGTGTGAAAGTAGGACATCGTCAGGCTAATATCCGAGTGAAACGCCAGGCTTTGCCTGGCGTTTTTCTTCCCTTAAGGATGAGATCGTGCTATGATCCCATCCTTCAGTGAAGAACTGATCGATCGATGGATCGAAACGGTTGCAAGACCGAGCTCTTTAACAAGTAACAGCCGATAAGCGTGGGCGTTTGAAGGCGAGTGCCAAGAGTCCTTAGGACTCGAGGTCGAAAGACTTTAAACGCTCATGGAAACTGAAGTGAAGTTCACTTCAATTCCTGATTGAGCAAATTCAAGATCGAACTGAAGAGTTTGATCCTGGCTCAGATTGAACGCTGGCGGCATGCCTTACACATGCAAGTCGAACGGTAACGCGGGGCAACCTGGCGACGAGTGGCGAACGGGTGAGTAATGCATCGGAACGTGCCCAGTAGTGGGGGATAGCCCGGCGAAAGCCGGATTAATACCGCATACGACCTGAGGGTGAAAGGGGGGGATCGCAAGACCTCTCGCTATTGGAGCGGCCGATGTCAGATTAGGTAGTTGGTGGGGTAAAGGCCTACCAAGCCGACGATCTGTAGCTGGTCTGAGAGGACGACCAGCCACACTGGGACTGAGACACGGCCCAGACTCCTACGGGAGGCAGCAGTGGGGAATTTTGGACAATGGGCGCAAGCCTGATCCAGCCATGCCGCGTGCGGGAAGAAGGCCTTCGGGTTGTAAACCGCTTTTGTCAGGGAAGAAATCTTCTGGGTTAATACCTCGGGAGGATGACGGTACCTGAAGAATAAGCACCGGCTAACTACGTGCCAGCAGCCGCGGTAATACGTAGGGTGCAAGCGTTAATCGGAATTACTGGGCGTAAAGCGTGCGCAGGCGGTTTTGTAAGACAGAGGTGAAATCCCCGGGCTCAACCTGGGAACTGCCTTTGTGACTGCAAGGCTTGAGTGCGGCAGAGGGGGATGGAATTCCGCGTGTAGCAGTGAAATGCGTAGATATGCGGAGGAACACCGATGGCGAAGGCAATCCCCTGGGCCTGCACTGACGCTCATGCACGAAAGCGTGGGGAGCAAACAGGATTAGATACCCTGGTAGTCCACGCCCTAAACGATGTCAACTGGTTGTTGGGAAGGTTCCTTCTCAGTAACGTAGCTAACGCGTGAAGTTGACCGCCTGGGGAGTACGGCCGCAAGGTTGAAACTCAAAGGAATTGACGGGGACCCGCACAAGCGGTGGATGATGTGGTTTAATTCGATGCAACGCGAAAAACCTTACCTACCCTTGACATGGCAGGAATCCTGAAGAGATTTGGGAGTGCTCGAAAGAGAACCTGCACACAGGTGCTGCATGGCCGTCGTCAGCTCGTGTCGTGAGATGTTGGGTTAAGTCCCGCAACGAGCGCAACCCTTGTCATTAGTTGCTACGAAAGGGCACTCTAATGAGACTGCCGGTGACAAACCGGAGGAAGGTGGGGATGACGTCAGGTCCTCATGGCCCTTATGGGTAGGGCTACACACGTCATACAATGGCCGGTACAGAGGGCTGCCAACCCGCGAGGGGGAGCCAATCCCAGAAAACCGGTCGTAGTCCGGATCGCAGTCTGCAACTCGACTGCGTGAAGTCGGAATCGCTAGTAATCGCGGATCAGCTTGCCGCGGTGAATACGTTCCCGGGTCTTGTACACACCGCCCGTCACACCATGGGAGCGGGTTCTGCCAGAAGTAGTTAGCCTAACCGCAAGGAGGGCGATTACCACGGCAGGGTTCGTGACTGGGGTGAAGTCGTAACAAGGTAGCCGTATCGGAAGGTGCGGCTGGATCACCTCCTTTCTGGAAAAAGCACTCAAGCTCAAGCGCTCACACTTATCGGCTGTGAAAACACAGTAGTGGTTAATTGGTGAAACGTGCGAGCCTGGAGAAAGCGTCAAGTTGGCGTCCGACTGCCAGGAGACGCGGATGACGCCAGGCACTGCGCGGCTCCAAAGAGATGCGTGGGTCTGTAGCTCAGTCGGTTAGAGCACCGTCTTGATAAGGCGGGGGTCGTTGGTTCGAATCCAACCAGACCCCCCAAGCGTTCTTG
>NZ_BADL01000006.1 GCF_000333615.1 Ideonella sp. B508-1 | reverse complement strand
GCGCATTAATTTACCCATGTTGAAACGATGAGGCAGACGCCTCGGACCTGAGAGGAAAGCGACATGGACATCCGCAGAGAAATCACCAACACCATCATCGCCATGCTGGAGCAGGGCGCGGGCGAATGGCAGTGCCCGTGGCAGTCGGTGGCCGCTCGCGGCATGCCTCGCAACTTCACGACCAGCCGGGCCTATACCGGCGTGAATGTCCTGCTGCTGTGGAATGCAGCCCAACAACGCGGCTACGAGCGCAACGAGTGGCTGACCTTCAACCAGGCGCGCGACATCGGCGCCAAGGTGCGCAAGGGCGCCAAGGGCGTCATGTGCATCTTCTACAAGATGGTCGAGCGCAGCGCCAAGACCGAAGCCGGCGACGACGAGGGCGACGGCGGCATGGTGCCGATGCTCAAGCCGTTTTGGGTGTTCAACGTGGCCGACATCGAGGGCCTTCCCGAACAGCCCGCCCCGGTGGTCCGCGAGTTCCAGCCGGTCGAAGAAGGCGAGTTCATCCTGAAGGCTTCCGGCGCGCAGATCGAGCACGGCGGCAACCGCGCCTGCTACAGCCCGGCCGCCGACCTGATCCGCCTGCCGCGCCCGGAGCAGTTCAAGGCGCCGGCCGACTACTACGCGACCGCGCTGCACGAGCTGGTGCACTGGACGGGCCACGAGTCCCGCCTGTCGCGCGAGTACGGCAAGCGCTTCGGCGACGAGGCCTACGCCTTCGAGGAACTGGTGGCCGAGCTGGGCAGCGCCTTCGTCCTGGCAGACCTCGGGCTGACTCAGTACACGCTGGAGGGCCACGCCAGCTACGTGCAGTCGTGGCTGAAGGTGCTGAAGAACGACAAGACCGCGATCTTCACCGCCGCCAAGGCCGCGAGCGCAGCCCATGCGCTGATCGTGAGCCACGCAGGCCACGAGGGTGAGGAAGCCGGGGCGTAAGCCCCTTTTCCAGACAGACCGGCACGCAAGAGAGGCAACGACCGTGAAGTCGAACGCGACAACCCCGAACCAGGGCGAACACCTGATCGCCTACGCCTACCCGAGCAGCCCGCGCGCGTGCCGCCTCAAGCGCGGCAAGGCCGGCTGCTACGTGGTGCAGACCGCGAGCCAGGAAACGCCCCTGGCCACGTATCCCGATGCGCTGGCACTGGCGCAGAGCCTGGGCACCGCGCCGCAGCGCTGGAGCATGGATCACCCGCTGAACGCGCGTTTCCTCAACCACTGAGCAGGGAGAAGCCACCATGAGCCGCAACATCCTGGGCCTTCATGCCCTCGTCCTGCACGCCGACTTCCCGGCGAACACGCCCGAGCGCGCCGCGTTCCGGGCTCACTTGGTGAACGTGGCCCGCGCGCTGCGCGAAATCGAGCACACCGAAGACGGCGAGCCCAAGCCCGACGCCGAGGCGAGCGCGATCCCCGCCTGTCTGGCCGGCTTCAAGGGCTTCGCGCCGATGAGCGACGCCGGCAGCACGCACTGAACGCGCGCGATGGCCAAGACCCGCAAGGCATCCAGCTCGGCCAGGCCCAAGGGCTGGCACTGCGCCGGATGCAACGAGTACCACGAGGACAGCCGCGAGCGCCTGGAGGCCTCGCCGGGTCGCTGGCTGTGCTGGCCGAAGTACGACAAAGAGCTGCAAGACAAGCTCGCCAAGGCCCGCGACACGCAGGCCTGACCTGCAAGACCGATCAACGAGCAAACCGAAGAAGGAGCACCAGGGCATGACCGGAAACCATCAACACTGCCAGCACCTGCGACCGATGACCACCGCCGAAGCGGCGCAGGCCATGGCCAAGCTCGCCGAGCTGGCCACCAAAGGCAAGCCGCTGGCCCTGGGCCTGTGGAATGGCACGCTGACCGGCACGGAAAGCGGCAACGTCTACCAGGGCGAACACGTCTCGGTGTTCACGGATGAAACGCTGTTTGCCCCGTTCGGCCCGCAGGGCGATCAGGCCGGCGAGGCCGGCGCCGCGCTGCTGGTCCTGGCGGCCCGGCACGCGGCTGGCTTCGCGCAGGCTTTGCCTGAGAACTTCAAGCCCGGCCTGCTGGCCGGGCTGTGCCGGCCGATCATCGACGGGTACGCGGCCGAGAAATCCGCCCTCGATGACGACATGGTGCCGCACTTGGTGGCCCTGGCCGACGAGGCCGAAGGCATCCAGGCGATGGAACGCGAGCTGCTGCGCGCTCACGCTGCGCTGCGCACCGTGCTGTCGGTGTTCGACTGCAACGGCAACCGCGACCCGGAGCGCAACCCGCTGGAGTCTGCCGCGCTGCGCGCCGTCTACGACGCGCTGGGCATGCGCTGGCCGGTGGAGGTTTGAGCTGTGGCCGCCTACCGCGAGGCGGTCCAGTGGATCGCCGACAACGACTCGGCGGGCGACACGCCCGCCACCATGACCTGGGCCGAGGCCTTCGCCGGCGTGGACGGACTGGTGACGGTCTGCCTCGTGGCCGATGTCTTCGGCAAGGACCAGGACACCGTAGCCGCCGACGTGCTGCGCGCGCGCGGCTTCCAGAAACCGCGCGGCAAGGCCGCGAACTCGTGAGGCTCACCATGTCCCAGCACATCTATCCGAGCACCTACCAGGGCCAGCCCATCACCATCATGATGAGCTGGGACCGGCCCTCGCAGGGCTTCTTCATGGTCATCGAGCTGGAGGAAGTCGAAGGCCTCATCTACAGCAATCTCGACGACCCGAAGCTGATCCCGTTCGGCGGCCTGCCCGACAGCCTGGAGCACTTCAGCGAGAAGCTGGACGAGCTGGGCCTGTCGGTGCCCCAGGCCATGATCGAGCAGATCGAGCAGGACGCCGCCGCGAACGTCGGCAATCGGCACGTCCTCTACGACCAGGCCGGCAACATCGTCCCGCCTGGCCATTGAGGCCAAGCGCGCGCGGCTGCCTGCGGCCGCCGCGCCAAGCGGCCGGCGCCGTGGGCGCCGGTGCCAGGAACCAGGCCCGCGAAAATCGCGGGCAGACCACGCAAGGGAATGAGTCCAGTGCTTCGCAACGAAACGGCCGCGCCTGTCGGCGCTGAAGACGCCCGCCAGGGCGGCCAGCCGGCCGCCCAAGGCGAGCAGATCCACGCGCTGCTGGCTGACGCCGCAGCGCACTACCGCGACGCGCTGCGCGCCTCGCCCCAGGCTGTTCGCTACCTTGCAAGCCGCGGCATCGGCGGCGCCATCGCGGCGCGCTTCGGCCTGGGCTTCGCCCGGCCGAAGTGGCGCGACCTCGGCCCGGTGCTGGAGCGACACAGCGAAGAGGCCGCCCAGGCCTGCGGCCTGCTGGCAGGCAGCGGCGAAGGCGACGACGCCAGCCGCTTCGACCGCTTCCGCGACCGAGTGATGTTCCCGATCCGCAACCGCGCCGGCCAGGTGGCCGGCTTCGGCGGCCGCGTGATCGACGGCAGGGAAGACCCGAAGTACCTGAACTCGCCCGAGGGCGTGACGTTCAAGAAGCGCGAGCTGCTGTACGGGCTCTACGAGGCCCAGGAAGCGATCCAGGCGCAAGGGGTGGCCGTGGTGGTCGAAGGCTATCTGGACGTGGTGTCGGCCGCCCAGGCGGGCTTTCTGCCCGTCGTGGGCACCCTCGGGACGGCTTGCAGTTCGGGGCAGATCGCAGAGCTGATGACGCTGACCAGGCGCATCGTGTTCTGCTTCGACGGGGATGCCGCTGGGCGCCGGGCCGCTGCGCGCGCCCTTGAAATCGTCGTTCCGTTCATCGACCAGGGCTGCGCGTTCGACTTCGTGTTTCTGCCGGAGGGCGAAGACCCGGATTCATTCGTGCGCGTGCATGGCCTGGAGGGCTTCCAAACCGCCCTGAACGGCGCTACGCCGGTTCAAGCCTTCGTGATCGAACACGTCTCCGCTGACTGCGACATGCAGTACGCCGAGGGGCGTTCGCTGTGCGCGCATCGAGCGAAGCCCTTGTGGCTGGCAATGCCGGAAGGGCCTGTGCGTGCCGCTCTGCTGGACTACTGCGCCAAGCTGCTGAAGTTCACTGAAGCGGAGCTGCTGGACCTCTGGCGCGCGTGACCAGCGTCAGTTCTTTCGTCAACCACCACGAAGCTATAGCAAGGAGGCTCGTTTGGACATACTTGGACTTCGCATCAAGACAGTTGCCGCCGCCCTTCGAGATGAGGCGCTGAGCCGAGAGTACGGCGCGCAAAACGGCCGCGTGGCCGGCGCCCAGGGCTTGCGTCAGCGGATGACTCCCGGCATGTGGGTCTTGCGGGATATGTGCAAGGGCATCCCGAGCTGCCTTCCTCTGGTAGACGAAGAGCGGGCTCGGTTCTGCGAACACGTCCTGAGCTACCTCCCCAACTTGATGCATCTCGACGCTAGCACCGATGCGTCTTTCGGGGCCTCGCCTGCCCTCAAGCTGGCACTGCTTGGAAAGCGTGCTCGTTATCCCAAGGGCAACCTGACGGATGCCCACTTCGAGGCCGCCGAGCGTGGCGACATAGAGGCTGCGCTGTATATCGTGGCCGTGATCTTCAGCGAAGCAACCTGAGTCCATAGGCTTCCTGCACAGCCAAGACGTGGGCGATCCCCTGCGGGTCGGGCTTTCGTGCAAGCACCGAGCCGCACAAGCGCGTCTCGGCCCTTTGGGCTTCAATCCCTATCGCCTTCGCGGCCTGGCGGCCGCTGCGCGCTGCGCTTGCCGGGGCGCCTGAGCGGCGCCCCTGAAGTGGCCTGCGGCGAGAGTTTCGCGCGCGAAACCAGCCCCTGACGGCTGGCCAGCGAGCTGGCCGGGGAGGGCGGTGGCGTGCCCAGGTCGGGGCGTTGAATCCGCTTCGCGCGGGTGTTGCACCGCCTGCCCCTCGCCAATTCCCGGTGGACGTTGCCCTACGGCCTGGCTTCCTCGGTCAAGGGCCGCTTCGCTTCGATCCTCACCCGGTCCACTCGCTGCGCTCGCGGCATGCGGCTTCCGGTCGATCCCTTGACCGCGCCAGGCCTTCGTGCCCCGCACCACCAGGCGACGGGCATACGGTGCAACACAGGGAGAGCCGCGCGCTCCGCTGGCGTTGGTGGCGTGCCCAGGCTGCATCAGCCAGAAGGACAAGTGGCCTCGCCGGCCGGGCAGGCTCGGGGCTCCGGTACGCCCGAAAAAGGCTGTCGTTTTTCTGTGTCAAGCTATTGACGGTAAATAGCTTGCGCAGTAGAATAGAGCCTAGATTGAACGAAGACGGACGCGACATGACCACCACCCTGAAGCCCCTGACGATGCGCCCCGGCACTGTGTGCCCGGCGTACCTGTTCGGCGCGGAAGTCAAGGCGGCTGATGGGCGCGTGCTGGCTTCGTTTGGAACGCATGGCCAAGCGTTTCGGGCGCTGGCCGTCGCTGAACAGCGCGGCATGTTCAGCGACTGGATGGCCTCGATGTCCACCGAGGACATGCAGAAGGTCAAGGCGGTCAATGCCTACCTGGCAGGCTGCACCGAGTACGAGGCCTGAAGCCATGCAGCGACATCACTACCGAGCACGGAAGCTGCGATTGCAGCGGCTGATCGCCAAGGCTCAGGCGCGGGTCCAAGAGCTGGCCGCGCACGAGGACACAAGTGCGGTGGGCAAGCGGGTACGCACGATGGCGGCACGCACGCTGGCACGGCATCAGAAGAGCCTGGCTGCGCTGGTGGAGCTGTACGGCGCGAAGTTCAACGACAACGAGGGCTGACCCAATGACGACCAAAGCGACGCCCCAGCGCGCAGCGCGACGGCTCAACGATCACCACGAGCGCATCGGCGCGGGCTTCTACGGTTCCACCGGCCTGGTCGGCCGATTCTTCAGCGCTCGCGTCAAGGCAGGCACGCTGCAAGTCACCCCGGACTTCGGCGATTCCTGGCAGGACGTGGACCTGACCAAGCACACCTTCTGCGACCACAACGGCCGCACCATCCACATCTGACCATCAACCCCAGCAAGGAGAGCAGACCATGAGCGGCATCAACGAATTCATCATCGACGGCAACGTGACCAAGGACGTGGAGCTGCGCTACACGCCCCGGGGCACGCCGGTTGCGACCTACACGGTGGCCGTGGATGACGTGACGGGCTCCGGCGACGACCGCCGCGAAGACACGGACTACATCCCCGTGACGACCTACGGCCGCCAGGCCGAGAACGATGCCAAGTACCTCAAGAAAGGTTCGGGCGTGACGGTCATGGGCAAGATCAAGAGCTGGTACAAGCCCGAGCAGAAGAAGGGCGGCTTCAACTTCGAGGCCAAGCGCGTGATCTATCGCGGCAAGCCCTCGGCAACGCCCAAGAGCGTCGATTCCGCCCCGGAAGACGACTGGCTGAAGGACTACGACAACGCCGAGCAGCAGGGCGGCCACGCCCCCCGCTCGCGTTCGTGAAGCGCTGCCCCTGCGGCGCCTGGTGAGCAGACCGGCGCCGACAGGCCAAGACCCTGACCAGGCACAACACCATGAAGACCGCGACCAACACCCAGGCCACCGACCCGCAGCCGCTGATTGCCAGCCTGCTGGAATACGCAGAGCGATTCGCCGACCTCAACGGCGAGCCGACCAACGGCGACTGCCGGCGCACCATCGCAGCCGCGCAGGCCTTCCTGGCCCCGGCGCCGAAGCCTGGCGAGGCCGGCGCCTACTACCCCGAGCTGGGCGAGGACGCGCCGGATCGCCTGTTCCACGCCGAGCACAACTTTCGGTCCAGCTACAGCCTGTGCTGGAAGGCCGAACACGACGCGCCCGCGCGCGCCAAGCTGCGCGAACTCAACATCAGACCCGGCCACATCAGCCGGCGCGAGCCCGGCGAATGGCTGCAAGCCACCCGGCTCGGTGGCGATGTCTTCGCCTGCCTCATCACTTCGGCCGCACACAAGAAGCTGCGGGACGCCGGCGTGATGGCCTCCCGGATGCTGCTGGACTGACTCGGCCGTGGCAGCGAACAGATCCAGCCGCGCCGACGTGCGCAATCCGCTGATGGCGCTCCCCAGCGCCCGCCTGGTGGACGGGCTGGGAGACGACGCGCGGGAAGCGCTGCGCTCGATCCTGCTGGACATCAGACAGGACGCCAGGACGCGGGCTGAAGCCTGCTGGCGAGCCCACAAAGGCCCGATGGCGCTGTATTGGAAAGTGGTGTCGGTGTACGCCGGCCACATCGCCCGCCTGCTTCGCCAGGCTGAAGTGCGCGCGCGGCAAGCCACGCGCGAGAAACGGGGGACATGGTGAGGGGTTTGCAGAGGCAACTAGGGGCGCTGTTCCGGCCAGAGCCCGCGAAGCGCGGCGATCCGCACCGCAAGGCCCGCGAGCTGGCCAAGCCGCTGGCCAAGCGCCTCGGGGTCGAGGTGGAGCGCCTGGAAGGCTCGGGCTTCAACGTGTGGCCGCCTCGGGGGCTCCAGGCCGGAGCTGATCCCTTCGAGGGGGACCACTACGCGGCGGACTGGTCGGAGGTGCTGAAGATGGTCCAAGCCTACGAGAAGGCCAGCACACCGGCCGAGTCGGGCGACTGAGGGCCACGCCGTGCCTATCAAGCCTGAAAACCGCCACCGCTACCCGCCAGACTGGCCGGACATCCGTGCGGCCGTGCTGGAGCGAGCTGGGCACCGCTGCGAGCGGTGCAAGGCGCCAGACAGGCAGCGCATCGCCCGGGGCGGGGGCGACGACGAAGGCACATACATGCTGGACACGGCCGAGGTGTTCGACGCCGAAACCGGCGAACGGCTCGGCCAGATCCACATGGCGAGCTACCAAGTCAAGCGCATGACCCTGGTAGTGTTGACAGTGGCCCACTTGGACCACCAGCCCGAGAATTGCCAGATGGCGAACTTGCGCGCGTGGTGCCAGCGATGCCACCTGGCGCACGACAGGGAGCACCACAAGCGCTCGGCCTGGCTGACTCGCCGGGCGCGGTCGGGGACACCTGACTTGTTCGGCATGATGGAGGGGCAAGACTCGGAAAGTACGGAGCCGGCGCTTTCGGCTCCAGAAGAAGGCATCAGGGACAAAACATGAAGAAGGCAATTGGACTCACGTTGATCGGTGGCGGCTGCTGCGCAATGGCCCTCGCGGGCGGACAGGCCTTGCAGGCCTACCTTTTCGACATCCAGGGCGGCCCGGTGATGACCGCCATGCTTCGCGCTCTGATTGCGATGCTCTGCGCCTGGGTGCTGTTCGTGATGGGCGTGCGCCTTCTCGCCCGCCTGGCCAACCACGACGCCGAGGCGCGCGAGCTGCTGGCCGCGGTGCTGGGCGTCTTCCGCATGGTGCCGGTGCCCGAGAGCGTGCGCCGCGCTGCGGCGAAGGTGGCTGGCCTCGATGTGGTCAGCGGCTTCGAGTGAAGGCCACGCGGGCGCGCGCGCCCAGCTCCAAGCAATCACCCAGGCGGGCGCTCCCGTCCTGCGGCCGGCGTGCTCTGCGCGAAGCCGCACCTGGCTGGTCGAGGTTCTGCGGCTGGTGTTACCGCACAACGCGGGTCGGCACTGACGGTCGCAACCTGCTCTGCACCTTCTGTGGTCATTGAGCCAAGGCGTCGAAGTCCTGGCTTCGGATGATCGAGGGCTACTGACCTAAATAGGCCGCTTTGTTCATCACCGAAACAAGGCGAGCAGCAACAGGACCGACACGGCGAGCAGCAGAAGGAATATCAGGGGCCAAGGTAGCGACCTACGCCCAGCTATACGTTCGATCTTCTCTTGGTACGCACGCAGTGGCTGCGGTGGAGGCGGAAAAGTTGCTGATGGTGCTGTGGTTTGTGTAGGAATGGTGGCTGCCTTGGCCTGGGACGGGTGCGCGGGAAAGGCCGCATCACCTGCTAGGTGGGTGTCCTCACACGATTGGCACATGGCGATGTCGCCATACCGCTGCCGGTGATTGGGCTGAAAGCACCACTTCCTGCGCGACTCAGAAATCTTGAAACCACACTTCCCGCAGTACGAGTCGTGAAGTCTGCCGTATCCGCCTTTTCTTCCCATTCCGAACTCACTTAAGCGGCGACAAGGCCGGTGGTCATAGGCGCCACTTTACTTCGCGGAGCGGCTGAAGCTCGACCACGACATGAGCGCCCGCAACTCGCACTTGGCCGGGCTGTAAGCGGCTGCATTGTTGCTCGGGTGGTCTGCGGGCGATATCATCATCGCCATGACGATGACAGAAGGCCAATTTGATTTCATTGCGCGACTGATCCGCTGCAAGGACCCAGCCAGGCAGGGGGCCAAGCTGGTTCTCGTCCACGAGGTGCCGAACGCCGAAGCGGCTAGGTCTGTGCAAACGACACCCCAGGCGGTGCATCGAGCAGCCAAACGGGTAGCCGAAGAACACAACGAGGCGCGGCGCCTTTACAAGTAGCGCTTTCATCAACGTCTAGGAGTTGATATAATTGGGCCATCAACAGAGCAAGGAAACTGCCATGAGCAACCAGCAGATGAGCATTCGCCAAGCCGCCCGTTGGGCTGACCGCGAGGATTGCGTATACCGCGTCCAAGACGGCCAGCCTGACTACATGGCCGCTGCCGTTGACATCGGGACGAACATGGTTCTTTGCATGGGGTTCGGCGACAAAGCCTATGACTTCAAGCAAGCCCATCCCGAGTTGCCCATTCGTGTCTACACCATGGACGAGGTGCTGCAGGGCATGGACGAGGAAGACGGCGAGCGCAACTGCATTCCCGGCGCGCGGACGCCGATGCTCCCTGCA
>NZ_BADL01000007.1 GCF_000333615.1 Ideonella sp. B508-1 | reverse complement strand
CCGGGCGGCAGGCTGATGGAATGCAGCACCACCAGATCGATGGCCACGCCGGCCGGCGGGGGCCGAAGTTCGGCGAGGGCACGACCTGTGCGCCAGACCACCACCCCGCCTGCCAGTCCGGCCCGGCCGGCGGCGTCGACGCGGCGTTCACGAGGCTTCCGCCGTCGGCCCGTCGTCGCCTTCGGTGATGGCCAGGCGGGCCATGCGATAGCGCATCTGCCGCAGCGACAGTCCCAGGCTGCTGCCGGCGGCCGTGCGGTTGAAACCATGCTGGCGCAGCGCACGCACCAGGATGGCCCGCTCCACCTCGTCGAGGTAGGCCGCCAGGTCCGTGGGCAGGGGCTCGTCGCCACCGTCCTCGCCGGCCACGCCCCCCGCCGCCAGCGGGTGCGTCGGCGCAGCCGCCACCGCATCGCCGTCGCCCTGCCCATCGCCCAGCAGGGCCTCGGGCAGGCCCAGATCGCCGGCCTCGATGACCTCGTGTGTGCTCAGCGCGACGGCGCGGTGCAACAGGTTTTCCAGCTCGCGCACATTGCCGGGGAAGTGGTAGCGCTTCAGGCGGGCCCAGGCCTGCGCAGACAGCTGCGGCGATGGCCACACGCCCGCATCGCGGGCGATGCGTTCGAGCAGGGCCTGGCAGATCTCGTCGAGGTCCTGCAGGCGCTCACGCAGCGGCGGCACCGCGATGCGGATGACGTTCAGGCGGTAGAACAGATCCTGGCGGAAACGCCCGGCCGCCACCTCGGTCGCCAGGTCCTTGTGGGTGGCGCTGACGATGCGCACGTTCAAAGGCGTCTCGCTGACCGCGCCCACCGGCCGCACCGCGCGCTCCTGGATGACCCGCAGCAGCTTGGACTGCATGGCCAGCGGCAGGTCGCCGATCTCGTCGAGGAACAGGGTGCCGCCGTGCGCGGCCTGGAAGAAGCCAGCCCGGTCCTCCTGCGCACCGGTGAAGGCGCCCTTGCGATAGCCGAAGAACTCGGACTCCAGCAGATGCTCCGGGATGGCGCCGCAGTTCACCGCCACGAAGGCCTGGCCCGAGCGGGGGCTGACCTCGTGGATGGCGCGGGCCACCAGCTCCTTGCCGGTGCCGGACTCGCCCTGCACCAGCACCGGCGCCATGCTGCGCGCCACCTTCTCGACCAGCTCCCGCACCTCGCCCAGGGCAGCCGAACGGCCCACCAGCCGGGCCAGGGCCGACTGCGACAGCGGCCCGGCCGGCTGGGCCGGTGGCACCGGCGTGGCCACCCGGCCCAGGGCCGCGGCCACCACGGAGCGGAACTGCCGCAGGTCCACCGGCTTGGTGAGGTAGTCGAAGGCGCCCGCCTTGAGGGCTTCCACCGCGTTCTCGGCCGAGCCGTAGGCGGTGATCACGATGACCTTCTCCGGCCGGTGCGCCTGTTCGAGCTTGTGCATCAGCGTCATGCCGCTGCCATCAGGCAGGCGCATGTCGGTGATGACCAGGCTGAAGCGGCGCTGCTGCAGCAGGTCCCAGGCCTCGCCCACGCTGGCCGCAGTCTCCACCTCGTGGCCCTCGCGCAGCAGGCTGAGCTCGTACAGGGTCAGCAGATCGGGCTCGTCGTCGACCACGAGCACGCGGCCGGTCGAATGGGATTCGTTCATAGATGGAGTCGGGCCTCGTCGGGAACCACATCACGCCGCATCACCACGATGAACTGGTTGCAGCGGCGTTCGCCGGGCAGGCGCACAAAGTCGATGAGCGCCCCATGACGCTCGCACAGTTCCCGGCAGATGTACAGGCCCAGGCCGGTGCCGCGGCTGCGCGTGCTGTGGAAGGGCTCGAACAGGTGGGGTTCCACCTCCGCGGGAATAGGCTGGCCGTCATTGGCCACGGTCAGGCGCACAAAGTCGCCCTCCAGCGCCTCCAGCCGCAGCAGCACCGAGCCAGGCTGGTCGCTGGCGTGACGCAGCGCGTTGTCCAGCAGGTTGACCAGCACGCGACGCAGGTGGTCCGGGTCGAAGGACACGCCCAGGCCCTGGGTGGGCAGTTCCACCTTCAGGCGGCTGGCGCCGCCCAGGTTCAGGCCCACCGTGTGAGCCCACTCGCTGACGATGGTGCCCGTCTCGGCCACCGCATCCAGGCTGCGCGAGGGCGTGGTGCCGCCCGGTGCGGCCTCCAGCACGTCGTCCACGATGCGCCGCAGCCGCTCGACGTTGTCGGCGATGATGCGCACCAGGCGCTGCTGGTCGGCCCGCAAGGCGTCTTCCTGCAGCAGGGCATTGGCCTGCGCCACCGCCGCCAGCGGGTTGCGGATCTCGTGCGCCACCCCGGCGGAGATCCGGCCCATGGCCACCAGACGGTCCTGCCGCTGGCGTGCCAGCACCTGCCGGAGTTCCTCCACGAACAGCACCGCCAGCACCTCCTGGCTGCCGGGCCGGCCCGGCGTGGACTCGGCGGTCAGCCGCACGCCGCGGGTGAAGCGGGCCCGCACGCGGATGGACCGCGGCATCTCGCCGGCCGCCGCCACCGAGAGGTCCACCCCCTCGGGTGGCCAATGGCCAACCTCGTAGGCCCGTCGCACGGCATCCCTGAGCGCACGCCATCCCCGCTCCTGTCCCAAGGGGAACGGCGGCGCCGGGCAATGGCCCTGCTCGGACAGCAGGGCCCGCGCCGCCGGATTGGCCGCGCGCACGGTCCCGACCCGGTCCACCACCAGCACGCCATCGGACATCTCGTCGATCACCAGACGGTTGAGTTCCGCCTGCTGAAAGGCCAGCTCCAGGCTGTCCCGGGCGGCCTGCTCCTCGCGGGCCAGGCGCTGGGTCATCTGACCCGACACCAGGGAAATCATGAACAGGCCGGCGCCCGCCAGCCCGGCCTGGGACAGCAGCCCCGGCAGGTCGCCACCCTGCAAGCCCTTGTGGAAGGCCGTGACGAGCAGCAGCAGCGTGACCGCCGAGGCCGTGGCCAGGGCCGGCAGCCGGCTGCTGAGCACCCCGGCCATCAGCACCGGCAGCACCAGCAGCGCGCCGTAATTGAGCGCGGAGCTGGTGTCCAGCCAGTGCATCGCGCCGAAGAGCAGCACGTCCACGCCGATGGTGCTCCACCAATGCATGGCGCTCAGGCGCTGGGCCTGGGCGGCCCGGCGCTTCCACCACCACCAGCGCAGGCTGGCCTGGCCCGCGTAAATCCCCGCCAGCCAGAACACCGCACCCGGACCGCGGCCGCCGAGCCAGTTCAGCAAGCCCTGGGCAGCCACCAGCCCCAGACCGAGGGCGGCCCGCGCGAACAGGTAGGTGGTGTAGATGCGGCGCTGGGTGGCCCGCCCGCCATGCAGAAGACGGCGCACCCGGGCTGCCCAGAACGGGCCGTCGTCCGGCCCATCGGTCTCTTCGGAAAAGGCCACCGTGCTGCCGAACCAGGAGCTGTCGCGATCAGGGTCCGCCGCCTCCGGCGGGCTGGAACGGGGCCGGCTCACCCCCGCGCTCCCCGCGCTCCCTGCGCACGGTGGTCTTCACTGCAGAACCAGCGACCTTCGGCGTCCTGCACAGCCTCGGCCTGCGCCAGATGCAGGCCGCAGTGGGCGCACGCCACCATGGGCATGGGCCCGGGAGGGGCGCCTACCGGGCCAGGCCCAGCCTTCGCCGAACCGGCCCCGTCCCGGCGACGGCCCAGGGCCCAGAACAGGGCCAGCACCAGCAGGCCCAGCAACAGCAGGATCCTCGCCATGAAGGTCTCAGCCCGCGGCGCGCTGCAGCACCACTTCCAGCACGAAGCGGGAGCCCACATAGGCCAGCAGCAGCAGCAAGGCGCCGGCGTACAGCCAGCGGGTGGCCAGATGGCCCCGCCAGCCCCGCACGCGGCGGCCGATCAGCAGGGCCGCCAGCGTGGCCCAGCCCAGCAGGGACAGCACGGTCTTGTGATCCCAGCGCCAGTAGGCCGAGCTCAGGCCCAGGGCCAGGGCCAGGGTGAGCACCACGAAGCCGGCCTCCACGAAACGGAAGGTCAGGCGCTCCAGGCGCATCAGCGGCACGCCGAAGGTGCCGCTGCTGGTGCCGATGCCACCGCGCAGGCGCCGCTCGGCATTGTCCAGCAGCAGCGCATGCAACACCGCCGCACCGAACAGACCATAGGACAGCAGGCCCATCAGCCAATGCAGCGGCGCCCAGTGGGAATGGGCCACCACATGCAGCTCGCCCGGGAAGATCCAGGCCAGCGCCGCAGCCACCGCGCCGGTGGCCGCCAGGGTGCGCCGCAGGCGCGGCACCGGCAGCATGCGGCTTTCCAGCCCGTGGATGGCGATCACCAGCCAGACTGTGAGCGAGAGCACCGGCGCGAAGCCGATGCGAAGACCGGGCAGGCCATCGGCCCCGGGCCAGGCGTCCGACACCAGCACCAGGGCCTGCAGCCCCCAGGCGGCCACCAGGGCCTGCAGGGGCCAGCGGCGCTCGGGCCCGGCGGGCAGCGTGGCCAGCAGATAGGCGGCCACAGTCAGTGCCGTGGCCAGCGTCGTCGAAGCGGCGGGGGGGTCGGCGGCTAAAATCATCGCCACAGTTTACCGGCGCCCCCATCCGCCTTCCGTGCCGGAACGCAAAGGAGCGCACACCCCATGGCCACCACCCTCACCGACCGCCTGTCGCGCCTGGTCAAGACCATGCGCGGCCAGGCCCGCATCACCGAATCGAACGTCCAGGACATGCTGCGCGAAGTGCGCATGGCCCTGCTGGAAGCTGACGTGGCCCTGCCCGTCGTGAAGGACTTCATCGCCCGGGTCAAGGACAAGGCCCTGGGCCAGGAGGTGGTGGGCTCGCTCAACCCCGGTCAGGTCCTGGTCTCGGTCGTCCACAAGGAGCTCGCCGCCACCATGGGCGAGGGCGTGGCCGACATCAACCTGGCCGCCCAGCCACCTGCCATCATCCTGATGGCCGGCCTGCAGGGCGCCGGCAAGACGACCACCACCGCCAAGCTGGCCAAGCTGCTGATCGAGAAGCGCAAGAAGAAGGTGCTGACCGTCTCGGCCGACGTCTACCGCCCGGCCGCCATCGAGCAGCTGAAGACCGTCACCGGCCAGGCCGGGGCCGAGTGGTTCCCCTCCGCGCCCGACCAGAAGCCGCGCGACATCGCCCTGGCCGCCCTGGACTACGCCAAGAAGCACTACTTCGACGTGCTGCTGGTGGACACGGCCGGCCGGCTGGCGATCGACGAGGCCCTGATGGCCGAGATCCGCGAGCTGCATGCCACGCTGAACCCGGTCGAGACCCTGTTCGTGGTGGATGCCATGCAGGGCCAGGATGCGATCAACACCGCCAAGGCCTTCAAGGAGGCCCTGCCCCTGACCGGCGTGGTGCTGACCAAGCTGGACGGCGACTCGCGCGGTGGCGCCGCGCTGTCGGTGCGGCAGATCACCGGCGCGCCGATCAAGTTCGCCGGCGTCTCCGAGAAGATCGACGGCCTGGAGGTCTTCGACGCCGAGCGCCATGCCGGCCGCGTGCTGGGCATGGGCGACATCGTGGCCCTGGTGGAGGAGGTCCAGAAGGGTGTGGACCTGGAAGCCGCCCAGAAGCTGGCCGAGAAGGTCAAGTCCGGCGAGGGCTTTGACTTCAACGACTTCCTGTCGCAGATCAGCCAGATGAAGAAGATGGGCGGCCTGTCCAGCCTGATGGACAAGCTGCCCGCGCAGATGGCCGCCAAGGCCGGCCAGGCCGACATGGACCGGGCCGAGAAGGACATGCGCCGCATGGAGGGCATCATCAGCGCGATGACCGCCAAGGAGCGCACCAAGCCCTCGCTGCTGCTGGACCACAAGAGCAAGGCCAGCCGCAAGCGCCGCATCGCCCAGGGCGCGGGCGTGCAGGTTCAGGACGTGAACCGGGTGATCAACCAGTTCGACCAGATGCAGGGCATGATGAAAAAGATGAAGGGCGGCGGCCTCATGAAGATGATGAAGCGCCTGGGTGGCATGAAGGGCATGATGCCCCCGGGCATGTGACCTGGGGCACCCGGCTGCGCGGGTACGCGCAGCCACCCGCCGGGCGGGTTGACCCGGCCGGCTTCGGAGCGGCCGGGCGCTCGGCCGGGTTCCGCTCCGATGCCCGTCGCTACTCGAGCAGGGCCTGCGCAAACTCGCGCGCGCTGAAGGTCTGCAGGTCTTCGAGTTTCTCGCCCACACCGATGAAGTAGACCGGCACCGGGCCGGCCGCGCGCTCGCGCGCCCACAGCGCGATGGCCGCCAGCACGCCGCCCTTGGCAGTACCGTCCAGCTTGGTCACCACCAAACCTGTCAGGCCCAGGGCCTCGTCGAAGGCCTTGACCTGCGCCAGCGCGTTCTGGCCGGTGTTGCCGTCCACCACCAGCAGCACCTCGTGCGGGGCGCCGGCATCGGCCTTGGTGATCACGCGCTTGATCTTCTTGAGCTCCTCCATCAGGTGGAGCTGGGTGGGCAGGCGGCCGGCAGTGTCGGCGATCACCACGTCGCAGCCACGGGCACGGCCGGCGTTGACGGCGTCGAAGCTGACCGCGGCCGGGTCGCCCCCTTCCTGCGAGACGATCTCGACCTGGTTGCGCCCGGCCCAGACGGAGAGCTGCTCGCGCGCCGCGGCGCGGAAGGTGTCGGCCGCGGCCAGCAGCACCTTGGCGTCATGCTCGGCCAGGTAGCGGGTGAGCTTGCCGATGCTGGTGGTCTTGCCCGCACCGTTGACACCCACCACCATCATCACGGTGGTCGGGTGGCGGCCGATGGTCAGCGCGGCCTCCAGCGGCGCCAGCAGCTCGGCCACGGCGTCCACCAGCAGGCCCTTGACCTGGGACGGATCGGTGGCCTTGGCCTCCTTGACCCGGCGCTTGAGGTCAGTCAGCAGATGCTCGGTGGCCTTCACGCCGGCATCGGCCATCAGCAGGGCCGACTCCAGCTCCTCGTAGAGCGAGTCGTCGATCTGCGTGCCGGTGAAGACCTGGGCAATGCTGGAGCCGGTGCGCGCCAGCCCGGCCTTGAGGCGAGACAGCCAGCCCTGGCGGGCCGCGGGCGCGGCCTCTGCGACAGGCGGGGCCACGGGCTCGGCCACGGTGGCCTGGGGGACCGGCAGCGGCGCGGGCGGTGCCTCGACAGACACCGACACGGGAACCGGAGTGGACTCGGCGGGCGCCTCCACGGTCGGCGCCGGCGGCGCGGCCTTTTTGCGGAAGAAACTGAACATGCCCGTATTGTCACTGAGGGCTCGCCCAGCGCCAGTGGCTGGGCCAAAGGACGTGCCGGCGTGAACAACTTGGGGGTGCCGGACTGCGGATTTCCCGGGGGCCCCGCTCTATTCCCCAGTAAACAACTCCACAATGGTGCGACGGACGTCCACAGGAACCAGGGAGCCCCATGTCCAAACCGCTGCTGCTGTTGGTGGATGACGACTCGGAGACCGTTCAGATCCTGGGTCGCATGCTCGCCGGTGAAGGCCGCGTGCGCTTCGCGCTCAATGGCACGGACGCCTTGCGCCTGGCCCGCGAGCAACGCCCGGACCTCATCCTGTTGGATGCCGAGATGCCGGGCCTGGACGGCTTTGCCGTGTGCAAGGGCCTGAAGGGAGACCCCGAGCTCTCGCCCATTCCGATCATCTTCCTGACCAGCCACCACGACGCCCGCATCGAAGCCGCCGCACTGGATCTGGGGGCGGCCGATTTCGTCAACAAGCCGCCGGTGGCCTCGCAGGTGATCGCCCGCATCCGCGCGCAGCTTCGCGCCCGCCGCCTGGCGGCCTCGGCCCTGCAGCAGGCGGGGGCCCCTCCACCCACCGCGGGGGCCCCCCCGCCCCCCACCATCCTGATCGTGGATGACGACCTGATCGCCCAGGACGTGATGCGACGCGCCCTGGACGGCCTGGGCGCCCGCCTGCTGCTGGCCAACGATGGCGCCCAGGCCCTGCAGCTGGCCCAGTCCGACCCACCGGACCTGATCCTGCTGGACATCCAGATGCCCGATCAGGATGGCCTGCAACTGTGCGAACGGCTGCAGGCCCTGCCCCGGCTGCGTTCGGTGCCCGTGGTATTCGTCACCCGGCATGCCGACCCGGAGACCGAGGCCCGAGCCTTGGAAGCCGGCGGCACGGACTTCGTGACCAAGCCCTTCATCCCGGCGGTGCTGCAGGCCCGGCTGCGCAGCCTCCTGCGCAGCCGCCGCCAGGCCGATGCCGTCCTGCAGGCCGAACGGGAGCACTGGCGCCGGCTGGGCGACGACCGCATGGCCGACATCCTGGCGGTGGCACCGGAAGCCTTGCTGACCGCCGACGCACAGGGCCGCGTGGTGCTGGTCAACCAGGCCGCCTGCCGATTGCTGCAGGTTGACGAAGAGGAGGTGCTGGGCCACCCCTTGCCGCATTGGGTGCCGGCCGAAGCCTTGGACGGTGCGGCGCAGTCGCGCCGCGCACTGCTGCCCGCCAGGCAGGGAGACGCCATCCCGGTGGAGGTGGTGCGAGTGCCGCTGGGGCANGACGGCGAACGGCTGACCACCGTCTGGCTGCGGGATCTGCGCGGCCAGGAGCTCGCCGAGAAGGCCCGCCGCGACCAGCTGAGCGCGAAAACCGCGAGCCGCACCAAGACCTTGATGCTGTCCTACTTCGCCCACGAGATTCGCAATCCGCTCAACGGCATCTTGGGTTTGGGGCAGCTGATGGCGCTCGATGGCCAGCATCCCCTGCCGCCCGCCCAGGCCGAGCGGCTTCAGCAGATTAGCACCGCGGCAAAGATGCTGCAGGCCCTGATGCACGATGTGCTGGATGTCAACCGCTTCGAGACCGGACAGTTCCAGATCCAGTCCGAGCCTGTCGAGCTGAGCAGCCTGGTGCGCGACACCCTGCCCGCGCTCGGCACCCAGGCCGCCGGGCATCAGGTCCGGATCGATCTGCAGATCGCGGATCAGCCACTGTGGATCGCCGGCGATGCCGACCGCCTCAAGCAGTGCGTGCTCAACCTCGGCAGCAATGGCATCAAGTACAACTGCAGCGGCGGCCGGCTGACAGTGCGACTGACCCGGCACGGGGACTCGGCCGCCCTGTCCTTCCAGGATGAAGGGGCCGGTATGAGCCCCGAGCAACAGGCCCATCTGTTCGAGCCCTTCAACCGGCTGGGGCGCTCCGGTCAGGGCCATGGCATCGGCCTGGCGCTGACCCGGCAACTCGTGCTGGCCATGGGAGGACAACTGACCGTGCGTTCCGCCCCGGAAGACGGCACGACCGTGACCCTGGCGCTGCCGCTGACCCGCCCCGACACAGGGCCAGGAAACCCGGCGTGACGGAAGCGGCGACCCCGTCATGATCGCCCGGCACCGCCCGATCTGGCTCTGGCCCGCCGCCATCCTGCTGCTGGGGACACTGCTGTCCCTGCTGACTGCCTGGCAATGGGACGCCCGCAACCGGGCCCATGCGCAAAACGAGTTCGTCGACCGATCCGCGCGGCTGACCGCCCTCCTCACCGAGCGCATCCGCAGCTACGAATACGGCCTGCGGGGCCTGCGGGGCGCCGTGCTCACGGCGGGAGAGTGGCAACTGGATCTCGACCGCGTGCGGGTCTATGCCGCCTCGCGGGACATCCAGCAGGAATTCCCCGGTGCCCGAGGCTATGGTTTCATCCGGCGCATCGCGCCCGCTGAGCTGCCGCGCCTGCAGGCCCGCATGCTGCGCGAGCGCGGGCCCGGCAGCACGATCCACCAGATGGCGCCCCATGAAGGCCCGCTGGCGGTGATCGAGTACATCGAGCCCGAGGCCAGCAACCGCGCCGCCATCGGCCTGGACATCGCCTCGGAAGCCCACCGATGGGCCGCGGCGCTGGATGCGGCGCGCAGTGGCCAGGCCCGCTTGACCGCCCCCATCACCCTGGTGCAGGCCAGCGGCCAGGTCCAGCAGGGCTTTCTCTTCCTGCTGCCGATCTACCGCCCGGGCGCGCCACAGGACAGCCCGCAGGCGCGCGAGGCCGCCACCATCGGCTGGGCCTATGCCCCGCTGTCACTGGGGGAGATCCTGCAGAGCATGCACTGGGCCCAGGAGGGCTTTGCCCTGCGGCTGCGCGACCTCGGATCCGCGGAGCCCGGCCCCTTCTTTCAGAGCGGCCCGGCGGTTGGCCCGCAGGATCCGCACCAGAGCTTCGTCCGGTCGGTGTACGGCCGGCAGTGGGACATCGCGCTGGCCGCCCCGCCGGCCTTCACGAAGAGCCTGCATCTGACCTCCGCCTGGCTGGTGGCGATGGGCGGGCTGGTCGTGTCCCTGGCGCTGAGTGCCGCGGCCCTGATCGCCGCGGTGAGTCGCCGCCGCAAGATCATGTCCCAGGCCCTGCAGGCCCGCCTGGTCACCCTGATCGAGCATTCCAGCGATGCCATCATCGGCGAGACGGTCGAGGGCAACATCGTCAGCTGGAACCGCGCGGCGGAGCAGATCTTCGGCTACCGCGAGAGCGAGGTGCTGGGCCGGCAGGCCGCGCGCCTGCTCGACCCCATCGATGGTCTGGAGGAACAGAACCGGCGGCGCGCGCGCGTGCTCGGCAGAGAGCGTCTGCCCGCCTTCGACACCCAATGCCGCCACCGCGACGGCCAGTGGGTGGATGTGTCCATCACCCTGTCGGCCGTCACCGATGTGCACGGGGAGATCGTCGGCCTGGCCAAGACCATCCGCGACATCCGCGACCGCAAGCAGATCGAACGCAATCTGCGCGACTTCAATGCCCGGCTGGAAGAGGAGGTGCGGCAGCGCACGACCGAGCTGGAGGCGGCCCGGCGAGACCTGCAGACCATCCTCGACGCGGTGCCCTCGATGATCGGCTACTGGGACCGCCAGCTGATCAACCGCTTTGCCAACCATGCCTACCAGCGCTGGTTCGGCGTGGACCCCGGCCAGCTGCCAGGCCAAGGATTGGTCGACTTGCTGGGCCCCGAGTTGTTCGAGCAGAACCGGCCGATGATCGAAGCGGCCCTGCGGGGCGAGCCCCAGAGCTTCGAGCGCAGCATCCCGCGGCCCGATGGTCAGGGGGTGGCCCACTCGCTGGCGCATTACCTGCCGGACGTCCGGGACGGCGAGGTCCGGGGCTTCTACGTGCTGGTGCACGACGTCTCCGAACTGACCGAGAACCGCCTGCGCCTGAGTCAGGCCTTGCGAGAGAACGAGGCGCTGCTGTCCACCATCAAGTCACAGGCCTTGTACTCGGTCACCGACCGGGCCGGACGCATCATCGACGTCAACGACGGCTTCTGCCAGATCAGCGGCTACAGCCGGAAGGAGCTGATCGGGCAGACCCATCGCGTCGTCAACTCCGGGCACCACCCGCTGTCCTTCTGGCAGTCGATGTGGCGCACGGTGAGCAGTGGCCTGCCCTGGCACGGCGAAGTCTGCAATCTCACCAAGCAGGGCCAGCCCTATTGGGTGGACAGCATCATTGCGCCCTTTGTCGGCGCGGACGGCCGCATCGAGCGCTTCATCTCCATCCGCACCGACATCACCGAGCGCAAGAATGCCGAGCGGGACCTGGCTGAGAGTCGGGCCTTGCTGGAGCGCACTGGACGGCTGGCCGGCGTGGGCGGCTGGCAGCTGGACCTGCTCACCGGGCAGTTGGACTGGACCGTGCAGGTGCGGCTGCTCCACGGCCTGGCGGAAGACCACCAGCCCGATCTGGAGGAAGCCCTGGCCTTCTATCCGGGCGACGCCGGCAGCGCGGTGCGGCAGGCCATCCGCGAAGCCACCGAGCAGGGACGCAGCTGGGACCTCGAACTCCCCCTGGTCCGCAGGGATGGCCAGACCCTCTGGATCCGCAGCGTGGGCGAGCCCGAGTTCGCGCCCGAGCGCCCCCTCGGCCCGCCTGTGCGCTTGTTGGGTGCCATCCAGGACGTCACGGCCCGCCGCGCGGCCGATCAGGCCCTGCTGCGCCTGGAGGCCGCCGAAGCGGCCAGCGCCGCCAAGACCGCCTTCCTGGCCAACATGAGCCACGAGATCCGCACCCCCATGAATGCGGTGATCGGCCTGTCCTACCTGCTCGACCAGACCGAGCTCGACGGCGAGCAACGTGCCTGCCTGTCCAAGATCCAGATGGCCAGCCGCTCCCTGCTGGGCGTGATCAACGACGTGCTCGACGTGTCCAAGATCGAAGCCGGCGAGATGACCCTGGACGAGTCACCGTTCCGGCTGGACGAGCTGCTGCACGAACTGCGGGAATGGATGGCCCCGCAGGCCGAGGCCAAGGGGCTGGTGATGGCGCTGGAGGCCGACCCGGAAGTGCCCCAGGCACTGGTGGGCGATGCGCAACGCATCCGCCAGGTCTTCACCAACCTGCTGAGCAATGCCCTCAAGTTCACGGCGCAGGGCCGCATCGATCTGCACATCCATGCGACCGAGCGGGGCCCCGAGCGCGTGGTGCTGCGCTGCGAGGTGAGCGACACCGGCATCGGCATCCCCGAAGAAGTGCAGGCCCGTCTGTTCACGCCATTCACCCAGGCCGACACCTCCACCACCCGCCGCTACGGTGGCACCGGCCTGGGCCTGTCCATCGTGCGGCACTTCACCGAGCTGATGGGCGGCGAGGTGGGCGTCCACAGCCGCACGGGTGCGGGCGCCACCTTCTGGCTGACCCTGCCCTTGCGCCTGGACCAAGGTGGAGAGACCCGAGCGCCCGCCGAGCGGTCGATGAATCAGGCCCTGGAAGTGCTGATCGCCGACGACCTGGGCACCGACCGCAACATCCTGGCCGCCATGGCACGGGCCCTGGGCTGGCGGGCCGAAACCGTGAACTCGGCCCAGCAGCTGCGCGAGCGCCTGCGCGAGCGCCTGCGGCGCCAGCAGCCACCGGATGCGCTGGTGGCGGACCTGCACCTGGCCGACGCCTCGGCCCTGGAGGTGCTGGAGGAACTGGGCCAAGAGTTCGGCCGCCAGCAATTGCCCCCCTCGGTGATTCTCAGCGCGCAGAGCCCGCTGCCATCCAGCGAACTGGTGGACGGCACCATGGGCAAACCCGTGTCGCATTCGGAGCTCTTCAACGCGGTCAACGCGGCCGTGGCCCGCCGCGGCGACCGCTTCGACAAGGTCACCCAGTCCACCCGCCTGGACGCGGCCGGTGCCTGCTGGCTGCCGGGCATGCAGGTGCTGCTGGTGGACGACAGCGACATCAACCTGGAGGTGGCCCGCCGCATCCTGGAACGCGAAGGGGCGACGGTCACCGCCTGCAGCAATGGCCAGGAGGCCCTGGACCGGCTCGCCGCCGCCCCCGGCGGCTTCCATGCCGTGCTCATGGATGTCCAGATGCCTGTCATGGACGGGCACGAGGCCACCCGACGCCTGCGCCAGGATCTGGGCCAGCGGGATCTGCCCGTCATCGCCCTGACCGCCGGGGCCCTGGTGGCCGAACGTCAGCGTGCGCTGGAAAGCGGCATGAACGACTTCATCAGCAAGCCGCTGGACCCCCACGCCCTGATCCGCCTGCTGCGGCGTCATGTGGAGAACCGGCAAGGCAGCCCCTGGCCGGTGGGGCGGCGCCAGGTCTCCGTGGCAACCACCGCCTCTCACTGGCCACGCCTGCCGGAGGTCGACACCCGGGAGGCGGCCGAGCGCATCGGGGCCGATCCCACCGTCTTCCTGCGCATGCTGGACCGCCTGCTGACGGACTACCAGGACCTGCGTGCCCCCCCTGCCCGTGCGACGCTCGACACCGCCGCCCTGGCCGCCCGCCTGCACAAGCTGCGGGGCAGCGCCGGCATGCTGGGTGCCAAGGTGGTCCAACAGCTGGCAGGTGAGGCGGAGGTGCTGGCCCGCTCGGACACCGCGGAGGCCCCTTTGCGCGCGGCCCTGGATGCCCTGGCGCAAGGACTGACACGCCTGCACCGGCAGTCCGAGCACTTCCTGGCCGAGTTGCACCGCGAAGACGATCGCGCGGCCCGCGCACCTGCGCCGCCCCTGACCCTGACTGGCGCCACCCTGCGGGCCTGGGCTGAACTGCTGGAGGCGCAGGACCTGGCTGCGCTGGACCGTTTCGCCGAACTCGCCCCAGCCCTGCGCCAGCACATGGCGCCCCAGGATCTGGCCACCTTGAAGGACGCCACCGAGCGACTCTCATTCACCCAGGCGGCGGTCCTGGTGAACCGCTTGGCCGACAGCCTGGCGGACTGACAACAAAATTGTTGACGCCTCAAAAAAGTCGATGCTATAGTAGAGGGCTCTTGGCGCTTTAGCTCAGTCGGTTAGAGCGACGGAATCATAATCCGCAGGTCCGG
>NZ_BADL01000008.1 GCF_000333615.1 Ideonella sp. B508-1 | reverse complement strand
GGCTACCCACCAGGGCCTGGGACACCGACTTGGCCAGCCGTTGCGACTGCATCAGGGCCTGGCCAGTGGCCGACAGCTGGCCGGCCTGGCGGTTGGCAGCGCCCAGCGACAGGGCCCCGGTGATCACGAAGACCGCCGCCCCCGCACCCACCATGGTCAGCAACAGGCGCTGCTGCTCATAGAGGGGACGACGGCCGATCAGCGGCAGGCCCGTGGATTCCTCCCCGAAGGTGGAAACCGGCGCCGACAGCTGCGACAGCGCAGGGTCGTCCGATTCCGGCATCAAGGGGGCCGCCGGGGATGGGGCCTCGGCCGCACCGGCGGACTGTTCCAGGCGTTGATCAATCTGCGCCAGCAGGCGATCGACCTCGTGATCGGCATCTGCTGACAATGCAACCGCCGGAGCGGGAGACTCTGCGGCTTCCGATTCTTGAGAGGCCGACCGGGCGGCAAACTTGTTCTTCAACTGATCGAGCAGGCTCATCTCATCCTCTCAGGGAATGCCTCGAATCACGACAGGGCAGCCACGACGTCAACTGGTGGCCACTTCAAGAAAGAGCGGATCCTGGACCAGGGCCGCCAGATCCAGTTCATCCCAGACCCGCCCCTGTCCATCGCGCCACTGACGCACGGCAAAGGCCGGGCGGGGACCCGAGACGTCGGTCACGCGCTGCAATTGCTCGCTGTCGCGCAAGCCCAGCAGCCGGTCGATCAGCAAGGCCGCATTGACGCGCAGCCCCGGGTTGAACACCACCAGCTGGCCGCTGCGGGCACCGGCACCCCGCTCACGCAGGCCCAGGAAGGCCGCCAGGTCCATCACCGCGTTGAGCTGGCCGCGCACATTCGCCACCCCGACCAGCCAGGGCGCCGCATGGGGCACCGGCGTCACATCGCGCAGGGACTGGATCTCACCGGCCTGCCCCAAGGGAAGCAGCAGGCCGGCCCCGGCGCACTCCACCGCCAGCCAACCGGCCTCGCGGGGCCGTTCACGGGCAGCTTGCAACCGGCTGGCCAGCCGGACCTGGAGCTCTCGCAGCGCTTCCTTGTTGGACATCGCCTGCCGCTCAGCCCAGGGCCTGGATCTTGGCCATCAGGTCATCGGCGTCGACCGGCTTGACCACGTAGTCGCGCGCGCCCTGGCGCAAGCCCCAGACCCGGTCGGTCTCCTGGTTCTTGCTGGTGCACATGATCACCGGCACGTCCGCATACCGGGGGTCGCGGGTGATGGTGCGGGTCAGCTGGAAGCCATTGGTGCCGGGCATGACCACGTCCATCAGGATCAGGTCAGGCTTGCCTTCGGACAGGCGACGCAGGGCCTCATCGCCGCTCTCGGCCGTCCGCACGACGAACCCGCGCTTGGTCAGCAGGTCCGACAGGTAATGCAACTCGGTCTTCGAGTCGTCGACGAGAAGGATGTTCTGGATGCTCATGAAGCTACCCTGCAAAACAGCACCGCCACGGGAAAGCACACCTCAACGGTCGCAAACGCCGCGGCCGGCATCACCGCTGCACGGCCAGCGCACGGAAATGCGCCACCGCCTGCAGCAACTGGTCCTTGGTGAAAGGCTTGGTCAGGTAATCGTCGGAACCGACCATGCGGCCACGCGCCTTGTCGAACACCCCGTCCTTGGAGGACAGCATGATCACCGGCACCTGGGCGAACCGGGGGTTGCGCTTGATGATGGCGCAGGTCTGGTAGCCATCGAGCCGCGGCATCAGGATGTCGCAGAAGATGAGATCCGGTTCGAAATCATTGACCTTGGCCAAGGCATCGAAACCATCCTCGGCCAGTATCACTTCGTAACCACCCTGGCGCAGAAAGATTTCCGCACTGCGCCGGATGGTGTTGCTGTCGTCAATCACCAGCACCCGGGTGGTTGGCGACGCAGTTTGCGTCAGACCCAAATCCGTCACCTCGCGCCCCTTAACGAATTACATCCCAACGGGTCTGACCGACCGGCCCTCGCACATGGCGGGGCAGATCAGATCTGAACCATCTCAAAATCTTCCTTGCGCGCGCCGCACTCGGGGCAGGTCCAGTTCATGGGCACGTCCTCCCATTTGGTCCCCGGGGCAATGCCATGCTCGGGATCACCGGCAGCCTCGTCATAAATCCATCCGCAGATGAGGCACATCCAGGTTGTGTTTTCGCTCACGGTATCCAAGCCAGATCACTACAATCCGCACGAGTATAGCGATGGGATGCAAGGTTACGACAAGGTTTTATCGACACTTGCGCAACATCATCCTGACGCGTCCTGCGATCCCGCGTCGGCCGGACTGCTTGCTGCCCATTTCCTCGACCGGCCCCTGCCATGAACATTGAATCCCCCCCCGACGCCTCCACTCCCGAAGGCACTGCCCAGGAGGCCGGCGCCTCGCCCGCCTGCGTGATGAGCTTCAATGCCGGCGACCCCAGCGGGGCCGGCGGCGTGGCGGGCGACATCGCCACCATCTCCGCCATGGGCGCCCACACCCTGCCGGTGGTGACCACGCTGCTGATGCGCGACACCGCCGAAGTCTTCGACCAGCACCTGATCGAAGGCGACGCGGTGGTCGAACAGGCCCGCAGCATCCTGGAGGACGTCACCGCCAGCGCCTTCAAGGTCGGCTTCCTAGGTTCCGCCGAGAACGTCAGCGCGGTGGCCGAGATCCTCTCGGACTACGCCGAGCTGCCGCTGGTGTCCTACCTGCCCAACCTCTCCTGGCTGGAAGAAGACGAGCACCAGAGCTACCTGGACGCTTTCCGCGAGCTGATCCTGCCGGCCACCGAGGTGCTGGTGGGCAGCCACAAGACGCTGACCGATTTCCTGCTGCCCGAATGGGAATCCGAGCGGCCCGCCTCGCCGCGTGAACTGGCCGTGGCCGCCGCCGAGCACGGCACCCGCTATGTGCTGGTGACGGGTGTGATGCTGCCGGCCAAGGCCGGACAGTTCATCGACAACGTGCTGGCCTCGGCCCAGGGCGCCCTGACCGGCGAGAAGTTCGAGCTCTTCGACGTGAGCTTCGTCGGCGCGGGTGACACGCTGTCCGCCGCGTTGGCCGCCCTGCTGGCCGTGGGCGCCGAGATCCAGGCCGCCACCGGCGAAGCCCTGCAGTTCCTGGACCAGAGCCTGGACGCCGGCTTCCGCCCCGGCATGGGCCACGTCATTCCCGACCGCTTCTTCTGGGCCCTGCCCCCGGAAGATGAACAAGCCGCCGAGGGCGCGCCCGAGCCGAATCCGCCCGGCCCCACCCCCAGCTTTCCCGATGAACCCCCTGCCGCGCCCGGAGGCCGCCGCCGTGTCCACTAATGCCCAACTGTTCGAACGGGCCCAACAGTCCATCCCCGGGGGCGTGAATTCGCCGGTGCGCGCCTTCCGCGCCGTTGGCGGCACCCCCCGCTTCATCACCCGCGGCGAAGGCGCCTACATCTGGGACGCCGACGGCCAGCGCTACATCGACTACATCGGCTCCTGGGGCCCGATGATCCTGGGCCATGGCCATCCGGCCGTGCTGGAGGCCGTGCTGTCGGCCGCCCGGGAAGGCTTCAGTTTCGGCGCCCCGACCGAGCGCGAGGTCGAGCTGGCCGAGGCCATCATCGGCCTGGTGCCCAGCATCGAGCAGGTGCGCCTGGTCTCCTCCGGCACCGAGGCCGGCATGAGCGCCATCCGCCTGGCGCGCGGTGCCACCGGCCGCAGCAGGATCATCAAATTCGAAGGCTGCTACCACGGCCATGCCGACGCCCTGCTGGTCAAGGCCGGCTCGGGCCTGGCCACCTTCGGCCACCCCACCAGCGCCGGCGTGCCGGCCGAGGTGGTGCAGCACACCCTGGTGCTGGAGTACAACAACGTCGAGCAGATCGAGGCCGCCTTCCAGGCCCACGGCAACGACATCGCCTGCGTGATGATCGAGCCGATCGCCGGCAACATGAACTTCGTGCGGGCCAGCGTGCCCTTCGTCAAGCGCATCCGCGAGCTGTGCGACCAGTACGGCGCGCTGTTCATCTTCGACGAGGTGATGACCGGCTTCCGTGTCGCCCTGGGCTCGGCCCAGAGCCTGTATGCCAAGGCCATCCCCGGCTTCACGCCCGACATCTCGGTGTTCGGCAAGGTCATCGGTGGCGGCATGCCGCTGGCGGCCTTCGCCAGCAGCCGGCGCATCATGCAGAACCTGGCCCCGCTGGGCCCGGTCTACCAGGCCGGCACCCTGTCGGGCAACCCGGTGGCCACCGCCTGCGGCCTGGCCACCCTGAAGGAAATTTCCAAGCCCGGCTTCCACGAGGCCCTGCACGCCAAGACCCGGCGCCTGATGGCCGGCCTGAAGGCCGCGGCCGATGCCGCGGGCGTGCCCTTCAGCGTGGACAGCGAAGGCGGCATGTTCGGCTTCTTCTTCATGCCCGAGCTGCCGCAGAACTACCAGCAGGTCATGACCACCGACCAGGCCCGCTTCAACCGCTTCTTCCACGGCATGCTCGAGCGCGGCGTCTACCTGGCTCCGGCCCTGTACGAAGCCGGCTTCACCAGCGCCGCACTGAGCGACGCCGACCTGGACGCCACCCTCGCCGCCGCCCAGGACGTCCTGGCACAAGCATGAGCGACATCCGTCTGACCGAGTTCCGCGGCCAACCCGCCCTCCACCTGCGCGCGCCCGACGGCGCGCAGGCCACCGTGCTGCTGCATGGCGGCCAGCTGGTGTCCTGGGTGCCGGCCGGCGGCGAAGAACAGCTCTACCTGTCGCCCACCGCCCGCTACGGCGTGGGTGCCTCGGTGCGCGGCGGCGTGCCGGTGATCTTCCCGCAGTTCAACGAGCGCGGCCCGCTGCCCCGCCACGGCCTGGTGCGCAGCCGCAGCTGGACGCCGGTGCAGTCGGTGGTGCGCGGCGAGCACGCCATCGCCACGCTGCGCTTCACCGACGACATGGCCACCCGCGCCCACTGGCCCCACGGCTTCACCGCCGAGGTGACGGTGAGCGTGGCCGGACGCGACCTGGACATCGAGCTGTGCATCACCAACACCGGTGAGACGAGCTTCGACTTCCACGCTGCGCTGCACACCTATCTGCGCAGCCAGAACGTCGAAAAGGCCCAGCTCGAGGGCCTGCAGGGCTGCCATTACGAGGATGCACTGCTGGGCGTCGAGGGCGACCAGTGGGGCGATGTCACTGCGGTCATCGGCGCCATCGACCGCGTCTACCACCAGGCCCCGCGCCAGCTGATCCTGCGCGAGCTGGGCCGCAAGCTGCTCATCAGCCTGAGCGACTTCGAGGATGTGGTGGTCTGGAACCCAGGCCCCGAAGGCGCGTCCAAGCTGACGGATCTGCCCGCCGAGGACTGGCAGCACATGCTGTGCGTCGAAGCCGCCTGCGTGCGCGAGCCCATCACCCTCGTCCCTGGGGACGAGTGGGCCGGCCGCCAGAGCTTCACCTGCTGAACCCGCGCGGGCGCCCCGCGCCTGCACCACCCCTTTTCGCCATGCACATTCACATCCTGGGCATCTGCGGCACCTTCATGGGCGGCCTGGCAGCCCTGGCGCGCGAAGCCGGCCACACGGTCACGGGCTGCGACGCCAACGTCTATCCGCCGATGAGCGACCAGCTCCGGGCCCTGGGCATCGAGCTGATCGAAGGCTTCGGCCCGGAACAGCTGTCGCTCCAGCCCGATCTCTTCGTGGTCGGCAACGTGGTCACCCGGGGCAACCCGCTGATGGAGGCCATCCTCGACGCCGGCCTGCCCTACACCAGTGGGCCGCAGTGGCTGGCCGAGCATGTGCTGCAAGGCCGCCATGTGCTGGCCGTGGCCGGCACCCATGGCAAGACCACCACCACCTCGATGCTGGCCTGGGTGCTGGAAGACGCGGGCCTGCAGCCGGGCTTCCTGGTCGGCGGCGTGCCGCAAAACTTCGGCGTTTCCGCAAGGCTCGGAAACGGGGCGGCATTCGTCATCGAAGCCGATGAATACGACACCGCCTTCTTCGACAAGCGCAGCAAGTTCGTGCACTACCGGCCACGCACGGCCATCCTGAACAACCTCGAGTACGACCACGCCGACATCTTCCCGGACCTGGCCGCCATCGAGACCCAGTTCCACCACCTGGTGCGCACCGTGCCGTCCACCGGTTGCCTGGTGGTCAATGCCCGCGAGGAGGCGCTGCAGCGGGTGCTGGCGCGCGGCTGCTGGAGCCAGGTGCAGCGCTTTGGCGCGCGCAAGGAAGAGCCGGGCACGCTGCGCGCACGCGGCGAGCCCCATGCCTTCGACGTGCTGCGCGGCGCGATGAAGATCGCCCGTGTGGAATGGGGCCTGCTGGGTGAACACAACCAGCTCAACGCCCTGGCCACCATCGCCGCGGCCGAGCACCTGGGCGTGGCGCCCGAGGTCAGCGCGGCCGCGCTGGGCCGCTTCCAGAACGTGCGCCGACGCCTGGAGCTGCGTGGTGAGGCCGGCGGGGTGAAGGTCTACGACGACTTCGCCCACCACCCCACCGCCATCCGCACCACGCTGGACGGCCTGCGCCGCAAGGTGGGGCTGGACCAGCGCATCCTGGCCGCCTTCGAGCCGCGCAGCAACACCATGAAGCTGGGCACCATGAAGGCCCAACTGCCCTGGGCGCTGGAGGAGGCCGACCTGTCCTTCTGCCACAGCGGCGGCCTGGGCTGGGATGCGCGCGAGGCCCTCTCGCCCATGGGCGCCCAGGCCCAGGTCTGCGAGACCATCGACGCCATGGTGACTGCCATCGTCAAGGCCGCCCGCCCGGGCGACCATGTGCTGTGCATGAGCAACGGCGGCTTCGGCGGCATCCACGAGAAGCTGCTCGCCGCCCTGGCGCAGAAGGCCGCCTGAAGCCGGGCAGGCCCCGAGAAAGGGGCCGCCCGCCGCGGACTCAGCCGCGGGACATGGTGGCCCGCAGCGCTTCGGTCAGCGTGCCCAGGCTCTCGGCCAGGTGTGCGCGCGCGGTCACCGACAGGCTGCCCCGTGCCGCGGCCGTCTTGAGCTGGGCCTGCAGCTTCACCGCCTGCCAGCGCACCAGGCTGACCGCATCGGCCGGCAGCTTGGCACCGCCCTTGGTCAGGATGGCCACCACCCGCTGCAGGTGTTCACGCTGCAGGTTGCGGCGCATCGGCTCGATCTCGCGGCCCGTCTGCAGCTCGCTCCAGACGCTGGTCTGCAGCGTGGCATAGACCTCGTCCAGCGACAGCGCACCCGCGCGCTGCGCCGGGCTCAGGTAGTTCGGCAGCTCCAGCAGACGCTGGGCGGTGCCGGCCGACATCAGCTTGTCCAGCGCCTGGGTCTGCAACTGCAACACCACCGCCGGGATGCTCACCGGCTTGGCGCGCTCCCACTCGGTGTAGTCGGGCGACAGCGAGGACAGGAACTCCGGCCGGAAGCTGAAGCTGTCCACGCTGAAGACGTCCTTGGCCAGCAGCTGGAGGGCCTGACGCTGACGTTCCGGCGCCACCGGCTGGTAAGCCGGCCGGCCGGTGGTGCCCGGCAGGTCGCGCAGCGTCTGCATGCCCCCCACGTACTTGGCCACCATCTCGGGCATGTTGCGCAGCTGACGGAAGCCGCTCAGCAGCACCCGCCGGGCACGCAGCGGGTCGTCGCCCGATCGTGCGCCACGGGCCTGCACCCGGGTCCACAGCTCGCGCGAGAGCTCCATGCGCCGGCTGTACCAGGCCAGCGGGTCGTCGCCCAGGTCGAAGCGGTTGGCCAGCGGGTCGATGCCCCCCACCGGGCCGCCCTCGGCATCCGAATCGTCGGCATAGGCCAGGGCCGGCTCGGTGCTGCGGCCGGCGATGCGGCCCAGCTCCTGCGCCTCCTGTCCCGGCGCAATGGGCTTGTAGGCGTACTCGATGGCCCAGTAGTCATAGGGGCCCAGTGTGGTGTTGGTGATCGACGAGGTCGCCTCGCCGCGCAGCGGCAGGTTGTAGGCGTTGTAGTCCATCACCGAGCCGGAGATGCCGTGGGCGGCCGTCCAGGCCGGGTCCTTGAGCTGCGCGCGGGTCACGGTGGTGGAGGCCTTGAAGTTGTGCTTCAGGCCCAGGGTGTGGCCCACCTCGTGCGTGATGACGTCCTTGATCACCGCCTGCACAAAGGCCTCGGCCTCAGGGCTGTCCGGTGCGATGTCGCCACGGGCCTCCAGCAGGTCCAGGGCAAAGCCCATCTGCTCGGCCGCTTCCTGCGCGTAGTTGCAACGCTCCTCGTCGCCCCGGCCGCCGCCCAGCACCAGGGACTGGGCCGCCTGGGTGGCCTGCCGCAGCACCTGGGCCCGCGCCCCGTCGGTGTCCTCGGCCAGCGTGCGGCGGGCGCCGCGGGCGAAAACGTCGCTCATGGCGATGTCCGCATCCAGGATCTCGCCGGTGCGTGGGTCAGCCTGGCTCGGGCCACGGGCGAAGCCCACATCGGCGCCGACGAACCAGCGGATGGAGGCATGGCCCGCGTCCAGGGTGTCGAAGTCCGCATCGTCAGGCTGCTGCCGCACGACGATGGCGTTCTTGAAGCCGATCCTCTCGAAGGCCTTGTTCCATTCCAGGATGCCGGCGGTGATGGTCGCCCGGTAGCGCTCGGGGATGTTCTTGTCCAGCCAGTAGGTGATGGGCTTGACCGGCTCGGAGAGCTCCGCCGCCGGGTCCTTTTTCTCCAGCCGCCAGCGGTCCACATAGTGCACGCGCTGGTTGGGCTTGAGGTCGCTGCTGAAGTCGGTGAAGTCCTCGGTGAAGAAGCCCAGACGCGGATCGGCCAGGCGCGGCGCCATCGGCTGCTCGGGCAGCTTGGCCAGGCTGTAGGTCACGCCGACAAAGAAGTTGCGCGGGTCCGGCGTGGTTTCCGGCGGCGGCGGTGTGGGCACCGGCGAAGGGGTGAGCGGCGGCGCGGGCAGGCGCGGGGTGGCGAAGAGCAGGCGCACGTCCAGGGTCGTCAGACCCTCGTCGGCCCGCGCCGACTCGAAGGAGGATTCGCCCCGGGCCAGGCCATAGGGCAGGCGGAAGGCCGCCTCCAGCTGGGTGGAATAGCCCACGATGTCGGACAGCAGGAAGCCGGCGTCGATCAGCACGCTCTTGCGTTGCGGGTGCGGCGCGCTGGCCACGGCCGCCGCGCCCAGCAGGCTCTCGGCGAAGGCCTGACGCACGGCGGCCTGGGAGGGCTTGTCCGCCCCCGGGCGATAGGCCATGTTGAGGGCGACCAGCTGGATCTGCTTGCCGACCATGCGGAACTCGGCCATCCAGCCCGGGCCCATCTGGCTGGCATAGAGGCCGCGTTCGCCCACCGACTGGTTGATGCCGGCGGTGAACAGAAAGGGCCGGCCCAGGCGTTCGAGCGGAATCTCCAGCCACACCTTGTCGTCCTTGCGCCAGACCGGGAAGAAGCCCTCGGTGTGCTGGGCGTCCTTGATCACCTCGTCAAACGGCTTGGGCGCGTTCGGGTCCGGCCGCGCGGCCGCGGCGGGTGCGCTGGCGGCCGCCGCAGGCTCGGGTGCGCCGGGCTGGGCCTGGGCCGTGGCACCCAATGCCCCCAGCAGGGCGGTCATCAGCACGGTGCGGACGGGGCGGAACGCCGCAGCCGGCGCAAGGCGGGGGAATGAAGACAGGGACATGGACTTCGCTGACAGGGGCCCGGGTCGGGCGGGACGGAGCCACGGCAGCCGGGGTCGGGCCGGGTGGCGGCAAACGGCTCTTGTACCCCAAGATCGCACCTACACTGATCCCATGCTTCCCTCACATCTGCTGTATCTGCACGGTTTCCGGTCCTCGCCCCAGTCGGCCAAGGCCCGTGCGGTGGCCGGCTGGCGGGCAAGCCATCGACCCGATTTGATCTTCTGCTGCCCGCAGCTGCCGCCCTCCCCGCGCGAGGCCATCGCGCTGGCCCTGGACCTGGTGCGCGACTGGCCGCTGGAGGGTACCGTGCTGGTGGGCAGTTCGCTGGGCGGCTTCTATGCCACGGTGCTGGCCGAGCGCCTGGGCCGGCCGGCCGTGCTCTTCAACCCCGCGGTGAACCCGGCACGGGACCTGGCCCGCCACATCGGCGAGCAGACGGCCTGGCACAACCCGCTGGACCACTTCTACTTCCGCGAGGAATTCATCGACGAGCTGCAGGCGATGACGCCCGCAGCGCTCACCCGGCCGGAGCGCTACTTCCCCGTCATCGCCACCGGCGACGAGGTGCTGGACTGGCGCGAGATGGCCGCGCGCTATGCGGGTGCGCCGCGTCTGCTGATCGAAGGCAGCGACCACGCGCTGAGTGACTTCGAGGCCCCGCTGGCCTACATGGTCCGCTCGCTGCAACTGCGGGACACGGCCGGCTGACGGCCCGGCCCGCCCATCGGCGACAATCCGGCGGTGATGTACGCCCTGTTCGATGATGCCGGCAAATTTCTGGCCGGCCGTGTGATGTCCGAGGCCGACAGCTCGATGCAGATCGAGCTCGATTCGGGCAAGCGCGTCAAAGTGAAGAATGCCAACGTGCTGCTGCGCTTCGACAAGCCGCAGCCGGCAGACCTGATCGCGGCCGCGCAGGCCAAGGCCGGCGAGATCGACCTCGACCTGGCCTGGGAGTTCGCGCCCGAGGGCGAGTTCGGCTTTGCCGATCTGGCCCGCGACTATTTCAGTGCCTCCGCCGGGCCGGAACTGCAGGCCGCCGCCCTGTTCCGCCTGTTCGACGCGCCGCATTACTTCCGCCGTGCCGGCAAGGGCCAGTTCAAGAAGGCCCCCGAAGAGACGATCAAGGCCGCCCTGCTGGCCATCGAGCGCAAGAAGCAGCTGGCCGCCCAGATCGAGGCCTGGGCCGCCGAGCTGGTGGCCGGTCAGTGCCCGGCCCCGGTGCGCGAGCAGCTCTACAAGATTCTGTTCAAGCCGGACAAGAACGCGCCCGAGTACAAGGCCGTGGTGGACGCCGCCAGGCAGAGCCAGCGCGCCCCGCTGGACCTGCTCAAGGACGCCGGCGCCATCACCAGCCCCTACCAGTTCCACTGGCGGCGCTTCCTGTTCGAGCAGTTCCCCAAGGGCACGGGCTTTCCGCCGCTGGAGGCCCCGGCCATTGCGGACGAACTGCCGCTGGCCCCGGTGCAGGCTTTCTCGATCGACGATTCGCAGACCACCGAGATCGACGACGCGCTCTCGGTCACCGGCCTGGGCTCGGGCGAGGTGGTGTTCGGCGTGCACATCGCCGCACCGGCCCTGGCCGTGCTGCCGGATTCGCCGGTGGACAAGGTGGCCCGCGAGCGCCTGTCCACTGTCTACATGCCAGGCTGGAAGCTGACCATGCTGCCCGAGGCGGTGGTGCAGGCCTACACGCTGGACGAAGGCCGCGACTGCCCGGCCGTCAGCCTGTATGTGACGCTGGACGAGGCCACGCTGACCGTTAAGAAGAGCGAGACCCGGCTGGAGCGGGTGCCCATTGCCGCCAACCTGCGCCACGACCAGCTCGACGAGGTCATCACCGAGGCCACGCTGACCGGCGAGGCGGTGGCCGACTACCCCTTCGCGGCCGAGCTGGCCTTCTGCTTCCGCCTGGCGCGCCAGCTCAAGGCGGCGCGCGAGGTGGTGCGCGGCAAACCCGAGAACTTCAACCGGCCGGACTACAACTTCCGCCTGGATGGCAACAGCGGCGAGCCCGATGGCAGCGAAACGGTGCGCATCAGCGAGCGCCAACGCGGTGCGCCGCTGGACCTGATCGTCTCCGAAGCCATGATCCTGGCCAACAGCACCTGGGGCGGCTGGCTGGCCGAACTGGGCGTGCCCGGCATCTACCGCAGCCAGGCCAGCCTGGCCCCGGGGGTCAAGGTGCGCATGGGCACCAAGGCCCTGCCGCACGCCGGCATGGGCGTGGCGCAGTACACCTGGGCCACCTCGCCGCTGCGCCGCTACGTGGACCTGGTCAACCAGTGGCAGATCATCGCCTGCGCCCGCCACGGCCGCACCGCGGCGCTGGCGGCCCACTTCAAGCCCAAGGATGCGACGCTGTTCTCCATCATCTCGGGCTTTGACGGCGCCTATTCGGCCTACAACGGCTTCCAGTCCGCCATCGAGCGCTTCTGGACGCTGCGCTGGATCGAACAGCAGGGCGTGACCGAGCTGGACGCCGCCGTGCTCAAGGACGGCCTGGTGCGGGCCGACACCCTGCCGCTGGTCTTCCGCGCCCTGGGCACCGAGAGCTTCCCGCGCGGCACCCGCGTGCGAGTACGCGTCACCGGCATGGACCTGCTGACACTGGAGCTGCATGCCAGCCTGGCCGCCCGCCTGGATGACGAGGCCGCGCCGGCCGAAGCCGAGGACAGCGAGGGCGAAGACGACGCGCCGACCACCGGCCTGACCCTGGCCATCAACGTCGACGAGGCCGGCGAGGACGCGCCGCCCGCCGCCCCCGCCGCCTGAGTTCCACCGCCCTGCTGCGCCGATGCGACTGCCCAAGCTGCCCTGGCCCCCGACCCTGCTGCAAAGCACGCTGCTGATCTCGGTCGCCCTGCATGCGGTGCTGCTGACCATCCGCTTCGTCGATCCGGAGCGCTTCAACCGAGTGTTCGAGGACACGCCGCTGGAGGTCATCCTCGTCAACGCGCGCTCCAACGAGAAGCCGGTCAAGGCCCAGGCCATCGCCCAGGCCGACCTGGCCGGCGGCGGCAACCAGGACCAGGGCCGTGCCACCTCGCCCCTGCCGGCCTCCGACCTGAACAGCCTGGGCATCGACACCGACGAGGCCGAGCAACAGATCAACCAGATGCAGGCCCAGCAGCAGCAGTTGCTGGCCGACCTGCGGCGCCAGATCGCTCTGTTGCCGGTGCCCGACCCGGCCCGCCCCGTGCAGACCCCGGAAGAGGCCCAGCGCGAGGAGCGCCGTCGGCAGATGCTGCGCACGCTCGCCGAGATCGAGAAGCGCATCAACGAGGAGAACGCCCGTCCGCGCAAGCGCTACATCAGCCCCGCCACCCAGGGCCAGGTGTATGCGGTCTATTACGACAAGCTGCGCCGCAAGATCGAGGATCGCGGCACCCGCGACTTCCCGGAGTACCAGGGCCAGAAGCTCTATGGCGAGCTGATCATGAACATCACCATCGACGCCCGCGGGCGCATCGTCGATGCCGAGATCGTGCAGGCTTCCAAGTCGGAGCTGCTGAATCGGCGCGCCCTAGCCATCGCCCGCGCCGCCGCGCCCTTCGGCGACTTCACCGACGCCATGCGCAAGCAGGCCGACCAGATCGTCATCACCTCGCGCTTCCGCTTCTCTCGCAGCGAGGGTTTTGCCGCCACGGCCGAAACCTCGCCCCGTCCCTGACCCAGGCCCGCAGCCGACATGTCCGCTTCGATCGATCTCTACGCGGTGATCGGCCACCCGGTGGCCCACAGCCGATCCCCCGCCATCCACGCGGCCTTCGCCGCCGCCACCGGTCAGACCCTGCGCTATGAGCGGGTGCTGGCCCCGCTGGACGGCTTTGCCCAGACCCTGGCCGACTTTGCGGACCAGGGCGGCCTGGGCTGCAACGTCACAGTGCCCTTCAAGTTCGAGGCCTTCGCGGCGGCGGCCGAGCGCAGCGAACGCGCCGAGCTGGCCGGCGCGGTCAACACCCTCCAGCGCGACAGTGGACGCTGGCTGGCCGACAACACCGATGGTGTGGGCCTGGTGCGCGACATCGTGGTCAACGCCGGCGTGCCCCTGGCCGGGCGACGCGTGCTGCTGATCGGCGCCGGCGGCGCCGGGGCTGGCGTGCTGGGCCCCTTGCTGGCCGAGGGACCAGCACAACTGGTGCTGGCCAACCGCAGCCTGGACAAGGCCCAGACCCTGGTGGCCCGCCACACCGATCTGGCCCGGCGCCATGGCAGCGAGCTGCGGTCCAGCGGCCTGGAGGCGCCCGGCACCGGCTTCGATGTGGTGCTCAACGCCACGGCCAGCAGCCTGGGCGGCGGCGAGGTGCCGGTGCCGGCTTCGGTGCTGAAACCGGGTGCCCTGGCGCTGGACCTGATGTACGGCCCGGCGGCCCGCCCCTTCCTGGCCTGGGCGACCCGACACGGCGCCACCGGCCGCGATGGCCTGGGCATGCTGGTCGAGCAGGCGGCCGAGTCCTTCGCCTGGTGGCGGGGCGTGCGTCCGCCGACGGCCGATGTGCTGGCCACCCTGCGTGCCGAGGTCGACGCGACACAAGGACATTGACAATGAACACGCTCGGCGCCCGTCTGGGCCGCTTGTTCGCACTGCTGGCCCTGTCCCTGCTGGCGCTGCAGCTGTACTTCCTGCTGCGCATCGCCCTGATGTTGGTGGTCGCCCCCCAGTCGACCACCTTCCAGCGCAGCGAGGCCTGGCGCCTGCTGACCGAGCAGCACCAGATCGACTGGGCCCAGGAGGCGGTGGACGACGAACGCATCTCGCCATCGCTCAAACGGGCGGTGATCGCCAGCGAGGACGCCGGTTTCACCGAGCACAGCGGCATCGAGTGGGACGCCATCGAGAGCGCCTGGCAGAAGAACCAGCGCGCCGAGGCCCGGGCCGATCGCCAGAACGACCGCCTGGCCCAGCGCAAGTCGACCAAGGCCGGCGTCTCGGCGCCGCCGAAGCCGGTGGTGGCCAAGGTGGTGGGCGGCTCCACCATCAGCCAACAGCTGGCCAAGAACCTGTTCCTCTCGGGTGAGCGGCATGTGCTGCGCAAGGCGCAGGAGGCGCTGATCACCTACATGCTGGAATTCGTGCTGGGCAAGAAGCGCATCCTCACCATCTATCTGAACAATGTGGAATGGGGCGAAGGGGTGTTCGGCGCCCAGGCCGCCGCCCGCCACTATTTCCATGTGGACGCGGCACGCCTGTCGCCGGCTGCCGCGGCCCGGCTGGCGGTGATGCTGCCTGCCCCCAAGCGTTTCGAGAAGAACCCCGGCTCCGCCTACATCAGCGGCCGATCGGCCATCATCCAGGCTCGCATGGGCGCCGTGGACCTGCCCTAGGAGCACACCGATGAGCTCGGACCTGAGCGAAGAGATCGCCGCAGCGGCCGCCCGGCTGGTGGTGGACGAAGGGATGGAGTACCCCGCCGCCAAGCGCAAGGCCGCCCGTGACCTGGGCCGCCGTGGCGGCCGGCAGGGTGAGCTGCCCAGCAACGAGCAGGTGGAGGACGCGGTGCGCGAGCACATCGCCCTGTTTCTGCGCCGACACCCAGCCCACCGAGCTGCGGGCCCTGCGCCAGCTGGCCCTGCGATGGATGGAGCGGCTGGCCATCTTCCGGCCGCACCTGGGCGGTGCGGTCTGGCGCGGCACCGCCACCCGGCTGTCCAACATCGTGATCGACCTCTACTGCGACGATCCGAAGAGCGCCGAGATCGCCTTCCTGAACGAGGGCCTGGATTTCGACAGTGGCAGCGACGACCCGGACACGGTGATCCTGAGCACGGTGGACCGCAGCCGCGACCTGTCCGAACCTGTGACCTTGCACTTCGTGGTGCACGACCACGACGACCTGCGCGGCGCCCTGCGTCCGGACAGCCGCGGTCAGAGCTGGCGCGGAGACGCACCGGCCCTGCGCCAACGCCTGCAGGAGGATGTGGCATGACACCCCGCCGACGACTCTGGCTGGCCGGAGCGGCGATGGCCGGCACCGCGGGCCTGGCGGCGGGCGGCTGGTGGCGGCTGCGATCCGCCCCTGGCCCGAGCGCTCCGGACGAGGCCGAACTGCTGTCCCGCCTGCGTCGCCAGGCTTGGCCGGCGCCGCCGGGGCATGCCGCCCTGGAGCCTGGCACTTGGCAGGAACGGCCTTTGCTTGTGAACTTCTGGGCCACCTGGTGCCCGCCTTGCGTGCACGAACTGCCGGCACTGGATGCGGCGGCGGCCCGCTGGCCGAAGGTGCAGGTGCTGGGCCTGGCCCTGGACGATGGCCAGGCCGTGGCCCGTTTCCTCACCCAGACGCCGGTGCACTACCCGGTCGGGGTCCTGGGGGTGGCAGGCCTGTCCATGCTGCGACCGCTGGGCAATCCCAATGGGGGGCTGCCTTTTTCCCTGCTGCTGTCATCGCAGAACGAGGTGCTCTGGCGCAAACTGGGGGCCACCACGCCGCAAGAGCTGGCCCAGCAGCTGTCCGGCGTCTGATCCGCTCACGCGGGGCGCCACCGGACCGCAGCACAGCCGATTGCACGGCAATTTGAGGCATGACAGCCAGATCATCTGGAAACATGCCGACAAAGTGCGACAATGCCGTCTTCGCACATCGGCCGGACGGCTTCGCAACCCCAGTTCAAGATAGGGGGCGAAGCTGACGGATATCGGCTGTTTACCCATAATGCACGGATTTCGGGCCTGATCGCCCGATCGAACAACGCCCGGACCTTCGCGTCCGGGTGGTCCCGTGTTGTCCCCTGCCCCCACCGGGGTCGCGGACCTCTCCCACCGACAGGAGCACTGTTTTCCATGGACCTGCGCAAGCTCAAGACTCTGATCGACCTGGTCTCGGAGTCCAACATCGCTGAACTCGAGATCACCGAAAACGAAGGCAAGGTGCGCATCGTGAAGTCCGGTGGAGCGACCTTCGCCGCGCCGGTCATGACCATGCCGGTCGCGGCAGCTGCCGCGGCCCCTGCCGCTCCGGCCGCCCTGCCGCCCGCCGAGGCACCGGCCGCCGCGGCCGCCCCCGCCGTGTCGGGCACCGTGGTCAAGTCGCCGATGGTCGGCACCTTCTACGCTTCGTCCACCCCGGGCGGCAAGCCCTTCGTCGAAGTGGGCAGCAGCATCAAGAGCGGTGACGCCCTGTGCATCATCGAAGCCATGAAGATCATGAACGAGATCGAGGCCGAGGTGACCGGCACGGTCCGTGAGGTCCTGGTCGAGAACGGCCAGGCGGTCGAGTTCGGTCAGCCGCTGTTCGTGATCGAGTGATCGGGACACCATGTTCAAGAAGATCCTGATCGCGAACCGGGGCGAGATCGCCCTGCGCGTCCTGCGGGCCTGCCAGGAGATGGGCATCAAGTCGGTGGTGGTGTATTCCGAAGCCGACCGGGATGCCAAGTACGTGCGGCTGGCCGACGAGGCCGTCTGCATCGGACCGGCCCCTTCCGCGCAGAGCTACCTCAGCATGCCGGCCATCATCTCGACCGCCGAGGTGACCGACGCCGAAGCCATCCACCCCGGCTACGGCTTCCTCTCTGAGAACGCCGACTTCGCCGAGCGCGTGGAGCAAAGCGGCTTCAGCTTCATCGGCCCGACCCCCGAGTCCATCCGCATGATGGGCGACAAGGTCTCGGCCAAGCAGGCGATGATCAAGGCTGGCGTGCCCTGCGTGCCCGGCTCCGAGGGCGCCCTGCCGGAAGACCCGAAGGAAATCATCCGCATCGCCCGCTCCATCGGCTACCCGGTCATCATCAAGGCCGCCGGCGGCGGTGGTGGCCGCGGCATGCGCGTGGTCCACACCGAGGCCGCCCTGGTCAACGCGGTGCAGATGACCAAGACCGAAGCCGGCGCCGCCTTCGGCAATCCGGCCGTCTACATGGAGAAGTTCCTGGAGAACCCGCGCCACGTGGAAATCCAGGTGCTGGCCGACACCTTCCGCAACGCGGTCTGGCTGGGTGAACGCGATTGCTCCATGCAGCGCCGCCACCAGAAGATCATCGAGGAGGCACCGGCACCGGGCATTCCCCGCCGCGTCATCGAGAAGGTGGGTGACCGCTGCGCCGCCGCCTGCAAGAAGATGGGCTACCGCGGTGCGGGCACCTTCGAGTTCCTGTACGAGAACGGCGAGTTCTACTTCATCGAGATGAACACCCGCGTGCAGGTGGAGCATCCGGTGACCGAGCTGGTGACCGGCATCGACATCGTCCAGCAGCAGATCCGCATCGCAGCTGGCGAGAAGCTGCCCTTCACCCAGCGCCAGATCCAGATGCACGGCCACGCCATTGAGTGTCGGATCAACGCCGAGAACCCCTACAACTTCCTGCCCTCGCCGGGCCGCATCACGATGTGGCATCCGCCGGGCGGCCCGGGGGTGCGGGTGGACTCCCACGCTTACACCAACTACTTCGTGCCGCCCAACTACGACTCGATGATCGGCAAGGTCATCGTGCACGGGGACACCCGCGAGCAGGCCCTGGCCCGCATGCGCATGGCCCTGAACGAGACGGTGGTCGAAGGCATCCAGACCAACATCCCGCTGCACCGCGAGCTGATGGTCGACGCCAAGTTCGTGCAAGGCGGCACCAGCATCCATTACCTGGAAGGCTGGCTGGCCAGCCACAACCGCTGATCGGAACCGCAGGTGGCGATGTTTGAACTGGTGCTGAGCGCACCGGAGACGCTGGTGGAGCCGGTGTCCGAGGCCCTGATGAACGAGCTGGAGGCCCTCTCCGTCTCGGTCGAGGACGCGGACGCCGACACCGACGCGGAAAAGGCCCTGTTCGGCGAGCCGGGCATGCCCGCGGCCCGCCCAGGCTGGAACCACTCCACCCTCAAGGCCCTGTTCCAGACGGAAGAGGAAGCCTCCCAGGCCGCCACCTTGCTGCTGGCCCAGGAATGGGCCACCGAACTCCAGGTGCAGGCCCTGCAGCCGGTGGCCGAGCAGGACTGGGTGCGCCTGACGCAATCCCAGTTCTCGCCGGTGGAGATCACCGAGCACTTCTGGATCGTGCCGAGCTGGCACGAACCGCCGGCACAGGCCCGCGAGGTGATTCGCCTCGACCCGGGCCTGGCCTTCGGCACCGGCACCCATCCCACCACCCGCATGTGCCTGCGCTGGATTGCCCAACAGGCCCCGGCCCTGGCGGCCGGCTGGGACCGCGTGCTCGACTACGGTTGCGGCTCGGGCATCCTGGCCATCGGCGCGGCCCTGCATGGCGCACAGTCCGTGGATGCGGTGGACATCGACCCCGCCGCGGTCGAGTCCACCCTGGCCAATGCCCAGGCCAACGGGGTCACGGTGCAAGCCGGCCTGCCCGAGCTGGCCCAGGGCGAATACCCCCTGGTGCTGGCCAACATCCTGGCCACGCCGCTCAAGCTGCTGGCCCCGCTGCTGTCCGGCCATGTGCGCGCCGGAGGCCACCTGGTGCTGGCCGGCATCCTGGAGCGACAGGCCGAGGAGCTGCAGGCGGCCTACGCGCCCTGGCTGCCCCTGCAGGTGCTGGACCAGGAGGATGGCTGGATCCTGATGGGCGCGGCACGGGCCTGAGCCCCGGCGACAGGGCACACCCATGGCATCATCCCGGCCATGAGTCTGGCTACGCGCTGCCCCGCCTGCGGCACGGTCTTCCGTGTCGTGCAGGACCAGCTCAAGGTGTCCCAGGGCTGGGTGCGCTGCGGCCAGTGCCACGAGGTCTTCAACGCCCTCGAGAGCCTGTTCGATCTGGACGCCAGTCCGCCGCCCCCCCAGCCTCCCGCCACACCGCCGGCACCGGCTCCCGCGGTGGCCGACGCCCCCTCCCCAGAACCCGCGGTGGCCTTCGCTCCGACCGAGCCTGGCGCCCTGGAGACGCCCCCGACCCCAGCCACCGTCGACGCGCCGCCACCTCCGCCACCTCCGCCACCTCCGCCACCTCCGCCACCTCCGCCACCTCCGCCACCTCCGCCACCGCTTCCCGAACCGGTGCCTGCGGGCGAACCCGTGGCCGGACCCGAGGCGCCCGCGCCTGCCGCGGAGCACAGTGCATCACCGCTGGGCTACGAGCTGCCCGGCGATGGCCTGGGAGACAGCGCGGATGCACCGGACACCGATGCGCTGGCCGCCCCCTTCGGTGCCAGCCGCCTGCCCGAGTCGTGGGAGCGCGAGGCCCTGAAGCCGGAAGAAGCCGAGCCGCCGCCTTCCGGTGAACCGCTGCCGCGCTTCCTGCAGCAGGCCGAAAAGCAGACGCGAAACGCCCGCCGCCTCCGCCAGGGGCTGCTGGCGGCACTGTGCGCCTTGCTCCTGGTGGCGCTGGCCGGGCAGCTGACACTGCAAGGACGCGACCTGCTGGCCGCTCACTGGCCCGCCAGCCGCCCGATGCTGGCCACGCTCTGCCACGCCATGGGCTGTGAAGTGGGCGCCCCGATGGCCTTGGACCAGATCGTGCTCGACAGCAGTCAGCTGCAGACCACCGATGTGCCCGGAGAGCTCACCATCACCGCCGAGTTGCGCAACCGCGCCGGCTGGCCGGTGCGGCGCCCCTCGCTCGAGCTGACCCTGACCTCCGATGACGGGCTCACCCTGGCGCGGCGCGTGCTGAGTCCCGCCGAGCTGGGGGCCACCGACACGGCCCTGCCTGCCGAAGGCAGCTGGCACGCCCAGGTGCGGCTGGATGTGGCCCCGCTGAAGGTCACCGGCTACGCCCTCGACGTTTTCTATCCCTGAGCCCAGCGCTCACATCCACCAAGGAACCCCCATGGCCTGTCTCGTCTGCGGCTCGCTGGCTTTCGACACCATCACCGACTTTCCCGGTCGCTTCGCCGACCAGATCCTGCCCAACCAGGTGCACATCCTGAACGTGTCCTTCCTCGTGCCCACGCTGCGTCGCGAATGGGGCGGCTGTGCCGGCAACATCGCCTACACCCTGCGGCAGCTGGGCGGTGAGCCGGTGGTCCTGGCCGCCCTGGGCAACGATGGCCAGGCCTATCTGAACCGCTTTGACGAGCTGGGCATCGACACCGGCAGCGTGCTGCGCGTGGCCGACGACTACACGGCCCAGGCCATCATCATCACCGACCAAGACAACAACCAGATCACCGCCTTCCACCCGGGGGCGATGCAACGGGCCCACGAGATCGGCCTGCCCGCGCGGCAGGACATCCGCCTGGCCATCATCGGACCGGACGGCCGCGAGGCCATGCTGCGGCGTGCGCGCGATCTGCATGCGGCCGGCATCCCCTTCGTGTTCGATCCGGGCCAGGGCCTGCCCATGTTCAATGGCGAAGAGCTCAAGGCCTTCATCGCCCAGGCCACCTGGGTGGCCGTGAACGACTATGAGGCGCGCATGCTGTGCGACCGGGTGGGGCAGGAGCTGGCCGAGATCTCCCGCTCGCACCTGGCGGGTCTGGTCGTCACGCTGGGCGACCAGGGCGCCAATGTCTGGGTGCAGGGACAGTGCAAACGCGTGCGGGGCGTGGCCGCTGCCGCCGTGGTGGACCCGACCGGCTGCGGCGATGCCTTCCGTGGCGGCCTGCTGTTCGGTCTGGAGCAAGGCTGGCCCCTGGCCAGCTGCGTGGCGCTGGGCAACCGCTTGGGCGCCTTGAAGATCGCCCACCGCGGTGGCCAGAACCACCCGGTCGATCGCGCCGCCCTGGGCATCGGCTGAGGCCGCGCACGCACCCATAAAAAAAGCCCGGCAGCGCCGGGCTTTCCGTGTCACATCGGGCGGCAAACCGCCCGACGGGACGCTCAGGGCTTGTTGCCGGTCGGGAAGGGCCAGGCAGCCGTCGGGCTCAGGGCCGTCTTCGCAGCGCTGGCGGCAGGGGCAGGGGCCGCAGGGGCAGGCTTGGCGGGGGCCTTCTTGGCCGCCGCCTTCTTGGCCGGGGCGGCCTTCTTGGCCGGAGCCGCCGCCTTCTTCGCGGCCGCCTTCTTCGCCGGAGCCGCAGCCTTCTTGGCCGGGGCTGCCGCCTTCTTCGCCGGAGCCGCAGCCTTCTTGGCCGGGGCCGCCGCCTTCTTGGCCGGAGCTGCCTTCTTCGCCGGAGCGGCCGCCTTCTTGGCCGGGGCGGCCTTCTTCGCCGGAGCCGCCGCCTTCTTGGCCGGAGCCGCCTTCTTCGCGGGAGCTGCCGCCTTCTTGGCCGGAGCCGCCTTCTTCGCCGGGGCCGCAGCCTTCTTGGCTGGAGCCGCCTTCTTCGCCGGGGCCGCAGCCTTCTTCGGCTCAGCCTTCTTCGCAGCGGCCTTCACCACCGGCTTGACGGGGGCGACCTTCTTGGCCGGGGCCTTCTTGGCCGGAGCCGCCTTCTTCGCAGTTGCCATTTCAAACTCCTTGATCAAGTTGCAGAAACACCGTGCCGCTCGAGACAGCCCGGCAATCCATCGCCCGCGGTGTTATCCCGGCATGCCGGGGCTCCCCCGGTGCGATGAATGGGGAGACAGCACGTCGCCATGCTTCTGCGGCCTGGCGGACGGGCTGGGGATCTTGATCTCTCGCTGTCCGGAACCGCCGACTGGAAGAAACGGGCGGCTTCGCTGAAAGGCTCAAACCCTGAGCCTCTCCTTGCCCCCGACCCTCGGGTCGATCAGTCCCAGCTCAGTGCGCCACCGGATTGGTACTCGATGACGCGGGTTTCGAAAAAGTTGCGCTCCTTCTTCAGGTCGATCATCTCGCTCATCCACGGGAACGGGTTTTCCTCGTTCGGGAACAGAGCGTCCAGACCGATCTGGGTGGCACGGCGGTTGGCGATGTAGCGCAGGTAGCCCTTGAACATCGAGGCGTTCAGGCCCAGCACGCCACGCGGCATGGTGTCTTCGGCGTAGCGGTACTCCAGATCGACCGCCTTCTCAAACAGCGCCCGGATCTCGGCCTTGAACTCAGACGTCCACAGGTGCGGGTTCTCCAGCTTGATCTGGTTGATCAGGTCGATGCCGAAGTTGCAGTGCATGGACTCGTCGCGCAGGATGTACTGGTACTGCTCGGCGGCACCGGTCATCTTGTTCTGGCGGCCCAGCGCCAGGATCTGCGTGAAGCCCACGTAGAAGAACAGGCCTTCCATCAGGCAGGCGAAGACGATCAGCGAACGCAGCAGCGTCTGGTCGGCTTCGGGCGTACCGGTCTTGAAGGTCGGGTCCATGATCGCGTCGATGAACGGGATCAGGAACTCGTCCTTGTCACGGATCGACGAGACCTCGTGGTAGGCGTTGAAGATCTCGCTTTCATCCAGACCCAGCGACTCCACGATGTACTGGTAGGCGTGGGTGTGGATGGCCTCTTCGAAGGCCTGGCGCAGCAGGAACTGGCGGCACTCGGGGGCCGTGATGTGGCGGTAGGTGCCCAGCGTGATGTTGTTGGCGGCCAGCGAGTCGGCGGTCACGAAGAAGCCGAGGTTGCGCTTGATGATGCGGCGCTCGTCTTCGCTCAGGCCGTTGGGATCCTTCCAGGTCGCGATGTCGCGCGACATGTTGATCTCTTGCGGCATCCAGTGGTTGGCACAGGTGGCGAGGTACTTCTCCCAGGCCCACTTGTACTTGAACGGCACCAGCTGATTCACATCGGTCTGGCCGTTGATGATGCGCTTGTCCGCCACGTTCACGCGGCGGGTGCTCTTGGCCACCACGGAGCTGGCGGCGGTGGCCGCAGCAGGCGCGGCAGAAGCAGACGGGGAGGTCACGGCAGCCGTCGCGGTCTGAAGCGGCGACGGGGTCACGGTCCGCAGGCCGAGTTCGGCTTCAGGCGCGGGACGTTGAGCAGGATTCGGCGGGGTACGAACGTCGTCTTCCCAGACCAGCATGGCGTGTTTCCTATGGGGCGAATTATCGGAGTGTTGTGTTGGAACACCAAGCACTTCTTGACAGATGCACGACAGCGATGTTGCAGCACTGCATCGCAATGCAGCAGTGTTCACGCCCTCGCGCACCACGAACCGACTCGGAGCGCGTGCCTGCAAGGCCCTTGCGGCACGCGCTCACCATCGCGGCTTACTGGCAGGCCTCGCAGCCCGGATCGTCGATCGCGCAGAACTTGATGTCGGTGGCCGGCGCGGCCTCGGCCATCGCGGCCTGAGCCTGCGCGGCAGCAGCCTCCATCGCGGACAGGCCGCCTTGCCCACCCGCCATCGGCACCGCGTTGAGCGAGCCAGCCGAGATGGTCGACTTCTCGGCATGCGTGGCGCCCATGGTGCGCAGGTAGTAGGTGGTCTTCAGGCCACGCACCCAGGCCAGCTTGTAGGTCTCGTCGAGCTTCTTGCCCGAAGCACCGGCCATGTAGATGTTGAGCGACTGGGCCTGGTCGATCCACTTCTGACGCCGGGCCGCGGCTTCGACCAGCCACTGGGTCTCGACCTCGAAGGCCGTGGCGTAGAGCTGCTTGAGCTCATCGGGCACGCGGTCGATGCGACGCAGCGATCCGTCGTAGTGCTTGAGGTCCATGACCATCACGCTGTCCCACAGACCCAGCTTCTTGAGGTCGCGCACCAGGTACTCGTTGACCACGGTGAACTCGCCCGACAGGTTGGACTTGACCGAGAGGTTGCCGAAGCAGGGCTCGATCGAGGCGTCCACGCCGATGATGTTGGAGATGGTCGCGGTCGGCGCGATGGCCACGCAGTTGCTGTTGCGCATGCCGTCGCGGGCGATCTTGGCGCGCAGCGCATCCCAGTCCAGGGTCATGCTGCGGTCCACGTCCACATAGCCGCCGCGCTGTTGGGCCAGCAGGTCGATCGAGTCGATCGGCAGGATGCCGCGGTCCCACAGCGAGCCGCGGTAGGTCGAATAGCGGCCCCGCTCAGCGGCCAGCTCGGACGAAGCCCAGTAGGCGTGGTAGCAGACGGCTTCCATCGAGCGGTCGGCGAACTCCACCGCGGCCTGGCTGGCGTAGGGCGTGCGCAGCTGATACAGCGCATCCTGGAAGCCCATGATGCCCAGGCCCACCGGACGGTGACGCAGGTTGGAGTCGCGCGCCTTCTTGACCGCGTAGTAGTTGATGTCGATGACGTTGTCCAGCATGCGCATGGCGGTGGACACGGTCTTCTTCAGCTTGTCGAGGTCCAGCTCCTTGCCGTTGACGCCGTCCTTCAGGTGCTGGGCCAGGTTGACCGAGCCCAGGTTGCAGACGGCGATCTCGTCATCGCTGGTGTTGAGCGTGATCTCGGTGCACAGGTTGGACGAGTGCACCACGCCGACATGCTGCTGCGGCGAGCGCACGTTGCAGGCATCCTTGAAGGTGATCCAGGGATGGCCGGTCTCGAACAGCATGGTCAGCATCTTGCGCCACAGGTCCTTGGCCGGCATGCGCTTGAAGAGCTTGATCTCGCCGCGGTCGGCCTTGGCCTCGTAGGCGGTGTAGGCCGCCTCGAAGTCGGCACCGATCTTGTCGTGCAGGTCCGGGCAGGTGGAGGGGCTGAACAGGGTCCAGTCACCGCCCTCGATCACCCGCTTCATGAACAGATCCGGAATCCAGTTCGCGGTGTTCATGTCGTGGGTGCGGCGGCGGTCGTCACCGGTGTTCTTGCGCAGCTCCAGGAACTCTTCGATGTCCAGGTGCCAGCTCTCCAGGTAGGCGCAGACGGCGCCCTTGCGCTTGCCGCCCTGGTTCACCGCCACGGCCGTGTCGTTGACCACCTTCAGGAAGGGGACCACGCCCTGGCTCTTGCCGTTGGTGCCCTTGATGTAGGAGCCCAGCGCGCGCACATTGGTCCAGTCGTTGCCCAGGCCACCGGCGAACTTCGACAGCAGCGCGTTCTCCTTGAGGGCCTCGTAGATGCCGTCCAGGTCGTCGGCCACCGTGGTCAGATAGCAGCTCGACAGCTGCGAGCGGCGGGTGCCCGCGTTGAACAGCGTGGGCGTCGAGGACATGAAGTCGAAGGTCGACAGCACGTTGTAGAACTCGATGGCCCGCGCCTCGCGGTCGATCTCGCCCAGGGCCAGTCCCATGGCCACGCGCATGAAGAAGGCCTGCGGCATCTCGATGCGCTGCTCGTCCACATGCAGGAAGTAGCGGTCGAACAGGGTCTGCAGGCCCAGGTAGTCGAACTGCAGGTCACGGTCGGCCTGCAGCGCGGCACCCAGCTTGGCCAGGTCGAACTGCATCAGCTTCTCGTCCAGCAGCTCGGCCTGCACGCCCTTCTTGATGAACTTGGGGAAGTATTCGGCGTAGCGCTGGGCCATCTCGGCCTGGGTCGCTTCCTCACCCAGGATTTCCTTGCGGATGGTGTGCAGCAGCAGACGCGCGGTGGCACGGGTGTAGGCCGGCTCCTTCTCGATCAGGGTGCGGGCGGCCAGGATGGCGGCCTTGTACACCTCGTCAATGGGCACACCGTCGTACAGATTGCGGCGGGTCTCGGCCAGGATGGGCTCGGGGCGCACATCCGCGCCCAGGTCGGCACAGGCCGACTCGATCAGGGCCTGCAGCTTGCCTTCGTCCAGCGGCACGCGCTGGCCGCGGTCGGTCACCGTCAGGGTGTGCACCAGCGCGGCTTCGGCGGCCTGACCGGCCTTAGCGCGCTCCTGCGAGCGGCGCTCGCGGTACAGCACATAGGCACGCGCCACTTCATGGTGACCACCACGCATCAGACCCAGTTCGACCTGGTCCTGCACATCTTCAATGTGAAAGGTGCCGCCGCCCGGGCGCGAGCGCATCAGCGCGCGCACCACGGCATCGGTCAGCGCCTCCACCATCTCGCGCACGCTGGCCGATGCGGCGCCCTGGGTGCCGTGCACCGCCAGGAAAGCCTTCATCAGAGCCACGGCGATCTTGTTGGGCTCGAAAGAGACCACGGCGCCGTTGCGGCGGATGATCTGGTAGCCCTGGAAGGCGCCGGCGTCGCGCGGCTCGGGAGCCGCCACAGGACGGGCGCCCATCGTGGATTCGGAGGTGCTGGTGGCAACAGCTTGCATGAATTCCCCTCGGTGAAGTTCTTGGTGTGCGACCTTTGGGGCCTCCGCAGGGAAAAGACATCCCCTGCGGCGCCGCGGCGTCGCTGAAAAACAAAGATTGAAAAATGAAAAGTCGCCGCGGGAGGTTCAACCCGTGGCGACGGCTCGACTTCGTCGGATCCCGGTGGTCATGCCGCGCTCGGTGGAGGGGTGTCCCTGACCGCCCACCCCAGAGAGGGTGTTCGCGCGGAGCAGGTCACAGCCGAGTCGGTGTTGCATGTCAGGATGTCCAAGCCGAGAGCTTATCACGCTGGACACTATATCTGGGGTCGCCACCCCATTCAAGCACTACCGATAGCGTCGAACCCTGAGGCCGCTTTGCAACGCCCGGGAATTCATCCGGCCGTGGGCGGCTGCGGCCAGCACCACCCCAGGGCCGTCAGGCGTGATGCGGTGCCGACCCAGTCGAAACCCTCGCCGGGGTCGTGTTTGCGCCCCGGGGCCACATGCTCATGCCCCACGGCGGCGCGCACCGGATAGGCCCGCGCCACGGCTTGCAGAAGACGTGCCAGGGTCTCGTACTGTGCTGCCTCGAAGGGCTCGCCTTCGAGGCCTTCAAGCTCGATGCCGATGGCGTAGTCGTTGCAGTTCTCGCGCCCCTGCCAGCACGAACGGCCGGCGTGCCAGGCGCGGTCGTCGCAGGAGACGAACTGCAGCACTTGCCCATCGCGCCGGACCACGAAGTGGGCCGAGACCTCCAGGCCGCGGATGCC
>NZ_BADL01000009.1 GCF_000333615.1 Ideonella sp. B508-1 | reverse complement strand
TGTGATGACCACCGGTGCCAACCTGGCCACCACGGCCGAGCTGCTGCTGCGGCCGGGCGCCCCCGAGGTCAGCGCCTGGGTGCTGGCCCGCACCCCGTCGCCCTTGTCGCACGACGGGCCTGCGGCCTGAGCGACGGCGCGGCAGCGGCGACAATGCGCCGATGTTCCGCATCGTGCTCGTCCACCCCGAGATCCCGCCCAACACCGGCAACGTGATCCGCCTGGCGGCCAACACCGGCTGCGCCCTGCACCTGATCGAGCCGTTGGGCTTCGACATGGAGGACCGGCTGCTGCGCCGCGCCGGGCTGGATTACCACGAGTACGCCCCGGTGCAGCGGCATGCCTCCTGGGAGGCCTTTCTGGCTGCGGAGCAGCCCGATCCGACCCGCTGCTTCGCCTTCACCACGCACGGCACCCGTCGCCCGCACGAGGTGCGCTGGCAGGCGGGCGACACGCTGGTCTTCGGCCAGGAAACGGCCGGTCTGCCGGTGGCCCTGCGCGAAAGCTTCGCACCCGCGCAGCGGCTGCGGCTGCCGATGCGGCCGGGCCAGCGCAGCCTGAACCTGAGCAATGCGGTGGCGGTGGCGGTGTTCGAGGCCTGGCGCCAGTGCGGCTTCGAAGGCGCCGCCTGAGCCGAGAAAGTCCCTGGAGCCGGGCTCAGAGGCCCTCCGCCTCCATGCGAGCGTCGCGGTGCATCAGGCGCTGCACCGCATCCAGCGGTGTCAGCCGGCCCTGCAGCACCTCGTTGACGGCCTCGGCCAGCGGCATCTCCACCCCCAGCGCGCGGGCCCGCGCCACCACGGTGGCGGCGCTGTAGACCCCTTCGGCCACATGGCCCAGGCGGGCCAGGGCCTGCTCCAGCGTCAGGCCTTCGGCCAGCGCCAGCCCCACCTGCCGGTTGCGCGAGAGATCGCCGGTGGCGGTCAGCACCAGATCCCCCAGGCCGGTCAGGCCCATGAAGGTCTCACCCTGGGCGCCCATGGCCACGCCCAGGCGGCTCATCTCGGCCAGGCCGCGGGTGATCAGGGCCGCACGGGCATTGAGGCCCAGGGCCATGCCGTCGGCAATGCCGGTGGCAATGGCCAGCACGTTCTTGACCGCACCGCCCACCTCCACGCCCACCGGGTCGGTGGACATGTAGACGCGCAGTGAACCGCCATGGAAGGCCTGCACCGCCAGGCGGGTGAGCCCGACATCGGCGCTGGCGGCCACCAGCGCGGTGGGCTGGCCGGCGGCCACTTCCTGGGCGAAGCTGGGGCCCGAGAGCACGCCGCACTGCGCCTTGGGCAGCAGCTCGCGGGCGATCTGGTGGCCCAGCAGGCCGGTGCCGGCCTCGAAGCCCTTGCACAGCCACAGCACGCGGGCGTCGTGCGGCAGGCGGGCCAGCGTGTCACGCAGGGCCGCCATCGGCGTCGCCACCACGAAAAGACCGTCTCCCTGCGCATGGTCCACCGCGGCCGACCAGTCGGCCGTGGCCACCAGGGTGTCCGGGAAGGGACGGTCGGGCAGGTAACGGGTGTTGGCCCGGTCGACCGACAGGGCCTGGGCCTGGGCGGGGTCGCGCGCCCACAGCGTCACCGCATGGTGGCGCGCCGCGGCAATGGCCAGCGCGGTGCCCCAGGCACCGGCACCCAACACGGAGATCTGCATCCTGGCCTCAGCCGGCATTCAGACTCAGTTGGGCGCGCCCTGACCTTGCGCCTGCTGCGCCTCCAGCATGGCCTGGAAGTTCACTTCCGGCAGCAGGATGGGCGGGAAGCCGGCGCGGATGCACACGTCGGAGACGATGGCGCGCAGGTAGGGGTGCAGGGTCTGCGGGCAGGCCACGCCCACCAGCAGCTGCAGCTGGTCTTGCGGCACATTGCGGATCTCGAAGATGCCGGCCTGTTTGGCTTCCACCAGGAACAGGGTGCGATCGCCCACCGTGGTGGTGACGGTGGCCGTCACGGTCACCTCGAAGACGCCGTCGGCGATCGGTTCGGCACCCATGTTCAGCTGGATGTCGACCTGGGGCTGCTGCTGCTCCAGCAGGATCTGCGGAGAGTTCGGCTGCTCCAGCGACAGGTCCTTCAGGTAGACGCGCTGCAGCTGGAACACGGGGTTCTGATCTTGGTCGGCCATGGCTTGCTTTCAAAAAACCGGGCCCGCCACCGGCATGGTGGGCGGGCCGTGAGGCCGCCGATTATGGCGCAGGGGCGTGGCGCCCCCGTGACCCGGCTCAGGCCCCTTGCAGCAGGGGCATCAGGCCGCCGCGCTGGTCCAGCGCCATCAGGTCATCGCAGCCGCCCACATGGGTGTCGCCGATGAAAATCTGCGGCACGGTGCGGCGGCCGGTGCGCTCCATCATGGTGTCGCGCTGGGCCGGGTCCAGGTCCACCCGGACCTCCTCGATCGCCTCGACGCCGCGCTGCTTGAGCAGGGCCTTGGCGCGCAGGCAGTAGGGGCAGACCTGGGTGGTGTACATCAGCACCTTGTTCATGGCGGGCTCGCAAAATCACTGGATCAGGGTCGCCATTGTGGACAGCGGCACAAAAGCCTGCAGCCGCAAGGTCTTACCCCGACGGGTACCTCGGCCGGGGGCTGTTCAGGCCTTGCCCTTGGCGCCGATTTCGACCGGCAGGCCGGCCTCGCGCCAGGCCTTCATGCCGCCGCGCAGCACCTGGGCCTGGGCGTAGCCCTGCTTGCGCAGCTGGGCTGCCGCACGGGTGGCCCGCACGCCCGAGGCGCAAACCACGATCAGCGGCAGCTCCTTGTTGGCCGGCAGGTTCGGGGCGCTGCCCAGCGTGGCCAGCGGGATGCTGCGCGAGCCGATCACATGGCCGGCGGCGAATTCGTCGGGTTCGCAGACGTCGATCACCGCCGCCTTTTCGCGGTTCATCAGGCGCACCGCCTCGTCCGGGCTGATGCCCTGGCCCGTGCCCCCGGCCAGCGACTGGCGCAGCAACAGCGTGCCGGAGACCACCGCGGCCGCAACCAGCACCCAGTTGTCGATCAGGAATTGGACGTTGCTGCTCATGGGGCGGAATTCCAAGGGGGAGTGAAAGGCCGCGAATTATAGAATCGAGGGCTTCGCGCCCTTTTCCCACCCTGGCTGCCGCGGGCAGCCGCAACCGATCTCGAAAGCCATGCACAAGCTTGTCCTGATCCGCCACGGCGAATCGACCTGGAACCTGGAAAACCGCTTCACCGGCTGGACCGATGTGGAGCTGACCCCCACCGGCATCTCCCAGGCCATGGCCGCGGGCAAGCTGCTCAAGGCCGAGGGCTACGACTTCGACATCGCCTATACCTCGGTGCTCAAGCGCGCGATCCACACCCTGAACTACTGCCTGGAGGAGATGGACCGCATCTGGCTGCCGGTGGTGAAGGACTGGCGCCTGAACGAACGCCACTACGGCGGCCTGCAGGGTCTGAACAAGGCCGACATGGCCAAGCAGTACGGCGACGAGCAGGTGCTGATCTGGCGTCGCAGCTACGACACCCCACCGCCCGCCCTGGAAGCCGACGATCCCCGCGGCCAGCGCCAGGACACCCGCTACGCCAAGCTGCAGCCCGAACAGGTGCCGCTGACCGAATGCCTGAAGGACACCGTGGCCCGCGTGATGCCCTGCTGGAACGAGGTGCTGGCCCCGGCCATCAAGAGCGGCCAGCGCGTGATCATCTCGGCGCACGGCAACTCCATCCGCGCCCTGGTGAAGTACCTGGACGGCATCAGCGACCAGGACATCGTCGGCCTGAACATCCCCAACGGCGTGCCGCTGGTCTATGAGCTGGACGACAACCTCAAGCCGATCCGCCACTACTACCTGGGCGACGCCGAGGCGGTGGCCAAGGCCGCCGCGGCCGTGGCCAGCCAGGGCAAGGCCTGAGCGACCGTTGAAGCCTGCGATCAGGCCGCTGCGGCCTGATCCAGCTCCGCCTGCAGCAGGGTCTGCAGGAACTCTCCCAGCGCCCGCCGATCGGCATGGGCCGTGGCCTGGGCGGGCAGGAAGTGCACATGCACCACCAGCCCGCGGGCGCTGATGATCTTCCAGATGCTGCCGATCAGCGTGGTGTCGCCGATGTACTGCGCCGCCGTGCCGAAGACCTGCCCTGGCTCGCTGTAGCGCAGCACGATGGGCTGGACCGGCGCCTCCACCGCGATGGCCGCCTGCAACAGGTTGGCATGGAAGGGCAGCACCTGCGGCCCGGGCCCGGTGGTGCCTTCCGGGAACACCGCCACCGAATCGCCCTGGCGCAGGGCCTCGGCCATCTGGTGCACCACCCGCAGCGCGTCGCGCTTGCGCTCGCGCTCGATGAACAGCGTGCCCACATGGCGGATCAGCCAGCCCAGCAGCGGCCAGCGCAGCACATCCGCCTTGGAGACGAAACGCGCCTGCGGGCAGCCCGCATGGATGCTGGCAATGTCCAGCCAGGACACATGGTTGGCGATGAACAGCGTGGCGCCGGGCCGCGGCGTGCCCTGCAACTCCAGCCGGGCACCGATCAGGCGGATCAGCTTGCCACTCCACCACTGCATGTACGGTTGGCGGCCCGTCGCATCCAGATGGCGGAAGCGCAGGGCCACCATGGCCATGCCATGCAGCAAATGCAGCGCCAGCCGCCCCAGACGCCAGAGCGCCAGCGGCAGGCGCAACAACACCCCCAACACGGGCTCAGCGTGCCTGGTAGGCCACGGTGCCCGCCACCAGCGTGGCACGCACCTGGCCCGGCAGCGCCATGCCGCAGTGGCTGAAGTCGAAAGGCGTGGACTTGCCACGGCTCTTGAGCACGGCCGGGCTCACCTGCCAGACGGCCGCGGGGTCGAAGACGCAGAGGTCGGCCACACCGCCCTCGACGATCTGCCCGGCGCTGCCGGCCAGCGAACCCAGCGACTCGCCCAGCACCTGCACCGGCTTGCTGGTGATGCGTGCCAGCGTGTCGGCCAGCGACAGGCCGCTGTCCTGGCCCCACTTGAGCGCCAGGCTCAGCAGCAGCTCCAGGCCGGTGCCACCGGGCTCGGCCTCCGCAAAGGGCACGGTCTTGGCATCCGAATCCACCGGCGTGTGGTCCGACACCAGGGCGTCGAGGGTGCCATCGGCCAGGCCGGCGCGCAGCGCGTCGCGGTCGGCCTGCTGGCGCAGCGGCGGGCTCAGGCGCATGGCCGAATTGAAGTAGCCGATGTCCACGTCGGTCAGGTGCAGCGAATGGATGCTGACGTCGGCGGTGATGGGCAGGCCCTCGGCCTTGGCCTGGCGCACCAGGGCCACGCCGGCCGCGCTGGACAGGCGGCACAGGTGCACCCGGGCCCCGGTGGCGCGCACCAGCTCGAACAGGGTGTGCAGCGCGATCGTCTCGGCAGCCACCGGCACGCCCGACAGGCCCAGCCGGGTGGCCACGGCGCCGCTGGCGGCCACGCCCTTGCCCAGGCTGGCGTCCTGCGGCCGCAGCCACACCGGGTAGCCGTGGGTGGAGGCGTACTGCAGCGCCCGCAACAGCACCTGGGTGTCGCGGATCGGGGTCTCGGCCTGGGAGAAGCCCACGCAGCCCGACTCGGTCAGCTCGACCATCTCGGTCAGCGCTTCACCGGCCAGGCCGCGGGTGAGCGCGCCCAGCGGGAAGAGCCGGCACAGGCTGAGCTTGCGGGCGCGGAACTTCAGCATGTCCACCAGGCCGGGCTCGTCCAGGGCCGGGTCGGTGTCGGGCGGGCAGACCAGGCTGGTCACGCCGCCGGCGGCCGCGGCATTGAGCTCGCTCTCCAGCATGCCCTCGTGCTCATGGCCGGGCTCGCGCAGGCGGGCCGACAGGTCCACCAGACCGGGCGAGACCACGCAGCCCTCGGCCTCGATGATGCGCTCGGGCGTGAAGTCGGCGGCAATGTTGCCGATGCTGCGGATGCGGCCCGAGGCCACGGCGATGTCGGCGCGCTCGTCGCGGCCGGTGGCCGGGTTCACCACGCGGCCGTTGCGGATCAGGACTTTCATGCTTCGTTCCCCGCGATGATGGACATCACCGCCATGCGCACGGCGATGCCGAAGGTGACCTGGGGCAGGATCACGCTGTGGGTGCCATCGGCCACCGGCGAGTCGATCTCGACGCCGCGGTTGATCGGGCCCGGGTGCATCACGATGGCATCGGGTTTGGCCAGGGCCAGCTTCTCGTCGGTCAAGCCGTAGGTCTTGAAATACTCGCCGGCGCTGGGCAGCATCGCGCCGCTCATGCGCTCGTTCTGCAGGCGCAGCATGATGATCACGTCGGCGCCACGGATGCCTTCGGCCAGGTCGCGGCAGACCCGCACGCCCATGCCGGCCAGGTCGCCGGGCACCAGGGTCTTGGGGCCGACGGCGCGGATGTCCGGCACGCCCAGCGTGGTCAGGGCGTGGATGTCCGAGCGGGCCACGCGCGAGTGGACGATGTCGCCGACGATGGCCACGCTCAGCTGCGTGAAGTCCTTCTTGAAGTGGCGGATCGTGTACATGTCCAGGAGCCCCTGGGTGGGGTGGGCATGGCGGCCGTCACCGGCATTGACCACGTGCACATGCGGCGCGCAGTGCTGGGCGATCAGGTAGGGTGCGCCCGATTCGCTGTGGCGCACCACGAACATGTCGGCGTGCATGGCCGAGAGGTTGGCCACCGTGTCCAGCAGGGTCTCGCCCTTGGCGGTGCTGGACTTGGCGATGTCCAGGTTGACCACGTCGGCCGACAGGCGCTTGGCCGCGATCTCGAAGGTGGTGCGGGTGCGGGTGCTGTTCTCGAAGAACAGGTTGAACACGCTCTTGCCGCGCAGCAGCGGCACCTTCTTCACCTCCCGGTCATTGACCGACAGGAAGGTGCCCGCGGTGTCCAGGATGTGGTGGATGACGTCGCGGGGCAGGCCCTCGGTGGTCAGCAGGTGGATCAGCTCACCGTGCTGGTTGAGCTGCGGATTGCGCTTGGAGAGCATTCAGTGCTCCTCTTGGAGGGTGAAGGTGAAGGCGCTGCCGTCGGTGCGCGCCAGCGACAGGCGCTGGGCCGCCGGCAGCGTCACGCGGGCGGCGGCGAAGGCCGGCTGGATGGGCAGCTCGCGCCCACCCCGGTCCACCAGCACCGCCAGCTGCACGCTGGCCGGCCGGCCGAAGTCGAACAGCTCGTTGATGACGGCGCGGATGGTGCGGCCGGTGTAGAGCACGTCGTCGATCAGCAGGATGTGGCGGCCGTCGATGGCGAAGGGCAGGTGGGTGGCATCGGCCGTGCTGGCCAGGCCGCGGGCGCCGAAGTCATCGCGGTGCAGGGTGCTGGAGATCACACCATGCTCGCCGGCCAGACCCAGATCGACCTGCAGGCGCTCGGCCAGCCAGGCCCCGCCCGACCAGATGCCCACCAGGGACAGCTCGGGCTTCAACAGGCTTTTGACGCCCTGGCGCAATTCGACGTACAGGGCCTCGGCATCGAGGGACAGGCTGCTCATGGGCTGGGGTGCTCCCGGAAGAATTGGTCGAGGATGAGGGCGGCGGACGCGGCGTCGGCATCGGCGGCGCCCGCGGACAGGGCCTCGGTGGTGGTGTAGCGCTCATCCACCTCGTGGACGGGCAGGCGGAAACGCCCGTGCAGCTGGCGCGCGAACTTGCGCGCCCGACGGGTGTTTTCATGCTCGGCGCCATCGGGGTGGAACGGTACGCCCACCACCAGCGCATCAGGTTGCCATTGCGCAATCAGCGCGGCAATGGCGGCAAACCGGGCGTCGCCCTGAGCGGCCACGGTGCGCAGCGGCTGCCCCTGGCGCATCAGCCCCGAGCCGGTGGCCACGCCCACCCGCTTCTCGCCAAAATCAAACGCCAGGAACGACGAGGTGGACCCGCCACCAGCGCTCATGCGTGCCCCGCTTCCTGCGAGAGCATGCGCGGATCGAAGCCCAGCAGGGCCAGCGCCTTCATGTAGCGCTCGTCCACCGGGGTGTCGAAGATGATGGCCGGATCGGCCGGGACGGTCAGCCAGCCGTTGCGGCCCAGTTCGTCCTCCAGCTGGCCGGCCCCCCAGCCGCTGTAGCCCAGGGTGACCAGCACGCGCCTGGGGCCGTCGCCACGGGCGATGGCCTCCAGCACATCCTTGCTGGTGGTCATGGCCAGGCCATCGGGCACGTTCAGGGTGGAGCTGTAGATCGGCCCTTCGTCGTCCGGGCCGGCATCGTGCAGCACGAAACCACGCTCGGTCTGCACCGGACCGCCGAAGTACACCGGCTGCTCGGCCAGGGCGGTGTCGCCCAGGGTCAGGTCGATCTTGTCGAACAGCTCGCCCAGGTTGATGTCCACCGGCTTGTTCACCACCAGGCCCAGGGCGCCCTGGTCGTTGTGTTCACACAGGTAGACCACGGAGCCGGCAAAGCGTTCGTCCGCCATGCCCGGCATCGCGATCAGGAACTGATTGGTGAGGTTGATGCCGTCCGCCGCCATGGCGCGCATTCTATTTCAGCGCTCCCCCCGGTCGGGCAAATGCCGCGACACTCACGCCATGACGACCCGATTCGACCGTGCCCTGGTCTGGTTCCGGCGCGATCTGCGCGCCGAGGACCATGCCGCCCTGTACGCGGCCTGCCGAGCCGCCCGACAGGTGTTCTGCCTCTTCGTCTTCGACACCGAGATCCTCGCCCCCCTGCCCCGCCAGGACCGGCGGGTGGAGTTCATCCGCGACAGCCTGGTGGACCTGGACCACCAGCTGCAGACCCTGGGCCTGTCCCATGGCGTGGAGGGGGTGCGGCTGCTGGTGCGCCACGGCCCGGCCCGCCAGGTGGTGGCGGCCACGGCCCGCAGCCTGGGCGTGCAGGCCGTCTATGCCAACCACGACGATGAGCCGGCCGCCCTGGCCCGGGACGCCGCGGTGCGCGGCGCGCTGGCCGGTGAGGACGTGTCCCTCTACACCAGCAAGGACCATGTGGTCTTCGAGCGCGACGAGGTGATGACCGCTGGCGGCACGCCGTTCTCGGTCTTCACCCCCTACAAGAACGCCTGGCTGAAAAAGCTGACGCCCTTCTACCTGAAGGCCTATCCGGTGGCACGCCATGCCGGCGCCCTGGCCCCATGGCCCGAAGCGACGCTGGGGCCGGCCACCGGGGTGCCTGAGCTGCAGGACATCGACTTCCAGCGCACCGACCTGCACCGCCTGCGCCTGCCCTCCGGCTCGGCCGGCGCGCAGGAACTGCTGGCCGATTTCCTGGAGCGCATCGACGCCTACGACCGCAGCCGCGACTTCCCGGCCGTCAAGGGCCCCAGCTACCTGAGCACCCACCTGCGCTTCGGCACCGTGTCCATCCGGCGTCTGGCCCGCGAGGCCTGGCAGCGCCTGGCGGGCGGCTCACGCGGCGCCGAGGTCTGGCTCTCGGAGCTGGTCTGGCGCGATTTCTACCACCAGATCCTGCACCACCACCCGCATGTGGTGGGCCACGCCTTCCGCCCGGAGTACGAGGCCATCCACTGGGCCCATGGCAAGACGGCCGACGCGCACTTCGAGGCCTGGTGCCAGGGCCGCACCGGCTACCCGCTGGTGGACGCCGCGATGCGCCAGCTGGCCCAGACAGGCTACATGCACAACCGGCTGCGCATGGTCACCGCCAGCTTCCTGGTCAAGGACCTGGGCATCGACTGGCGGCGCGGCGAAGCCTGGTTCGCCCTGCATCTGAACGACTTCGACCTGGCCGCCAACAACGGCGGCTGGCAGTGGGCTGCCTCCACGGGCTGTGACGCCCAGCCCTGGTTCCGCATCTTCAACCCGGTGACCCAGAGCGAGAAGTTCGACCCCGAGGGCAAGTTCATCCGGCGCTACGTGCCCGAGCTGGCCGCACTGCCCGCCGGCGCCATCCATGCCCCCTGGCAGGCCCGGCCGCTGGAGCTGGCCGAAGCCGGACTGCGGCTGGACGCCGACTATCCGCTGCCCATCGTGGACCACGCGCAAGCCCGACAGCACACCCTGGCGCGCTATGCGGTGGTGAAGCAGCGCGCCCAACCTGGCCCTTGAGGCCACGGCGACAGGCTAGAAGAACTCCACCTCGCTGGACTTGTCGTCGTCGGTCAGCTGACCCTGGCGGATCAGGGTCTCCAGGCAGCGCACCTGGTCGCGGCCGTGGTTCTTGGCGTAGTAAACCGCGCGATCCGCACGTTCCACCGCCGCCACCGGGGTGTCGCCAGGCCGCACGTCGGTGAACCCGATGCTCAAGGTGAGTCGTTGAACCTGCGGGAAGTTGTGTGTCGCCACCCGGGAACGGAAGCGATCGAAGGCCAGGAAAGCATCTTCCTCGGTGGCGCAGCGCAGCAGCACCACGAACTCCTCGCCCCCGAAGCGGTAGAGCTGGTCGTAATAGCGGAAGCTGCTGCACATCAGCTGGGAAACGATCAGCAGCACCTCGTCGCCGATGACATGGCCGAAGTTGTCGTTGACCAGCTTGAAGTGGTCGATGTCGAGCACCGCCAGCCAGTAGCGCGGGGACGTGGTCTGTCGGCGTTCGGCCTGGCCATCGGGCAGCAGGTCTTGCACCGGCTGGATGGCCGCCTTGTAGAAGGATTCGTCGAAGCTCTTGCGGTTGAGCAGGCCGGTGAGGGTGTCGCGCTCGCTGTAGTCCAGCAGGCCCAGTTGGTTGCGCACCACCGCCAGCACCGCATTGATGCCGCGCAGCTGAGCCGGTGTGGGAGGCCGCTCGGTCACCACCTCGACCACCCCGCCCTGCCCTGCCTGCCCGGGCAGGGGAAAGAGGCTGAGGCTGTCACTGGCCCGCCAGACGCGGGGACGTCCGGTGAGCAGGCAGTCCCGCCAGGCGGGTTGCTCATCCAGGGCCGGCTGATCGCCGCTGTCGGTCCACAAGGGCACCAGGGCCGGCACGATCGACGCCTCACCCCGCTGTGCCCGGGTGAGCCAGCGCTTCGCGCCCTCGTCGCCCACCACGCGGTGCACGGCCACCCGGCGGGCGCGGGTCAGATCGGCCACGGCGGCCACCAGACCGGCGTCCAGCGCATCCCGGTCACGCAGACCGGTGAGGGCCGCCAACTGCTCCAGCAGCTGCGTCATGACACGGCCGGCAGGCCGGCCACGGACGCGAACATCGCGCTGTGGGGCCGGACCACGCCACCCACCATGTCAGACCACCACCGCGGCCTGTGCATACCCCTGCACCAGCTTGAGCAACTGGTCTTCGTCGTAGGGCTTGCCCAGGTAGTGGTTGACGCCCAGCTCGCGGGCGTGTTCCTGATGCTTCTCGGCAATGCGCGAGGTGATCATGATCACCGGCAGCGAGGCCAGCCGCACATCGCCACGCACATTGCGCATCAGATCGAAGCCGTCCATGCGCGGCATCTCGATGTCGCACAGCATGACCACCGGCGTCTCTTCGGCCAGGCGCTCCAGGGCTTCCAGGCCATCCTTGGCCAGGGCCACGCGGTAGCCTTCGCGCTGCAGCAGGCGCTGGGTCACACGACGCACCGTGAGGGAATCGTCCACCACCAGCACCAGAGGCGCCTTGACCTCGGGCTCCACCGGCTGGGCCGTCGGCACCGGCACCTCCGGCCCCGTGCCCTGCGCGGCAGCCTGGAGCTGGGCGCGCACCTCGGCGCCGTACACCGCGACCAGGGCCACCGGGTTGTAGATCAGCACCGTCTCGCCGCTGGCCCGCACCGACATGCCGGCCAGACCGGGCAACCGGGACAGCTGCGGCCCCAGGTTCTTCACCACCACTTCCTGGTTGCCCAGGATCTGGCTGACGTGGATGGCCACGCGCTGGTCGGCGCTTCGCACCACCACCACCGGCAGCGTGCGTCCTTCAGTCGGACCACGCAGGGCATCCTGCAGCAGCGAGCCGAGCCAGAAGAAGGGCAGATCCTCCTCGCCATGGCGCAGAACGCCCTGGGCATAGGCCTGCTCGATATCGGCGGCCGGCACCCGGCGAACGGTTTCCACCAGGGTGGAAGGCACCGCCATGGTCTGCTGGCCAGCCTGCAACAGCACCACCTGCGTGACCGCGGTGGTCAGGGGCAGCAGCATGCGGAAGGCGGTGCCCTGCCCGGAGGTGCTGGCGGTCTCGATGCGGCCGCCCATGGCGGTCACCTCGGTCCGGACCACGTCCATGCCCACACCGCGGCCGGCCAGTTCGGTCACCTCGTCGGCCGTGGAAAAGCCCGGCGCGAAGATCAGCGACGCCAGTTCGGCCTCGGTGGGACGGCTGTCGGCGTTCAGCAGGCCGGCGGCGGTCGCCCGCTCGGCAATGCGGGCCAGGTTCAGGCCAGCGCCGTCGTCACGCACATCGAGCTGCACTTCGTTGCCGCTCTGGCGCACCACCACGTCGATGCCGCCCACGGCCGGCTTGCCCAGGGCCTCGCGCAGCCCGGCCGGCTCGATGCCGTGCACAACGGCGTTGCGCAGCAGGTGCTCCAGCGGTGGCGCGATGCGGTCCAGCACCGCCCGGTCCATTTCGATCCCGCCGCCGGAGAGGTTCAGGCGCACCTGCTTGCCCGTCTCCTTGGCGGCCTGGCGGACCACACGGTAGAGGCGGTCCGACAGGGTGTCGAATTCCACCATCCGGGCTCGCAACAGGTCGTCCTGCAGGTCACGCGCCAGCCGGGCCTGCATGGCCAGCTGGTCTTCCGCGTCCTGCAGGGTCTGCAAGAGGCTGCGCTGCACGGTGCCCACGTCGGACACCGACTCGGCCATCATCCGCGTGAGTTCCTGCACCCGGGTGAAACGGTCCATTTCGAGCGGATCGAAGGACTGCTGCGAACTGCGCGCCGCCTCGATGCGGGTGGCCATCTGGGTTTCGGCCTGCAGTTCCAGGTCGCGCAGCTGGCGGCGCAGACGCTCCAGGTTGTCGGTCAGTTCGCGCAGGCTGCCCTGCATCTGGCCGACGTCGGCCTCCATGCGGGCACGGGCGATGCCCACCTCACCGGCATGGCTGACCATGCGGTCCAGCAGCGGTGCACGCACGCGCACGCTGCCGGCGGCCAGTTCGGCCGCCGAGCCCGGATCGACCGGGGCATGGCCCGCGGCGCCCAAGCCCTGGGCCAGGCGCGACCAGTCCACCCGGACATCGGGCACCACGGGCGCATCGGCCTCGTCGGCCACGGGCGATGACGACACCTCGTCGGCGTCCGGCGCGGCCGCCAAAGCCTGCACCAGGTTGTCCGTTTCGAGCGGCTCCAGCGCAGGCTCCAGCGCCGCCAACGGTGTGGCCGAAGCCGCCGGCTCGGGCAGGGCCTCGAAGCCTCCGGCTTGCAGCCGCGCGAACTCCTCGGCCAGTTGGTCCACCCCCTGGTAGAGCTGGCTGATCGCGCCGGTCTCCACCTGACCGCGCGCCATGTGGCGTTCGATCGCGGTCTCAAGTCGGTGCGCCATCTCGCCCAGCCGCATGGCGCCCGCCAGACGCGCCCCGCCCTTGAAGGTGTGCAGAGCCCGCATGGCCGCCACGCCGGCGTTCATCTGATCAGGCTGAGCCTCCCACAGGCGCAGGTGCTCGGCCAGCTGCGGCAGCAGCTCGGCCCCTTCGTCGACGAAGATGCCGAAAAGCTCGGCGTCGATCGCATCGGAGGCCTCGATGTGTTCGCCCAGCAGGGTGGCGGTACCCGCGGCCTGGGCACGCACCGGCACGGCAGTGGTCCCGGCCACCGGTTCGGCATCTTCCAGCGCGGAGAACTTCACCTCGCCCAGGGGACTGAGTGCGGCAAAAGACGTCACCGAGCGGTCGACGTCCTCGTCGGCCAGGCCCGTCGCACCGACCTCGCCCTCGGCTGAGGAGAACGCGTCGCTCAGTGCCGCCAGACGCTCGGTCAGCTGAACCTCATCGTGTTCGTGCGCACTCAGCTGTTCAAGGATCTCGGGCTGGACCGGCTTGAGGAAGCCGGCGGCGAACTGGTGCAACAGGCGACGGATCTCTTCGGCCACGGCCAGGTAGAGCGTGGCCTCACCCGCCTCGCCACGGCCCCGGGCCTGCGAACGCTCCAGCGCATGCTCCAGCCGACGAGCCAGGCTGGAAAGATCCTGGAAGCCCACGGTGGCCGAATTGCCGGCCAGGGAATGGGCCAGGGCGACCGCGGTCTCTCCGACCGGGCGGTCCAGCTCCAGCTGCCATTCCGACAGCTCGGTGCTCAAGCGACGCGACTGCTCATCGGCCTCGTTGAGGTAGATGTTGAACAGCGCGATCTGGATGCGCAGCGGCCCCACCACCTTGTAGCGTTCGGCGTCGTCCTCCGGCGCCGCGGTCGCCTCAGTCGTGGCCTCCTGCGATGGCTGAGCCGCCTCTGACACCACCGGCTCCTCGTGCAGGCCATGGGCGCCATTCACGCGCTCGTGCAGTTCCTCCGACACCCAGGCCTCGAGCAGGATGGGTTCTTCGCGGGGTGCGGCCGGCACCACCGCGGACGTGGATGCTTCGTCCAACTGCGTGTCCGACCAGGACGGACGCAGCCCACCGGCCAGGTCCGGCGGCGGCTCGGCCGTGGTGGGGGGCTCGTCCACCTCGCCTGTGGCCACCACATCCCGCAGGTCCGCAGGCAGCTCCAGCAGAGACAGCCGCTCCGGGGCGGCCTCGGCGGGCGCGGCCGGCGCCAGGGCATCCAGGCTGAGGTCCAGATCCAGGTTCAGGTCCAGATCGGTCGCGGCGGGCTGCGCCTCCACGCCGGCGTCCAGGTCCAGATCCAGGTCGATCAGATGCGGATCCGCCTCCGCCACTGGCGCGGGGCTCAGGGTCTCGTCCAGCACCGGCAGAGGCATGGTGGCCGCCGCCCAGGCGACCGAGGGATCGACCACGTCGGACACCTCGGGCATCTCCGGGGTCTCCGGCATCTCAACCGATTCCGTGGCCGGCACCACCACAGACAGGGCCTCCACGGGCGCCTCGCGCCCGCCCAGACGCAAGGCCTGCGCCTCGGCCATCAAGGCCGGGCCCTGGGGAGCCTCATCCTGCCCATCGGCCACGCGACCGATCCAATCCTCCAACTGGTCCAGCGCCCGTCCGGTGAATTCGCACAGCGGCTCGTCGGCCCGCACCGCCGCCTCGGCCAGACGGGCGTTGTAGAGCTGCTCGCAGGACCAGGCGGCCTCGCCGAAGGCGGTGAGGCCCACCATGCGGGAACTGCCCTTGAGGGTGTGGAAGGCACGCCGCACCGTGGTCATGGCCTCGAGATCGGTGGCATCGGCACGCAGGCCCGCCAGGCCTTCCCGGGCCTGCTCGAGCACCTCGCGCGCTTCCTCCAGGAAGATCTCGCGCATGTCGTCATCGTCGTCGCCCATGGGCGTCGGCGCAGGCATCGCGGCCGGGGGGGCCGGCGGCGTGGCCAGGGCGGCCAGCGCCTGGACCACATCGGCCCGCGCCGCCTCCTCGGCCTGGGTGTCCTGGGCCTGGGCCAGGGCTTCACGGGCCTGGCTCACCACCTGGGCCACCTCCGGCTGATCGGCCGCCACGGCCTGGTCGGCCAGGCCTTCCAGGTGACGGTGCAGATCTTCGGTGGACACCTCTTCCTGCTCGGCACTGCGGGCCAAGGTCTGCACCTGGTCCAGCAGAGCGGGCTCCACTTCCACCGGCTTGGCGGCCGTCTTGGCCCGCCCCATCAAGGCGGCAAAACGGCCCGTGGCGGGATCGAAACGGAACAGGGCCTTGGCCAGCTGGGGTTGCACGCCCAGCATGTCGATCAGGAAGGACAAGGCGCCCAGGTTGTCGGCCAGTTGGTCGGTCGCGCGGGAGGCATCGGCGTCCTGGGCCAGCACGGCGGCCACATCGTCGCGCATGCGCTGCACGGCCTGCGCGGCCTGGTCCAGCCCCAGCACCGAGAGCACGCCACGCATGGCGTTGAACTGGTTGGGCACCGGCGTGAGCGCCTCGCGCTCGTCCGCGTTGCGGTTGAAACGGTCGAGCTGCTGCTCGATCTCGGCCAGGGTGGCGCGCAGCTCCTGCACCACGCTGCCCATGGACTGGCGGTCCGACACATCGCGGTACAGGGCCTCGACCCAGGGCTCCAGCGGCGGCGCCGCGCCCCCGGCCGTCACCACCTCCAGACGCTGCGCCACCTGCTGGATGCGGTCCTGCAGATCGGGGTGCTCGGGATCGGCCTCGTCCAGCGAGGCATCCAGGCACAGCAGCGTGGTGGCCACCTCCATCGCCAGCTCGGGCGAGGGGCCGCGCCCGGCCTGCGCGGCGCTCTCGGTGGCGGCCTGCAGGGCCTGGGCCAGCCGCTCGCCGTCCTGGTAGATCTGGCGGATCGACTCGCCCACCTGGGCCGTCTGTTCGTGCAGGCTGGCCAGCGAAGCCAGTTCACCGGCAGCCACCAGGGACCAGCTTTCCTTGAGCGCCGCCACACGGCGCCGAGCCTGCGGCACCAGGGCCGGGTCGTAGCGGCCCAGCGGGCTGTGCTCGTAGTCGGCACTGTCCAGGGCGGGCAGCGCGCACAGGCGCGCCACTTCCGACAGACGCGGCGCATGGGCCTCGTCACGGCGGGCACGGGCGCAGAAGAACAGCAGATCCTGCAACAGGCGGTCCGGGCAGTCCTGCACGCCCCGCTCGACCGCCCGCAGCTGCACCAGCAGGCGCGAGGCCAGACGCTTGGCCAGCAGATCGGGCGGCAGCAGGCCTTGGGCCTGGGCCTCGAAGAAGCCCGACGCCAGGCGCCAGGCCAGGCCCAGGCGCCCCTCGGTGCGCTCGCCCAGCTGGGCGAAGGCATCGCTCATGCGGCGGGCCGCCGCCACGTCGCCCCGCAGATACTTCAGCAGACGGGCTTCGACCGCCTGGCGCACGCGCGGATCGGGCGCAGACACGGCCGCCGGGGCGGCCGGCGGCAGCGCAGGCAAAGCCTCCCAGAGGTCGGAAGGGTGGATGCGCTCCGCACCGGCCAGGGTCATGACCTCACGGTACTGCGGGAACAGACCCAACTCGGAGGGGGCCCGCCCGGCCAGTTGCCGGCCGAGAAAATCCAGCACCGCGAAGGATGCCTTTTCAATCGCTTCGACCGTCGCCGCCTCGCAGGCCAGTTCACCGAGGTCGATGCGCTGGACGACCTGCTCGCTGGCGCGCAACACTCGCGCCGCGCTGACCTGCCCGATCAGCTCCAGGGCACCCACGCCCTGGTGGATCAGATTGCGGGCCTGCTGCAGTGCCGGGTGCGACGAGGGCGCGGGCACCTCGGCCGGCTGCAACTCCTGGTGACGCAGCTGGCGACGCAGGGACTTGTGCGCGTTGTCGAGCGTCCTGCGCAGTTCATCCTGAACCCAGGCGAGTGCGCTCAGGTCTCCCGGCAGTTCTTGATCGTGAGTTGAATCCATGGTCGTGCCGGGTTCCTTTGTCGTCCCTCAGGCTGCCGTGCTGCCTGCTGCAAGGTCAGGCAATCTTGAAACGGTCCACCGTTTGACGCAGTTCATCGGCAGATCGCGACAGGTCATGAACCATTTGTGCGGTCGAGCGCGTGCCCTCCCCGGTCTGCTCGGTCACGGCAAAAATGTGCTGGATGTTGGCCGCCACCACGTTGGCGGACTCGGCTTCGCTGCGGGCTTCGTTCGAGATGCCGTCAATCAGCTCGGACAGTTCGCGCGTCACGCGATCGATCTCGACCAGGGCCGCACCGGCCGCGTCGGACAGCTGCGCGTTCTGCACCACGCCCTGGGTCGACTGCTCCATGGCGGCCACGGCGTCCTGGGTGTCGGTCTGAATGGTCTTCACCAGGGCCGCGATCTGGCGCGTCGCATCGGCCGAGCGTTCGGCCAGCCGCTGCACTTCTTCGGCCACCACCGAGAAGCCCCGGCCGGCTTCACCGGCGGAGGCCGCCTGGATGGCGGCATTCAGTGCCAGCACGTTGGTCTGTTCGGTAATGTCGGAAATCAGCTCGGTGATTTCGCCAATCTCCTGCGAGGATTCGCCCAGCCGCTTGATGCGCTTGGAGGTTTCCTGGATCTGCTCGCGCAGGGTGTTCATGCCGTCGATGGTGTCGGCCACCGCCTTGCGGCCCGAGTCCGCGGCCTCCAGGGATTGACGGGCCACCGCGGCGGTCTGCTGGGCCTGTGCCGACACCTGGTTGATGCGCACGGCCATCTGCAGCACCGATTCACCGGTTTCCCGAATCTCGCGCAGCTGCTCGGTGGACGCCGCCAGCAGTTCGGTGGAGGTCTGCTCCACCTGCTGCGTGGTCTCCGTCACCCGGGCCGCCGTGCCCTGCACCTGGGCCACCAGAGAGCGCAGCTCTTCCACCGTGTAGTTCACCGAGTCGGCGATGGCGCCGGTGATGTCTTCGGTCACGGTGGCCTGCTGGGTCAGATCACCCTCGGCCACCGTCTGCAGTTCGTTCATCAGCCGCAGAATGGCCGCCTGGTTGGCGTCGTTCACGCGCTTGGCTTCGCGCTCCTGGTCCTCGGCCGCCAGACGCTGGGCTTCCGCCTGCTGGGCCCGCAGGGCCTGGTTGCGCACATACAGCCGCAGCAGGCCGGCACCGCCGGCCAGGATCGCGGCCGCCGAGGCCAGCAGCGCCATCAGATAGCCCACCCCCAGGCCGCCACCGCTTTCCAGGCTGCGCTGCACCTGCTCCAGTCCCTTGCGCAGGGGCTCGGAGTCCGCCACGATGGCGTTCTGGGCTTCACGCGCGGCCACCAGGCCCTGCAGGTTGCCCAGAATGGCCGTGGCCTGGGCTCGGGTCTCTTCGTACTGCGAAATGAGCTGCCTCAGGCGCTCGCGGGTGGCGGCGTCCTTGGTGCCGGGCAGG
>NZ_BADL01000010.1 GCF_000333615.1 Ideonella sp. B508-1 | reverse complement strand
CTTGCTGACGCCGGAATTGGCGTGCGCAGATCGCTTGCGGGGAACCCCGACCTCGCGGATCGGCTCAGAACCGAGAACAGCTGCTCTTTGGCCTCTGAATTTGGGATTACAAGCAAGCCTGGCAAGGGGCATGCTGGCTATGGACTTGCCCTGACTCGCCAGTTGCTTGAAAAGGCAGGGGGACGCCTAATTCTTGTGTCTGGCGACGAGGCTTTCCAGGTGAACGGATCCAGGACGTCCGATGTCCCAATTCCTACTGCCTGGGGTGGTACTCTTGCAGTGCTAGAGTGGAAAACAGATAGGCCAATGAGGCTGAGAGACGTTTACGACTCCTGGCCTCTTCCCAAGGGGTACGAAGATGACGACTTCGATTTTGACCATTGACATTGCCGAGCAGTTCCCGGGCATGTCCACCAGGGAAATGGGATCTGTCGCTCTGTGTCAATTCGTGAACAAGCTCACGGATGCCGACATCCTGGAGATCAACTTCAGCGGCATCGCACCTTCTCCATCGTTCGCCGACCAGTGCATTGGCGGCCTGGCGGAAGCCTTGGGGCTTGTGGAATTCAAGGCTCGAGTCAAGCTGAAGAATCTGCCGACTGACGTGCAGCCACTGATTCGGCATGTGATCTTGACCAAGGCTCAAAGGGCTGTTGCCCACTGAAGGCAGACGAGCCACAGCCGGATAGCTAAAGCCGGCGGCGAGAGTGCGCGGGCCTATCCTTGGCTTGAGTCGTCTCTTCCTTCTACCCACCGGTTCACAGCCAGCAGGTTGATCCAGAGATTCCCATCTGGTCCGATGCAGCAGTGCACACCGTTGCTCCAGCGAGGAGGGATCGTCTCGCCGTCCCTCCCCTTCCTTGGTCTGCGCCTGGCATGCACCGCAGCGCGCGTGTCGCCGGTCAGTTCGCAGTACTTGCGCACGCGAACCCACTGAAGCCACTCAACTCGGACAGGTTCGTCTTGATCCATGGTCGCCACCTTCAGCATTAGGTGTCGGATTGTCTAGTACCCATGGCCCGTGACATCGACATCACGTCGACCGGACCGCTGATGGCCTCCAGCTCGGCTGGTTCAAAGACATGGCCCAGCGCCGCGAGATGATGCAGCGCTGGGCAGCTGTGCTCCGGTGGTCAGCTCATGTCCCTTCAGACATAGCCTGCTCATCCAACCAGGCCACGACCGCAGCCGCCTGCCAGCGCGTGCAGTGCGTCCCCCAAGACCTCGGGGCAGGGAAGGTCCCCTTCTTCACCATTGCATAGATGGTGCTGCGGCAGCGACCTGTGACGATACAAACAGTCTCGATGGTCAGCTGTGCATTGGGGATCTGCAGTACATCCATGGGCTGGATCCGTCCCAGGCTGCGTGAAGGCCGCTTGGCCGGCTTCGCTTTCTCTGCTTCAGGCAAAGCGTTCTCCCTTTGGTGGTCGAAGCCTGATGCTAGACCTGCACCACAGAGGTGGCCCGCGCCCTGTTGAGCTGCACCGGCGTCATCACGTCCGCCATGCGCAGTGCTCCGAGATCAATGCCGGGGAGCGCTTCATCCTCGCAGAAGGTCCCGCGGCTTGCGATGAACTCGGCCAACAGGCGCTCCATCTCCTTCTTGAGGAAGGTGGCCGCCCATTCCTCGTTCTCGCCGAACAGGGCCACTTCTTCGCTAGTGCGGAAGTCCACGGCCACCATGTTCGCCATGGCCTGACCCAGGTTCGCGGCACATGGCCGCAGCGCCTTGAGCAGCGACCACGACACCCGGGCATTCACCGCCGCCTTGTGCGCCTGCTGATAGACGCGCGCAACGGGTGACGCCTCGATGGTGGCTTGCCTCAGCTGTTCCTCGCGCTTCTCCAGGCCCTGCTTCAGCTGATCGTGCACCAGGTCCAGCTCGGTCTTTTTGGCCAGCAGGCTGCGCACCTTGCTGGTGATCTCGTAGTTGGCCACCTCGAACTCCCGGTTGAAGTTCTCCGCCACCGGCCCGGCCTCCTGCCGGTTCTGCTTCACCTTGGCCAGCATGTCGTCTCGTGCAGCCAGTGCGACCGCGTAGGCGGCGCCGGCACCCTGGTGATAGTCGGCCGCCGCGAGGGCCAAACTGTCCTTGGCCTGCAGGAAGGCCTTCTCGGCTGCGGCGAACCGCTCTTCAAACGTTTTCATGGTTGGGGTCCTCTCGATGGGTCTCAGAACTCGGCCTGAGCCTCGCCGGCGCCGGGCTGCTGCACGTAGTGCTGCGCCCCGTTGCCGGTGGCCTTGGCGCTCATCTGCTGGATGGCCAGCTTGGCCTCGCCCAGCGCCTCGGTGGCCTTCTTCAAGGCATCCTCCGCTTGGGTCAGACGCTGTGTGGCTTGGGAAAAGTCGATCGTGCTCACGGAATCACTCCTGGGTTGTTGAATGCCCCGACTGGGGCGCTTTGGGAAGGACCGGCGGCCAGGCCGCAGGCCCTACCAAACTGGAAGGCCCCCTCAAACTGAGGGTGCCTTTGGGATGTCGATGGCGGTGACCAGCGTCACCTTCCTGCACCTGTGCCGATGAAGAGGGTGTCCCCCACCCACTCCGCCCCGCGGTGCTTCGCATCGGCGCGAGCCTGCTCGGCCTGACGCTTGGCCTGCCGCTCGGCCTGGCTCTGCGCCGCACGCTGCCGCAGCTTCGCCAGCTGCGTGGCCTCAAGGGCCCGAAGAACCGTGTTTCTCCCTGCCGGAGACAGCATCCCGATGGATGCATCCAGGGCCCGGCCGATGGCTGCCACCTGGTCAAGCAGTTCGTCCAGACCGGCCTTCAGATCCAGTAGCTCCTGCTCGCTCCGCAGCGCGGCGGTGTCCATGCGCTTCATCGCCTGCTGCATGGTCATGGAGTCCACGAAGCCCCCTTCCGTGGCTGCGGCCAGCTGCTCCTTCAGGCCCTTGATCAGCTGTGCCTGCCGCTGCCCG
>NZ_BADL01000011.1 GCF_000333615.1 Ideonella sp. B508-1 | reverse complement strand
GTTCGTCGTGGTCGTACATCGGTTGGCTCGGGTTCAGGCGGCACCGATGCCGCGGACCATGCCCTGCACCTTGGGCGCCAGGGCGGAGGGGTGGGCGGCGACGAAGTCCAGCATGCGGGTGATGCAGTGCACCGCCTGCTCGCCGGTGGCCGCATCGACGCTGATCTCGCCCACGCCGCGCTCCAGGCAGTCCACCACGCCTTGCAGGCCGTTCATGGCCATCCAGGGGCAGTGCGCGCAGCTCTTGCAGGTGGCGCTGTTGCCGGCGGTGGGCGCCTCGATCAGCACCTTGCCCGGCGCCAGCTGGCGCATGCGGTGCATGATCAGATTGTCGGTGGCGACGATGTATTCCTTGGCGCTGCCGTGGATCACCGCGCTCAGCATCTGCGAGGTGGAGCCCACCACGTCGGCCAGTTGCACCACGCTACGGGGCGACTCGGGGTGCACCAGCACCATGGCCTCGGGGTGCTGGGCCTTGAGCAGCTCCAGCTCCACGCCCTTGAACTCGTCGTGCACGATGCAGGCGCCGTTCCACAGCAGCATGTCGGCGCCGGTCTCTTCCTGGATGTAGCGGCCCAGGTGGCGGTCCGGCGCCCAGAGGATCTTCTGGCCCTGTTCCTTCAGATGTCGCACGATGGCCAGCGCGCAGGAGCTGGTCACCATCCAGTCGGCGCGGGCCTTCACCGCGGCGCTGGTGTTGGCGTAGACGACGACCTGGCGGTCCGGGTGGGCGTCGCAGAAGGCGGCGAAGTCCTCGGGCGGGCAGCCCAGGTCCAGCGAGCAGGTGGCGTCCAGGTCGGGCATCAGCACCGTCTTGCCGGGCGAGAGGATCTTGGCCGATTCGCCCATGAAGCGCACGCCGGCCACCACCAGGGTCTGGGCGGCGTGGTCGCGGCCGAAGCGGGCCATCTCCAGCGAGTCGGCCACACAGCCGCCGGTTTCCAGGGCCAGGTCCTGCAGGTCGCCGTCCACGTAGTAGTGGGCCACCAGCACCGCGTTGCGGGCCTTCAGCAGGGCGGCGGCGCGCTGCTTGAGGTCGTCCCGCTGCGTGGGCGTCAGCGGGGCGGGCACCTTGGCCCAGGCGTGGGCGGTGCAGCTGGCGCCGCTGGCGTCCTGGCGGGTGTAGTCGAATTGAACTTCGCTCATGGCGGGATTTTAGGTTCCTTGAACTGAGGCGCAGGCCCGTGGGGCCGCTCGGCGCGTTCAGGCGCTGGCCAGGAACTGCCCGGGCGAGACGCCCACCGCCCGCTTGACCATGGCGCCGAAGGCGCTGGGGCTGCGGTAGCCCAGCTCGGTGGCAATCAGGTGCACGGGGCGGCCGCGGGCGGCCAGGGTCAGGGCCTGGGCCAGCAGCAGCTGCTGGCGCCATTGGCCGAAGGTGGTGCCGAGGTGCTCCCGAAACAAGCGGGCCAGGGTGCGCGGGCTGGCCGCCACCTCGGCGGCCCAACCCTCCAGGTCGGCATGGCGTCCGGGCTGGGCCAGCATCTGCTCACACAGGCGCCGCAGCCGCCGCTCGCCCGGCAGGGCCAGGCCCAGCGGCACGGGGCGGGCCCTCAGCAGCTCGTCGCGCACCAGCCAGGCCAGGGCCTGTTCGCGGGCCAGCGCCTCGGCCGAGAGCGTGCTCTGTTCGGACAGCAGGGCCAGGGCCTGCACCAGCTCGCGCAACAGGGGGCTGACGGCCATGACCCGGCCTTCGGGCCAGTCCGGCAGCTGAGTGGCTTGTGGCGTGGCCAGGTAGACGGTGCGCAGCTCGACCCGCTCCACCGCGGTGACGCTGTGGGTGCGCCCCGGCGGGATCCAGACGGCCTGGGCGGGCGGCACCAGGTAACTGGTGCCGCTGCCATCGGGGCGCAGCGTGCTGACCCGCAGCGTGCCCTCCAGCGAGAACACCAGCTGCGCCCAGGTGTGGTGGTGCGGCTGGATGTCGGCCTGACGGGCCAGCGGCCGGGCCTTGGCCCGCACCGGCCGGTCGGCGCAGGGGGCAAAGCGGCCCGGGTCCAGCGGAGGCAGGCTGGTGCGGCGCGCGGCGTCTGGTCGGCTGGACATGGGGGTGGACGGGCGGTGTGGCTGGAATTCGACAGAAGTTGGCCAAGTATCGCCACTTTGCAGGAAGCGCGCTGCCACCATGGCGGGCATGAGCACTGCCACCTTGACCTCCGGCACCGCGCCCGGCACGCCTGGCGCCTCCCAGGACGTCCGCATCATCGGCCTGATCGGCCTGGCCCACGGCACTTCGCACTTTTTCCACCTGCTCTTGCCGCCGTTGTTCCCGGCCTTCATCCGGGAGTTCGGCTTCAGCTACTCGGAGCTGGGCCTGCTGGTGACCACCTTCTTCGTGGTCTCGGGCATCGGTCAGGCGCTGTCGGGCTTTCTGGTGGACCGGGTGGGCGCGCGGCCCGTGCTCTGGGCCGCATTGACCAGCTTTGTCGCGGCGTCTCTGGCGGCGGCCAATGCCCATGGCATGGCGGGCCTGGCCCTGGCCGCGGCGCTGGCCGGCCTGGGCAATGCGCCGTTCCATCCGGTGGACTTCACCATCCTGAACAAGCGGGTGTCGGCCCGCAACCTGGGCCACGCCTTCTCCGTTCACGGCATCACCGGCAACCTGGGCTGGGCCGCGGCGCCGGTGTTCAGCATCGGCCTGGCCAGTGCCTTCGGCAGCTGGCGGGCGGCGTACTGGGGCACGGCCGTGGTCGCCCTGACCGTGCTGGCGCTGGTTATCTGGCAGCGGGACCTGCTGGACGACCGGCAAGGCAGCTGGACGCCGAAGAAGGGCGCGGCCCTGGCACCGGTCGAGCACCCGATGGCCTTTCTGCGCCTGTCCTCGGTGTGGCTGTGCTTCTCGTTCTTCTTCTTCACCACGGCCGCGCTGGCGGCGGTGCAGAGCTTTGCCAGCCCGGCGCTGACGGCGCTCTATGGCCTGCCCTTGGCGCGCACGGCCTTCGTGGTCACCGGCTACATGCTGTGCGGCGCGGCGGGCATGGTGGCGGGCGGCTTTCTGCTGACCCGCACCGAACGCCTGGAGCGCAACATCGCGGTGGCCATGGTGCTGGCCGCGGGGCTGCTGGCCCTGGCCGGTAGCGGCTGGCTGCCCCCGCTGGCGGCGGCGGCCGTCACCGCGGTGGCCGGTTTCGGCACCGGGCTGGCCGGCCCGTCACGCGACATGCTGATCAAGCAGGCTGCGCCGCCGGGGGCAACCGGCCGTGTCTACGGCACCGTGTATTCGGGTCTGGACCTGGGCTTTGCCACGGCCGCGCCGATGTTCGGCATGCTGATGGACCACCACTGGCCGGCGGCCGTGTTCTTCGGTGCCGCGCTGATGCTGCTGGCCGGCGTGCTGGCCGCCGGCAGCGTGGGGGCCGGGGTGGCGCGCCGGCGGGCGCAAGTGGCCTGACGGTGGGAATGGGGCGGGGGACGTTCAGCGCCGTCCGGACACCAGCAGCACCACGCCCAGCAGCACCACGCCCACGGCGGACCACTCGAAGCCGCTGACCTGCTCGCCTCCGATGGCCACGCCCAGCAGCATGGCGATCACCGGGTTGACGAAGGTGTAGCTGGAGGCCAGGCCCGACGGCGCGCGGGCCAGCAGCACCATGTAGGCGTTGAAGGCGATCAGCGAGCCGAAGACCACCAGGTAGGCCCAGGCGGCCAGGGCCACCGGCTGCGGCGGCCACTGGGGCGCTTCGCCAGACATCCAGGACAGGCCCAGCAGCACGGCGCCACCGCACAGCATTTCGCTGGCAAAACCGGTGGCGCCCGGGGCCAGCGGCAGCCGGAACTGGCTCAGCACGCTGCCGATGGACCAGGTGACGCAGGCCACGGTGATGGCCACCAGACCATGGGTGGAGGCCTGGAAGCCCGCGCCCTGGGTCAGCATCAGCACGCCGATCAGGCCCACGCCGATGCCCGCGGCCTCCATGCGCCCGGGCTTGAGACCGAAGGCCAGGTTGGCCAGGGCGATCATCATCGGCACCACGGCGATGAAGGCGACGATGAGGCCGGAGCCGACGGTCTCCTCGGCCACGGCCGTGCCGCCCATGCCGCCACCCAGCATCAGCGTGCCCACCACCAGCGCATGCAGCCACTCGCGGCGCGTGGGCCAGGGCTGGCCGCGCCAGCGGGTCCAGGCCATCAGCAGGGCGCCCGCCGCCAGGAAGCGACTGCCCATCTGGAAGAAGGGCGGGAAGCTGATCAGCGCGAACTTGATCACCAGGTAGGTGGAGCCCCAGACCAGCCAGGTGGCGGCCAGGCAGGCCAGGATCAGCGGGCCCAGGCGGCTGTCGCGGGTGGGGGTGAGGGAGGCCGTGGTCATGCTTGGCATGTTAGGTGGGGGCAGGGCGGCCGGCGATGGGAATCTGAAGGTCATGGGCGCATCCCGCCTGCAAATCCATGGTCTTGCGCGTGCTAGGCTTTGAGTCATGAGCACATCCCTGCCGCTGGACAGTTACGACACCCGCATCCTGGCCGAGCTGCAGGCCGACGCCCGGCTGAGCATGGCGGAGCTGGGCCGGCGGGTCCATCTGTCCCAGCCGGCGGTGACCGAACGCGTGCGCAAGCTGGAGGCGGCCGGCGTCATCTCCGGCTACCGCGCCACGGTGGACCTGCGGGCCCTGGGCTACGGCATCCGTGCCGTCATCCGCGTGGGGCGGGCCGAGTACGCCCGCGTGGTGAAGCTGATCCAGCAGACGCCGGAGGTGGTCAACGCCTACAACGTGACCGGCGAGGACAGCTGGGTGCTGGAGATCGCGGTCATCGACGTGGCTCATCTGGATGCGGTGGTCACCCGCTTCTGCCTGCTGGCCGAGACCAGCACCAGCATCATCCTGAACGCGGCACGCGAGCACCAGGCCATGCTGCCGGCCCGCGCCGAGGATGTGAAGCCGCCCATCCGCAAGATCCACAATGCCTGATCTGCCTTTGGAACCCTGGAGACGAACCTCATGAGCACTTCCGCCAAGGACTTTTCCACCTGCGACCTGTGCGACGCCCACAAGAGCGACAGCGACGGCGCCTTCCGCGTGCTGCCGCCGCTGTTCCGCGACTTCGGCGGGCTGACCCGCTTTGCCGGGCCGGTGAGCACCGTGCAGTGCCTGGACGACAACTCCCGGGTGCGCGAGGCCGTCAACTCGCCCGGCCAGGGCCGGGTGCTGGTGGTGGACGGTGCAGGCTCGCTGCGCCGCTCCCTGGTGGGCGGCAACCTGGGCAAGGCGGCGCAGGACAAGGGCTGGGCCGGCGTGCTGGTCTATGGTGCGGTGCGCGATGCGGCCGAGTTGCGCGCCTGCCAGGTGGGCATCCGCGCCATGGCCCTGATGCCGCTGCCCACGGACCGGCGCGACCAGGGCCTGCGCGACGTGCCGGTGCAGATCGAAGGCGTCTGGGTGCGGCCGGGCGACTGGCTCTACGCCGACGAGGACGGCATCGTCGTGATGACGCAGCCGGCCTGAACGCCCCGGAACACGGGCGACTTGCGGCTACAATGGCCGGCTTCGTCGGGGTGTAGCGCAGTCTGGTAGCGCATCTGCTTTGGGAGCAGAGGGTCGGAGGTTCGAATCCTCTCGCCCCGACCAATCCAATCAACGGCTTGGCGCCTCTGGCGGCCAGGCCGTTCTGCTTTGGGGTCACGCCGGGGAAACGCTTGATGCAGGATCTGTAGAACAAGGCAGGCGCGTGCCACTGAGGGGGAGTACGATGGGTCGGCAGGCCCGGTGTTCGGGGCTGCCTTACTGCAGGCCCCATCGTGGGGGCGCCCTGCACGCGGTCCTTCCCTCGGAGCAGACGCCATGTCGTTCGCTCCATCCACACACGCAAGGGCCCGACCATGTCCTCTGACTCCACCCTGATCCAGCGCCGCGAGTCCCTTCGGGACGCGCTTCCCACCTGTGTCGACCTGCTGCGCCTTCGCCGCGCCAGCGAAATCCAGACCGGGCACATTGAGGACTATGTGGCCTTGGATTGGCTCGAATGGCATGCCGGCGGCCTTCGTCTGACGGTGGTGGGCGAGAACATCCACCGGCAGGTGACGCACGGCCTTCTCTCGAAGCTCCGTGGCTGAGTGCGTGGTGACCGACCCCGAGTACCCACTGGACCGGCCCGCGGGCATCTCCCGTCCCGACACGCCGCTGGCTTCTCCTGCTGACAACGGCGAGTACGCTGAACTTGAGCGCCAGGGCGCAAAGGCAGCGGCTCGCGGTGAGGCCAACGGGTCGAACCCGATGTGCGCGCCCGTCAACCGACCCGACGCCACCGGTGAAAGCCTGCAACGCTGGTCTGACCGGCGCGACGCTTGGGAACATGGCTACCGCTCGCAGCAGTCCTCCATGAAGGCGATGTCCCCCAGCACGGTCCCTGAGCGAGAGCTGGATCAGGCCTTGTTCGGTGTCACCCGTGTGCTCACCTTCCAGGGAGGCCGCGGTCTGTCCAGCGCCAGCGGGTTCTTTTTCCAGCGCGAGGATCGGCTCTTCCTCGTCACCAGCCGACATGTGCTGTTCGATGCACCGAGCCGGCACACACCCGATCGCATCGAGATCGAGATCCACACCGACCCCAGAGACCTGACTCAACTGACCACCTTGTCGATGCTGCTGCACCACGACGGGGTGGCGGTGTGGCATCAGGCGAGCGACGGCGGTGGGGATATCGACGTGGCCGCCCTGGAGATAGACCGCAGCGCCCTGCCGCAGGACTGCGTTCTGCAGGCCTTCGGGCCCACGGACCTTCCCGCTGGATTCGACATGTTCGAGGTCGGCGACAGCCTGGCCATCCCGGGGTTCCCTCTGGGTTTCTTTGACACCGTCCACCACCTCCCGGTGGTTCGCCAGGCCAGCATCGCGTCCTGCTATGGCGTGCGCTTCCAGGGCCAAGGCTTCTTTCTGACGGACGCACGCATGCACCGCGGGAGCAGTGGTTCGCCGGTGCTGGCTCGGACGGGCGCCGGCCGTGGCGCAGAGCGCCCCCGCTGGTTCCTCTTGGGTGTGCATTCCAGCCGCATGGACATGGCCACGCGGGACATCACCCAAGACGAGTCACTGGGCCTGAATTGCGCCTGGTACGCCGACATCCTCATGACTTTGACCAGCCGTCAGTAGCTGGCTAACCCGCCTTGCAACGAGTCAAGACGGTTGCTCGGATCGAGCAGCTCATCGGATCAGTTTTGGCAGGTGGCCTCAATCCTTCTCGATCCGGCTGATCTTGGTGCCCTCGATGCTGAGGCTGACCATCAGTCCCTGCTGGTCGGTGATGAAGGCGTAGGCATCGTCCTTCAGCGTGGACGTGGACAGGTTCTTTGCCCGGCCCGCATCCACCACCACCACGGACGGCCCGACACCGATCTCCCAGCCCTTGGAATCATCGAGGTACTTGAGTGCCTTGCTGCTGGTCAGGAAAACGACGTAGGCATACGACTCGGCACCGGCCTGCCAGCCCCAGGAGCCGGAGACGGAGTTGAAGTACCCGTCAATCTGGGATCCCTTCATCAGGACCCCCTCACCATAGCTGCCGCCGAACACCAGACCGGCCTTGATGATTCTGGGAAAGATCAGGATGCCCTTGGCCTTCTTGGAGATAGCTTCGGCCACCGGGTTCGCCTTGTACAGGGCCTGCAATGCGGCGGCAGAGTCTCTCTCGAGTTCCGCGGTAGTTGCAGCATTTGCCTGCAAGCTGACGGCTCCCATGGCGGCGAGCGCGGCGCAGAACAGCATGGCCCTGCGAAGGGGATGTGAAACGGAGATGGTCATGTTGATGTCCTGGTTCATTCGTTGAAAGCAGGCCGCCGCGGTGGCGTGGCTCATCGTGTCAGCACAGCCATGGCCGCTGGGCCCAAGAAGAGATCCCCAAAGAATCTCCCTTAAAACCATAGTCCTCCCATGCCCCAATCTCTGTGCGTCATCGCACAGAGCGTGCGTGAGGGGGTGGGCAGCCCAGGCGGCGCCCTCAGATGCGCCCCAGCAGCATCAGGACGATGAGCACGATCACGACCACACCCAGGGCACCGCTGGGCCCGTAACCCCAGCTTCTGCTGTGCGGCCAAGTCGGCACGACGCCGATCAGCATGAGGATCAACACAATCAACAAGAGAAGTCCCAAGCTCATCATCGTCTCCCAAGGTTCAGGGTCGCGTACATCAAGCAGATCAGACCGAACGAAGTGTGGGGAGATGAGTGCTGCTCGACTGTCTGCTAGCGCACACAAAGCCGGGAGAACCATCCGGCCTGGTACCTGTGACACATGCTGTCGCGTGGTCTTTGGGGTCCCAGATCACCAGACATCGCCAAGCGCGGGAACAGAGGTTAAGCTCAGCCCCGCACAAGGAAAGGATCTTCCTATGCGCCTCATCTTCCTCGAACACAGCAGGACAGCCTACTGGGTCGATATGCTGTTGTACTGCTTGGTCATCGTTGTGCTCGGTGGCTTTGTGGGCTTGTCCGGGCCGGCCATTCGGCATTGGCCAAGCCTGGCCTGGATTGGCCTGGGCCTGGGTGTCTGGACGCTCCTCGAGTACGTGTTGCACCGCTTCGTGCTGCATGTCATGCCTCCATTTCGGGGATGGCATGCGCAGCACCATGCTCGGCCCACTGCGCTGATCTGCACGCCCACCTTTGTCAGCGGCGCCCTCTTCGCAGGGCTGGTGTTCGCACCCGCGTGGGCACTGGGCGGCCTGGAGGCAGCTTGCCCCCTGACACTGGGGGTTCTGATGGGCTACCAGTTCTATTCCTTCACCCACCATGCCATCCACCACTGGCGTTCGGACAATGCCTGGCTGCACAGGCGCAAGCGCCAGCATTCGTTTCACCACGGCGAGCAGTCAGGCTTCTACGGCGTCACGAACTCGCTGTGGGATCAGGTCTTCAGGACGGCGCGCCCGATCCGGCCCCAGGAGCCATCCTGGCCAGCTCAATCAGTGAGCCCTCCGCCATCTTGAGCGTCATGAACGCACGGCCGGCCGCCTGCATCTTGACCGCCGGCGTCCGTTCGCAGGCAATGGAGGGATGGGGGATGGCGCAGTCTTCCAGATAGGTGCAAGGGCTTGACCCGCTTGGCGACCAGGCTGCGTTCACTGGCTCGCGCGCTGCATCTGCTCCAGTTCCGCGCGCAGCTGGGTGAGCCGGGCCTGATCGGCGTCATTGAGCGCCTGGTACTTCGCGGCCACGGCCTGCATCTCGGTGCTGAGGCTTTGTTCCCAGGTCGCGCCGGCCAGGTTGTTCTTGGCCTGGGCCTTGCGGCTCTGGATGGCGGCCATCTCATCCTGCATCCGGCGGTTGCGGTCATCGACGGCGGCTTCCAGCTCGGAAATGCGTTGTCGCTGCTCTTTGAGCTTGCGTTCCCGCTCCATCCTGTGCACCCACTGCATCTCGGCCGCCACACCGGTGACGGAGGCCGCCGGCTGCGGGGCCATCGCCGGCCCGGCTCCCATTGCCGGTTTGACCTCCAGCTTCTGGCCACTGGCGCTGCTGGGGCAGGGCATCTGCTGGAAGGACACCTTGCCATCGGCACCCACGCATTTGTACTGGGCCGATGCGGCGCTGCCGAGCGTGGCCAGTGCAGCGCAGATCGCCAAATTGAAACGCGGCATGATCTCCCTCGGGTCTGAACAGCGGCAATGATGACCATTTCGGCCCCGGCGGTCCACCGGTGAGCCGACTGGCACGTTGGGCATCAGAACGCTTTGGGGGTTCGCCATGGACGTGACTCTGGAAACCGCGCTCGCGGCGCATCGCTTTGGCCTGGGGGAGCCCGATCTGGCCGTGGTGGGCTCGGACCCTCGGCGTTGGCTGCAGGAACAGCTCGGGCCGGCCGATGCCCCCTGGGGCGATGGCCTGCTGGACTCGGAGCAGACCCTGGACCTGCTCAAGCAACGCAGCCAGCGGCTGGCACAACTCAAGAAGATGCGGGGCCAGACGCAGGACGAGACCGCAGCACAGGCGCTGCGTGATGAGGCGATGACCTATCGCCGTCAGCAGCGACGCCTGCTGGAGGCCAATCTGCGGTCCAGCCTGGGCACGGCGGCCCGTTCGGCCCGCCCGTGGAACGAGCGGCTGGTGATGTTCTGGGCCAACCACTTCACCGTGTCGGAAGCGTCCGGCAAGCTGCATGGCCTGGCCGGGGCCTTCGAGCGCGAGGCCATCCGCCCGCATCTGGGGGGGCGTTTCAAGGACATGCTGCGGGCCACGACGCTGCATCCGGCCATGCTGCGCTACCTGGACAATCAGCGCTCCGTCGGTCCCCAGTCCCTGGCGGCGCAGCGCCAGCCCCAGGCCCGACTGGGGCTCAATGAGAATCTCGCCCGGGAGGTGCTGGAGCTGCACACCCTGGGGGCAGAGGCCAGCCGGGACCCAGGGCTTCCGGGGGGCTACACCCAGGCCGATGTCACCGCCTTTGCGAAGGTCCTGACCGGCTGGACCAGTGTGGACGATCCCCGCAGCGACAGCCCCACGCGCTTCGAGGCCCGCCGCCACGAGCCCGGACCGAAGACCGTGCTCGGGCGTGTCTACCCCCAGGGGCCGCAGGCGCTGGATCGGGTGCTGGAGGATCTCGCCCTGCACCCCGCCACGGCCCAGCACCTGGCCTACAAGTTGGCGCGTCATGTGCTGGCCGACGCGCCGCCACCGTCGCTGGTGGCCCGGCTGAAGCAGGCCTATCTCGACAGCGCGGGGGACTTGCGGGCTTTTCACGCCGCCCTGGTCCAGGCCCCGGAGGCCTGGGCCGCACCGCAGCGCAAGCTCAAGACCCCGCAGGAGCACGCCTTGTCCTGTGCTCGCCTGCTCGGGGCGGACGTGCGCTGGCTCTCGCCATCCGCAGACGGCGCCATCGCCACCATGGGACAGCAGCTGATGCGCGCGCCATCGCCTGCAGGCTGGCCGGACGGCGCCGACGACTGGCTGGCACCCGACGGTGTCTGGAAGCGCATTGAGTGGACCCAGCGTGTCGCGGACCGCTTTGGCAATGGCATGGATGCCCGCACCCTGGCGTCCAGGTCGCTGGGGCCTCTGCTGTCGGAGAACACTCGGCAGCAGATCGCCCGTGCAGCCGATGGCACGCAGGCGCTGGTGCTGTTGATGATGTCCCCGGAATTCCAGCGCCGCTGACAGGCGCACGGCCTTGCCGCAACAGGAGTGAGCATGACATGGATGCCTGAGCTGAACCGCCGCCGGTGGCTGGGGGCGATGGTGGCCACGGCCGCGGCGAGCGGCGCCCGTCTGAGCTGGGCCGGCGCTGCCGAGCCCCGGCAGGGCCGCGTCGTCTTCGTCATCCTCCGGGGCGGCCTGGACGGCCTGTTTGCGGTGCCCGCCACGGGCGACCCCGCCTTTGCCGCAGCCCGGGGCCGCTTCACCGAGCAGGCCGGGGCCGCCCTGCCACTGGATGCGACCTTCGGCCTGCATCCCGCGCTGGCGCAGATGCACACCCTGTACCGTGGCGGCGAACTGCTGGTGGTGCACGCCACCGGCCTGGCCTACCACCAGCGCTCGCACTTCGATGCCCAGCAGGTGCTCGAGTCCGGCGGGGAGCAGCCCGGCCAGCTGCGGGATGGCTGGCTGGGCCGGGCGCTGGCCGCCACGCGGCGCAGTGGCCTGGCCATGAGCACGGCCGTTCCCCTGGTGTTGCGGGGCTGGTCTGCCGTGGACACCTGGGCGCCTTCGCGCCTGCCGTCCCCGACGGAGGATCTGCTGGTGCGGCTGCAGCGCCTTTACGCGGACGACGCGGCCCTGGCCCATGCGCTCGGCCGTGCCAAGGGGGTGCAGACGGAGGTGGATGCAGCGGCTTCGGTGATGTCCGACGAGCCGGCGGGGAAGGGCATGGCCAAGGGGGGCGCAGGGGACTTTGTCTCTCTGTGCCAGGCTGCTGGGGCCCTGATGGCCCGGCCCGAAGGGCCACAGGTGGTCGTGCTGGACGTCTCCGGCTGGGACAGTCACGCCGAGCAGGCAGCGCCCAACGGGGGGCTCACCCGGCGGCTGGGGGAGCTGGACCAGGGGCTGGCGGCCTTGCGTGCTGCCCTGACCATGCCGGCCGCCGGGGACGCCTGGCAACGGACGGCCGTGGTCGTGGCCACGGAATTCGGACGCACGGTCGAGATCAACGGAACCCGTGGCACGGACCACGGGACCGGCGGCGCGGCCTGGGTGCTGGGGGGGCGCGTGCAGGGCGGCCGGGTGCTGGCCGACTGGCCCGGGCTGGCGCCCGCCCAGCGTTTCGAAGGACGCGATCTGCACATCACGATGGACATCCGCGCGGTGCTCAAGGGTGTGCTGGGGCCCCAGCTTGGCCTGAGCGAGCGGGTGTTGGCCGAGCAGGTCTTCCCGGGCAGCACGGCGCTCAAGCCGGCCGACTTGTGGCGGGCCTGAGCGGCCGCCCGGCTCAGAAGAGGTGACCGACGTTGAGCAGTGTCAGCACACCCAGCACCGCGAAGATCAGCGCCGCGATGCCGTGCACCAGGGGCATGGAGAGCTTGCGGGCGAGCTTGTCACCCAGGAACACCGCGGGCACGTCGGCCAGCATCATGCCCAGGGTCGTGCCGGCCACCACCGGCACCAACTGGTCGTAGCGCGCGGCCAGGGCCACGGTCGCGATCTGGGTCTTGTCGCCCATCTCGGCCAGGAAGAAGGCCAGCACGGTGGTGCCGAACACGCCAAAGCGTTGGTGGCCCTCGGTGGCATCGTCATCGGCCTTGTCCGGAATGAGCATCCAGCCTGCCATGGCGATGAAGCCGATGCCGATCACCCAGCGCAACAACGACGGGCCCAGTTGGGCGGCAATCCAGGTGCCGAGCGCGCCCGCCGCGGTGTGATTCAGGATGGTCGATGTGAAGATGCCCAGGATGATGGGCAGGGGTCGCTTGAACTTGGCGGCTAGCAAGAAGGCCAGCAACTGGGTCTTGTCGCCCATTTCACCCAGGGCGACCACCCCGGTCGAGATCAGAAAAGCTTCCATGAGAGGTCCTGGGGCCGGCGGATGCGCAATGACCACGCGACATCTCCGGCCCTCCAGAGGTCACGCGGTCAAAGGTCTTGCCAGGCGGATGGGCTGCGGACGCCATGGCCAGGGTGGCCAAGTGTGTTGACGTCGGCCCCTGCAGCGGGTGCAGGGCGGCTACTCCCCAATGACGAGGCGCCACTATAGCCGAAGCTCTGGCGGATGCCAGGGCGTTGGCCTGCCCGGAGGGACTCGAACCCCCGACCTGCTGCTTAGAAGGCAGCTGCTCTATCCAGTTGAGCTACGGGCAGCAGCGGCGCGGATTCTAAGGCCCAAGCAGGGTGGGTCTTTACGGCCATCACCCGAGCGCGGAGCAAGCGGGCTGCGCATACACTGCCGGCATGGCCGGTTTCATCTTTGTCCAGAGCACAGCGGTTCGGAGTGTTCATGCCTCGACGCTGGCGTGACTGGTTGTTCGGACGGTCCGGTGGCGCCGGCTGGCAGGAGATCGCCCGCTGGGCGCAGGCCCAGGGCTGGCAGTTCAAGACCACGCCCGCGCGCGACGGCTTCGTGGTGGAGCAGGCCGGAGTCGACGGCAGCGTCCGCATCGAATGGGGCCCCTCGCAGCGCCGTTATCTGGGCAAGTGGGAGTTGCGGTTGCGGGCCGACACAGGCCTGGACCCTCAAGCCTACGCCCTGCTGATGCCCCGGGCCTTGATGGAGGGGCTGGAGCGGGAGATCTTCGTCCAGTTCACTGGCGGTGTGCAGACCCGGCTGGACGAAGAGACCCCCGAGGAGATGCGCTGGCTGGCCATGAGCTCCCGGCTCGATCCGGCCCAGATGGGGCCTCTGAAGTCCTGGTTTGCCGCGGTCGGCAACAGCGTGGGCTGGCTCACCGATTGGCTGCGCAGTGGCCTGGGTGACAAGCTGCTCGACTGGGGGCGCCTCACCGATGAGGCCCACGCCGCGGGCTCGTCCGTGGGGCAGTTGCCCTCCTTTGCGCTGCTGATGTACCGGGGGCACCTGGTCATGCGGCGGGCCTCCTCCGAGCCGGATGTCTCGACCCTGCGTCACAGCCTGGCCCTGTTCGACATTGCCTTGGCAGAGGCCCGGCGGCGACAGGATGGCTTCCACGATTCCAAGCCTTGAGGCCACGCCATCGGGGTTGGGGGCAGCGTCCAGACAGGGAGACTTTCGGTCCGATGTTTGACGGACCGCTCCGTGCGGGGCTTGTCGCACAATGGCAGCGAGCCTGAAGTCCGGGGTTCCATTTGCAACAGTGACGGCGTTGCGCGGGCGTAACTGACGCGTCGCGAGCACTGTTTACGTCTGGTTGCATGCTAGAGTCAAACTGTGAACGGCCTGTTTGGCCCAACCCCCCAAGATGAAAAGAAACAGGGTTCCGGAACTTCTGCTGACCTGCCTGGCATGGGCGGCCGCGACGACAGCACAAGGTGCCAGCTTGGGCGCGCCGCAAGGACAGGTCGTTCTGGGCCAGACACTGCGGGTGTGGGTGCCGATCGAGGGCGACGGTGACGATGCGAGCACGCCAGGCTGCGTGACCGCTGACGTCCAAGCGGGTGAGGTGACGCTTCCTGCCAACCAGGTGAGGGTGAAGCTGGTGGCCCGCAGCGAACCGGGACAGTGGATGGCCCAGGTCTCCACCACCTCGCCGGTGGAAGAGCCCGTGCTGCGGCTGACTTTGGCCACCGGCTGCACAGGCAAGCTGGCTCGGCAGTATGTGTTGCTGGCCGATCCTCCTTTGCAGACCGCGGATGTGACGGCCTCGGCCGCGCCGGTGCGCGCAGCGGCCCCCGAGGTGTCCGAGCTGCCGAAGGTGGCGACGCCCTCGTCCTCGCAGCCCCGCAAGCGTTCTTCTGCGTCCAATTCCAGTACGCACACGCGGCCGGTGGAGCCGGGTGCGGCTCCTGCGCATGCCAAGGCTTCCGGCGCAGGGCGTCCACGGCTCCAGTTGGATGCGGTGGAGCCACCGGTGATGGTTCCCTCGACGGCCAGCGCCGCGGCCTCGGTGGCGCAGGCCGCGTTGCCGGCCACGCAGGCCGCCAGTGCCGAAGCCGCCATCGCCGCGTCGCAGCCGGCCTCCACTGCTTCGGCCGACGATGCCGCGCTGCAGGTGCTGCGGCGCAATGCCGAGGCGATGCGCCTGGCCAACGAGGACCTGCGCCATCGCCTCGAAGCCTCGGAGCAGCGCAACACCTGGCTGCTGATGGGCCTGGGCGGCGTGGTGCTGGCCCTGGGCGTGGGCGGTGTGCTGCTCTGGCAGCGTCAGCGGGCCCTGATGCAATCTCGGCCCTGGTGGTCCGAGGAGCACGATCCGCGCCGGATGCCGGCGGGCAAGCACGACGAGCCGGAAGAAGAGACCGAGGATTGGTCGCATTCCGACACGCCTGCTGCAGTGCCGCCTGCCAAGAATTCCGGTTTCGAGGCGCCCAGTGAATGGGTCCGCGAGCCGCAGCCCGTACCGCCCAGCCAGCAAACCATGCCGCTGCCCGAGGCCGGTGTGGTGGCTTCGACGGTCGGTCTCCCGGTCGAGTTTTCCCACACGGATTCTCCCTCGCAGGGCGCGTTCAATCCGAGCGCCACGATGACCTTCGGGCCGGTGGAAGCACCGCGTGAGGTGTCTGTCGAGGAGTTGCTCGACCTGGAGCAGCAGGCGGACTTCTTCATCGCCCTGGGCCAGGAAGATGCCGCGGTGGAAGTGCTGATGTCCCACTTGCGCAGCACCGGCGGACAGAGCCCCTTGCCCTACACCAAGCTGCTGGAGATCTACCGCCGGCAGGGTGACCGCAGCGCCTACGAACGGGTGCGCGCACGCTTCAACCGCCGTTTCAACGCCTACGCACCGGACTGGGATCTCGGCCCCCTGCATGGCCGCCCCCTCGAGGACTACCCCGAGGCGGTCGGCGAGATCGAGTCGGCATGGAAGTCACCGCTGGATGCCATGGCGGTGCTCGAAGGCATGCTGTTCCGTCGGGACGAGACCCGCGAGCTGTTCGACCTGCCTGCCTACCGGGACCTGCTGGTGCTCTATGCCATCGCCCGGGATCTGTGGCAGGCCGCAGGCGGACAGCACGATCAGGTGGATCTTCTGCTGCCGATGTTCGATGCCGCGTCCACCAGCGCGGGGCCGGACCTGGACGCCATGCACCTGGACCTGGAACTGGATCCGCCACCGGCGTCAACGCCTTCCTCGGGGCAGTCCAGGGGCTGATCGCGACCTGACCCGAAACGGCCCCGCCCGGCTGCTTCGTGCCGGGCGATGCCGCGGTGGCTCAGAGCTTTTGAAGGCGGGTCAGGGCTTGGTCCAGCGTCGCGTCCTGCTTGGCAAAGCAGAAGCGGATGAGTCGCCGTGCGGGAGGCTCGGCATAGAAGGCCGACAGCGGGATGGCGGCCACGCCCACCTGTTCGATGAGTTGCCGGCAGAAGGCGGTGTCGTCCAGATCGCTGATGGCGCTGTAGTCCACGCACTGGAAGTAGGTGCCTTCACAGGGCAGCAGCTCAAAGCGCGTGCTGGCCAGCCCCTGGCGGAACAGGTCGCGCTTGCGCTGATAGAAGGCCGGCAGATCCCGGTAGGGGGCCGGATCGGCCAGGTAGCGGGCCAGCCCGTGCTGCATCGGTGTGTTCACCGTGAACACATTGAACTGGTGCACCTTGCGGAACTCCGCCATCAGCGGGGCCGGGGCCGCCACGTAGCCCACCTTCCAGCCGGTCACGTGAAAGGTCTTGCCGAAGCTGGACACCACGATGCTGCGCGCGGCCAGTTCCGGGTCAGCGCTGACGCTGGCGTGGGGCCGACCATCGAACACCATGTGCTCGTAGACCTCGTCGGACAACACGAGGATGTCGGTGGGGCGCAGCAGATCCCGCAGCTGAGCGCGCTCGGCTTCGGTCCACACCATGCCCGAGGGGTTGTGGGGCGTGTTGATGATCAGCAGCCGTGTCCGCGGGCTCAGGGCAGCCGCCAGGCGCTCGAAGTCCACATGCAGGGTTTGCGGGTCCAGCGGCACGCGCACCGTGCGGGCTCCCGCCAGGGTGATGGACGGCTCGTAGCTGTCGTAGCAGGGCTCCAGCACCACGACCTCGTCACCCGGCTGCACCAGGGCCAGCACCGCGGTGAGCAGGGCCTGGGTGGCGCCAGCCGTCACGGTGATCTCGCTGCCGGGGTCATAGGCGTGGCCGTGGATGGATGCGATCTTGCCGGCGATGGCTTCGCGCAGGGCCGGCACGCCGGCCATGGGCGGGTACTGGTTGTGTCCCTCGCGCATGGCCTGGTTCACGGCGTCGAGCAAGGCCGGATCGCCTTCGAAATCCGGGAATCCCTGGCCCAGGTTCACCGCGCCATGCTGCTGGGCCAGGGCCGACATCACGGTGAAGATGGTGGTGCCCACCTGGGGCAGGCGGGAGCGGACGGGTGGGGTGCAGGGCTCAAAGCTCATAACTGTCTCCGGAGCTGTTCATGGCCCGCTCGATCAGGTGGCGCGAGAGGCGGTCGGACAGCAGCTCCGCGAAGGTCAACACATAGCTGCGCAGATAGGCCCCGCGGCGGAAGGCCACGCGGGTGGTGTTGGTGCCGAACAGGTGGGCCGCCGGCTTGCTGATCAGCTCGCCGTTGGGCGGCTCCGAGGCCATGGCCATCTCGGCCACCACACCCACGCCCAGACCGGAGCGCACATAGGTCTTGATCACGTCGGAATCGATGGCCTCCAGCACGATGTTGGGCGTGAGTCGCCGCTGCGCAAAGGCCTGGTCGATGCGCTTGCGGCCGGTGAAGGCCGGCTGGTACGAAATCAGCGGCAACTCGGCCAGCTGTTCCAGGCTGGGGCGCTCCACGGCGGCCAGGGCGTGGTCGTGCGGCATCACGATGACGTGCTGCCATTCGTAGCAAGGCAGGGTGACCAGTTCCTCGATGTCGGCCAGCGACTCGGTGGCGATGCCGATGTCGGCGGTGTCGTCCAGCAGCATGTGCGCGACCTGCTCGGGCGTGCCCTGGTGCAGGCTGATCTTCACCTTGGGCAGGCGCTTGCTCAGCTGAGCCACCGCATCGGGCAGGATGTAGCGGGCCTGGGTGTGGGTGGCGGCAATGGACAGCCTGCCAGCATCCTGCTTGGAGAACTCTTCGCCGATGCGTTTGAGGTTGGCCACCTCTCGCAGGATGATCTCGACCGATTTCAGCACGTCCAGACCCGGCTCGGTCACGCGCTTGAGGCGCTTGCCGTGCCGCACGAAGATGTCCACGCCCAGTTCTTCTTCCAGCTCCAGGATGGCCTTGGAGATGCCGGGCTGGGAGGTGTAGAGGGCCTTTGCGGTCTCGGTCAGATTGAGGTTGCGGCGCACCGCCTCCTGAACGAATCGGAACTGATGCAGGTTCATCGGGGGGCAGGGTTCAGGTCTGGGAGGGAGGCGGGTCCAGCGCGGCCAGCGCCATGGCTTCGATCACGCGGGGCGATTCCCCGACGGCAGGCCGCAGTTCCCAGCGCACCCGTGGGTGGCGCAGCTGCAGTGCGGCCGCGCGTGCGGGCAGATCCTTGCGGACATGGCCGCCTGCGCCCAGGAACAGCGGCACGATCTCGATGTGGGTGCAGCCCTGGGCCGCCAGCGCGTCGCCGGCCTCTTCCAGGGAGGGTTCCAGGAACTCCAGGAAGGCCAGCCGTACCGGCAGGCCCGGCCGCTCGGCCCGTACGCGCTCGACCGTGTCGTGCAGCGGGGCCGCCCAGCCCGGGTCCCGGGCGCCGTGGGCAAAGAGGATGAGTCCACGCATGCTTGTGGTCATCAGCGGTAGCGCACCAGCCAGGTGAAGGCCGCCAGGGACAGCCCCAGGTACAGCAGGCTGGGCAGAGAGGAGGCGAGCCAGGGGGTCCAGGTGTGCAGCAGACCCAGGTGCCCCACCACGTTGTTGAGCAGCACGAAGCTGATGCCCAGCATGATGCCGCCGAAGACCTTCAGGCTGATGCCGCCGGAGCGGGCATGCAGATAAGCGAAGGGCAGGGCCAGCGCCACCATCACGATGCAGGCGAAGGGGTAGAACACCCGCTTCCAGAACTGCAGCTCGTAGCGCTGGGAGGTCTGGGCCTGATCGCTCAGGTGCTGGCTGTAGCGCCACAGCTCGACCGTGGACATCGAGTCGATGGGGGAGATGGCGGCCGACACCAGGCCGGTGTCCAGCGTTGTGGGCCAGTCCATCTTGGGCAGTTCCTGCACCGTCAGTGGCTGATCGAACGAGAGCGGCCAGTGGGTGATGCTGACCTTCTCCAGGTGCCAGACAGCGCCCTTGCGACCGCCATCGGCCACCGCGCGGTCGGCTTCGATGCGCGAGATCAGTTGCCCGTCGGCATCGTGCTCGAAGATGCGGATGCCCCGCATGACGTCGTGGCGCTCGCTGCTGCGCACATTGATGGAGTAATTGCGTTCGCCCTGCGGCGTGCTGCGTCGCTCCTTCAGCCAGGCCCCGGCCTTGGAGGACCACACACTGGTGCCGCGCTGCTTGGAGCGCAGCTGGCTGGCCTGCTGTTCGCTCAGGGGGGCGACATATTCGCCGATCACGAAGGTCAGTGCGCCCAGCAGCAGCCCCAGCCCCAGCAGCAGGGTCAGGGCGCGCTCCGGTCCCAGGCCGGCGGTGCGCAGGATGGTGAACTCGGAGGACTGGGCCAGCCGGGCCATCGCATAGATGGTGCCGATGAGCACCGCGATGGGCCCGAGCTCGTAGAGCCGGCCCGGCATGGACAGCGCCGCGGACAGGGCCGCACGGCCCAGCGTGTAGCCATCCCGTCCCACCCGCCCCAGTTCATCCAGGAAGTCGATGAAGAAGAACAGGGCCAGGAAGGCCAGGGCGACGAAGAAGACCGACCACAGCACATCGCGGTAGATCAGCTTGCGGACGGTCTTCATGCCCGGCCCCCTTGCGCTGCGGTGCGCCGCGCGCGCCAACCGGTGACGGTGGCGTGGTCGCGCCACCAGATCAGGGCCAGGGCGGCCACCAGGGTCAGGCCGTGCAGGATCAGCAAGGTCGGCACGATGTGCACCTTGCCGGCCGTGACCCAGGCCTGGCTCAGGTTGACCAGGTTGAAATAGACCAGGAAACCCAACAGGGCCAGCAGCAGATTCCAGTTGCCCGGGCGCCGCGGGTTGGTGGCGGCCGCCCCAATGCCCAGCAGCGACAGGTTGACGCCGCCCAGCAGCAGCCCCATGCGCCAGGTCAGTTCACCCATGTTGGGTGGCGTGGGGTCGCTCAACAGGCTCAGGGTGTCGATGGCCTTGGGAGGCAGGGCGGAGGGGTTGGTGGCCGGCTTGTCGTCGACCAGCAGCCGGAAGCGTTCGAACTGCATGCGGCTGTTCTCGTTGGTCTTGGCGTCATGCTCGTTGCGGTGGCCCACATCCAGCACCAGGGTGCGGCCCTCCGCGCTGTTCTCGATGTGGCCGCTGTGGGCCGTGGTGACCGATTCGGCCTCGTTCTTGGTTGTGAGCAGGAACACGTTGCGGGCGACGCCCGCCGTATCGCCATTGCGTTCGATGAAGAAGACGCGGCTGCCGTCCGAGGAGCTCTGGAAGGCGCCCGGCGCCACGCGGGACAGGTCGGAGCGCTGCTCGTAGCGGTTTTTGATCTCGGCGGTCTGCTGGTTGACCCAGGGCCAGACGATGAGCACCAGCACGCCCAGCCCGGCGTAGACCGGCCAGGCCATGCGCAGCACGGGCCGGATGAAGCGGTCCAGCCCCACGCCAGCGCTGAACCAGATGGCCATCTCGCTGTCGCGGTACATGCGCCCCAGGCTGAGCACCACCGCGACGAACAGTGACAGCGCCAGCATCAGCGGCAACTGTCCGGCGGCGTTGAAGCCCAGCACCAGGGCCACATCCTGGGGCGAGACCGAGCCGTTGGCGGCCAGGCCCAGGGTGCGGATCAGCATCATGGTCATCACGATGGTGAGGATGACCACGAGGGTGGCGCCGAAACTGCGGGCCAGTTCCTTGCGAACGGATGAATCGAATAACATCAAAAGCTCATTTCAATCGAGACGGATTATGAACTTTCAAGCTCTGGCGGCCACCGCCGAAGGACTTGCTGCCATCGCGGCGGACACGCTGATCGCGGTCCTGCCTGCCGAAGGCACCCTGAAGACGGGCGATGCCGCCCTGGACGCGCTGCTGGCGCCGCTGGCCAAGCAAGGCGATTTCGAGCGCAAGTCCGGTCGCACCCTGTATGTGAACGCGCCGGCCGGTTTCAAGGCTGCGCGCCTGGTGCTGAGCGTGGCCAAGGACGCCTCGCCCAAGGCCTTCCGTACCGCGCTGACGGCGGCGCTGGCCCTGCTCAAGGGCCGTGGCGTCAAGCACCTGGCTGTGAGCCTGGTGGGTGCGACGCCCGAGGCAGGCCATGCCGAGACCCTGCCCCAGTGCGTGGACCAGCACGGCTACGTCTACACCGCCACCAAGCCCTCGGCCGAGAAGCCGGTGCTGCCGGCCAAGGTGTCCTTCGTGGCCGACAAGGCCGCGCTGGCCGCCGTCAAGGGCGGCCTGGCCCTGGGCGAGGGCATTGCCGCTGGCGTGGCGCTGGCCCGCGAGGTGGGCAACCTGCCGGCCAATGTCTGCACCCCCAGCTACCTGGGCGAGCAGGCCAAGGGCCTGGGCAGCGAATTCGGCCTGACGGTGCAGGTGCTGGACCGCAAGGCCATCGAGAAACTGGGCATGGGCTCCTTCTTGTCGGTGACCCGGGGCTCCGAGGAGCCGCCGCGTTTCATCGTCATCGAATACCACGGCGCCGCCAAGAAGGATGCGCCGCTGGTGCTGGTGGGCAAGGGCATCACCTTCGACACCGGCGGCATCTC
>NZ_BADL01000012.1 GCF_000333615.1 Ideonella sp. B508-1 | reverse complement strand
CGCCGTGCAGGCCGAGGGCTGGCTCCACCACTGGCAGCTGTCCGCCAAGCCGGGCAAGCCGCTGGCCGTGGGCGCGGTGCGCCGTTCGGGCGGTGGCGAAACCCTGCTGATGGGCCTGCCGGGCAACCCGGTGTCCAGCTTCGTCACCTTCTGGCTGACGGTGGCACCACTGCTGGCCGCCCTGCAGGGCGGGCGCTGTGTCTTGCCGCAGCCGCTGCGGGTGACGGCCGGCTTCGACTGGCCCAAGCCGGACCGCCGGCGCGAGTTCCTGCGCGTGCGGGTGGGCGCCGACGGCCGCCTGCAGCTTCATACCAACCAGAGCTCCGCCGTGCTGAGCTCGGCCGTCTGGGCCGACGGCCTGCTGGACAACCCCGCCGGCCAGGCCTTTGCCGCCGGGGACACCGTGAACTACTTCCCGCTGCCAGTGCTGGCCGCGGGCGCTTGAAGACCGAGATACCGATCGAGACGCCGATGAAGATCCAGCTGCTGTTCTTTGCCTCGCTGCGCGAGACGCTGGGTGGGCCCCGGACCCTGGAGCTGCCCGCGGGCGCCACGGTGGCCCAGGTGCGCGCGCTGCTGGCGGCCGAAGGCGAGGCCGCCGCTGCGGCGCTGGCGCCGGCCCGGCCGGTGCGGGCCGCCGTCAACCAGGTGCTCGCCTCGGGCGAGGCGGTGCTGGCCGATGGCGATGAACTCGCCTTCTTCCCGCCGGTGACCGGAGGCTGAACCCGTGTCCTTGAACGCTTCTGCCGTCACACCCCGGGTGCGCATCCAGACCGCCGACTTCGACCTGGGCCAGGAGGTGGCGTCCCTGCGCGCCGACGATGGCGGCGTCGGGGCCGTGGTGAGCTTCCTGGGCACGGTGCGCGACCGCCACGGCACCCAGGCCGGCGAGGTTTCGGCCATGGAGCTGGAGCACTACCCCGGCATGACCGAGAAGGCCATCGAGGCGATGATCGACGCGGCGCACGCCCGTTTCGACATCCGCGCGGCCCGGGTCATCCACCGCGTCGGGCCGCTCAGGCCCTGCGATCAGATTGTCCTGGTGGTGGTCAGCTCGGCCCACCGCGGCGAGGCCTTCCAGGCCTGCGAGTTCCTGATGGACTACCTCAAGACCCAGGCCCCGTTCTGGAAGAAGGAAACCACCGCCGAAGGCGCGCGCTGGGTGGATGCCCGGGTGGCGGACGACCAGGCCCTGGCCCGCTGGGGCATTGCCTCGGCCAACGCCGGCATGAGCGCGGAAGGCCGCCGATGAGCCTGGACGTCAAGCAACTGCGGGGCGCGCTGGGCCGCTTCGCCACCGGCATCACCGTGGTCACCTGTCGGGACGCCGCCGGCCAGCGGGTGGGCCTGACGGTCAACTCCTTCAACGCGCTGTCGCTGGACCCGCCGCTCATCCTCTGGTCGCTGCGCAATGCCAGCCCCAGCGTCGCGGCCTTCGAGCAGACCGGCCACTTCGCGGTCAATGTGCTGGGCCAGGCGCAGATGCCGGTGTCCCAGTCCTTCGCCAGCCCGGTCCCGGACCGTTTCGCGGTGGGCGACTGGGCCGAGGGGGAGGGCGGTGCGCCCGTGCTGCGCGACGCCCTGGCCTGTTTCGAGTGTGTGCTGGAGAGCGTGCAGCCGATGGGTGACCACCGCCTGTTCATCGGCCGGGTGCTGGCCGCGCGGCAGGCCGAGGGCGAGCCGCTGATCTACCACGCCGGCTGCTACCGCGCCCTGGGCGACGTGCTCTGAGGGGGCGGCGGTGGCGGCGTGCGGCCGCTTGATGTGAGTCAAAGTCCTGTGCGGATCGGCGGTTCAGTCTCTTGAAAACGCCGTGGCGGCGCCCATGTGTCCACGCAATCGGAGGAAATATCCATGCGTCTTGACAAGCTCACCACCGCCTTTCAGCAAGCCCTGGCCGAGGCACAGAGCCTGGCCGTGGCCCGCGACAACCCCTACATCGAACCCAGCCATGTGCTGGCGGCCATGCTGGCCCAGCCCGAAGGCCCCAAGGCCCTGCTGGACCGTGCCGGCGCCAACACGGCGGCCCTGAAGACCGCGATGGAGACCGCCATGGGCGGCCTGCCGCAGGTGCAGGGGGGTGGGCAGGTGCAGGCCGGGCGCGATCTGGTGCAGCTGCTGCAGCAGGCCGACAAAGAGGCCATGCAGCGGGGTGACAGCTTCATCGCCAGCGAGATGTTCCTGCTGGCCCTGGCCGAGGCCCGCAGCGACCTGGGTGGCGTGGTGCGTGGCCATGGCCTGACCCGCAAGGCCCTGGAAGCCGCCATCGACGCGGTGCGCGGCGGCCAGAAGGTCGATTCGGCCGAGGCAGAAGGCCAGCGCGAGGCGCTGAAGAAGTACACCCTGGACCTGACCGATCGGGCCCGCCAGGGCAAGCTCGACCCGGTGATCGGCCGCGACGACGAGATCCGCCGTGCCATCCAGGTGCTGCAGCGCCGCAGCAAGAACAACCCCGTGCTGATCGGCGAGCCCGGCGTGGGCAAGACCGCCATCGTCGAAGGTCTGGCGCAGCGCATCGTCAACGGCGAGGTGCCCGACACCCTGCGCGACAAGAAGGTGCTGGTGCTGGACATGGCCGGCCTGCTGGCCGGGGCCAAGTACCGTGGCGAGTTCGAGGAGCGCCTGAAGGCCGTGCTCAAGGAAGTGGCCCAGGAAGAGGGCCGCGTGATCCTGTTCATCGACGAGATCCACACCATGGTGGGCGCCGGCAAGGCCGAGGGCGCCATGGATGCCGGCAACATGCTCAAGCCTGCGCTGGCCCGCGGTGAGCTGCACTGCATCGGCGCGACCACGCTGGACGAATACCGCAAGTACGTCGAGAAGGACGCTGCGCTGGAGCGCCGCTTCCAGAAGGTGATGGTCGACGAGCCCAGCGTGGAGGCGACCATCGCCATCCTGCGCGGCCTGCAGGAAAAGTACGAGGTGCACCACGGCGTGGAGATCACCGACCCGGCCATTGTCGCCGCGGCGGAGCTGAGCCACCGCTACATCACCGACCGCTTCCTGCCGGACAAGGCCATCGACCTGATCGACGAGGCCGCGGCCAAGATCAAGATCGAGATTGACTCCAAGCCGGAGGCGATGGACAAGCTCGACCGCCGGCTGATCCAGCTGAAGATCGAGCGCGAGGCTGTCAAGAAGGAAACCGACGAGGCCTCGCAAAAGCGCCTGGGCCTGATCGAGGAAGAGATCGGCAAGCTCGAGCGCGAGTACGCCGACCTGGAAGAGATCTGGAAGGCCGAGAAGGCCACGGCCCAGGGCAGCGCCCAGGTCAAGGAAGAGATCGACAAGATCAAGTTCCAGATCGAGGAACTCAAGCGCAAGGGCGACTTCAACAAGGTGGCCGAGCTGCAGTACGGCAAGCTGCCGGAGCTGGACAAGCGCCTGAAGGAGGCCCAGGCCCACGAGGCGGGCAAGAAGGGTGGTTCGGTTCCGCAGCTGCTGCGCACCATGGTCGGGGCCGAGGAGATTGCCGAGGTGGTCAGCCGTGCCACCGGCATCCCGGTCAGCAAGTTGATGCAGGGTGAGCGTGACAAGCTGCTGCTGATGGAAACCAAGCTGCACGAGCGCGTGGTGGGCCAGGACGAGGCCATCGTGGCCGTGTCCGACGCCATCCGCCGCAGCCGGGCTGGCCTGTCCGACCCCAACCGGCCGCTGGGCAGCTTCCTGTTCCTGGGCCCCACCGGCGTGGGCAAGACCGAGCTGTGCAAGGCGTTGGCGGGCTTCCTGTTCGACAGCGAGGACCACATGATCCGCATCGACATGAGCGAGTTCATGGAGAAGCACTCCGTGAGCCGCCTGATCGGCGCGCCTCCGGGCTATGTGGGCTATGACGAGGGCGGCTACCTGACCGAGGCCGTGCGCCGCAAGCCCTACAGCGTGATCCTGCTCGACGAGGTGGAGAAGGCCCACCCGGACGTCTTCAACGTGCTGCTGCAGGTGCTGGACGATGGCCGCCTGACCGATGGCCAGGGCCGCACGGTGGACTTCAAGAACGCCGTGATCGTGATGACCAGCAACCTGGGCTCGCACCTGATCATGTCCATGGCCGGGCAACCGGGCGAGGCGATCAAGGCCGCGGTGTGGGACGAGGTCAAGCAGCACTTCCGTCCGGAGTTCCTGAACCGGATCGACGAGACGGTGGTGTTCCACGCCCTGGACCAGGCCAACATCGAATCCATCGCCAGGATCCAGCTCAAGGGGCTGGAGGCGCGGCTGGCCAAGATGGATATGCAGCTGGAGGTGTCTCCGGCGGCCCTGGCCGAGATCGCCAAGGCCGGTTTCGACCCGGTGTTCGGGGCGCGTCCGCTCAAGCGGGCCATCCAGCACCGCATCGAGAACCCGGTGGCCAAGCTGATCCTGCAAGGCAAGTTCGGTCCCAAGGACGTCATCCCGATCGACGTCGAGGGGGGCGAACTCTCCTTCGGTCGCGTGGTGCACTGACGTACCGCATGCCCTTCGGGGTGGCTCGGATGGCGTGCGTCCTTAGAATGGGCGCACGCCATTTTTCTGTCATGCACGGCCGTTCTCTCGACCGTCTTGCTCTCGATCATGTCTGAACCGTCGCTATCCACGGGCGCACCCGTGTCGTCCTCCTCTCGTTCCGGTGGGGACGATGCCTTGCCGGTGGTCATCATCGGGGCCGGTCTGGGGGGGCTGACCGTGGCCCTGAACCTGGCCGAGCAGGGCCAGAAGGTGGTGGTGCTGGCCAAGCGCGACCTGGGCGAGGCGGCCACCGCCTGGGCCCAGGGCGGCATCGTCGGCGTGCTGGGCTCGGACGACAGCGTCGAGAGTCATGTGCGTGACACCCAGGAGGCCGGGGCCGGCCTGGTGGACGAACACACCGCCCGCTACATCGCCCAGAACAGCGCCCAGGCCATCGAATGGCTGGTGGCGCAGGGCGTGCCGTTCTCACCCGATCCGAGCGGCCCGCTGGGCCTGCACCTGACCCGAGAGGGCGGCCATGCGGTGCGTCGCATCGCCCATGCGGCCGATGCCACCGGCAAGGCCATCCACGAGGCCCTGCTGGCCCGGGCCCGCGCCCACCCGAACGTGGAGCTGCGGGCGCGCTGGATGGCGGTGGACCTGATCACCAACCGCCACGTCAAGAAGTCCGATGGCCGCCCGCAGTGCCACGGCGTCTATGCGCTGGACATCGACAGTGGCCGGGTGGAGACCCTGCCGGCCCGTGCCGTGGTGCTGGCCACCGGCGGCGTGGGCAAGGTCTACCGCTACACCAGCAACCCCGAGACCTCGACGGGCGACGGCATCGCCATGGCCTGGCGGGCCGGCTGCCGGGTGGCCAACATGGAGTTCATCCAGTTTCACCCGACCTGCCTGTACCACCCGCAGGAGCGCAGCTTCCTGATCACCGAGGCGCTGCGTGGTGAGGGCGGTCTGCTGCGCCTGCCCGGGGTCAAGCTGGAAGGCGACAGCGACGATTCGCCCTGGGGCAGCCGCTTCATGCCCGAGCACGACGCCCGCGGCGAGCTGGCTCCGCGCGACATCGTGGCCCGGGCCATCGACTTCGAGATGAAGAAACACGGCCTGGACCATGTGTGGCTGGACGCCACCCACCTGGGCGAGGCCTTCCTGAAGGAGCATTTCCCGACCATCCACGCCCGCTGCCTGGAGCTGGGCATCGACATCGCGCGCCAGCCGATTCCGGTGGTGCCGGCAGCCCACTACACCTGCGGTGGCGTGGTGACCGACCTGGCCGGCCGCAGCGACCTGCCGGGGCTGTATGCGGTGGGCGAGGCCACCTACACCGGCCTGCACGGCGCCAACCGCCTGGCCAGCAACTCGCTGCTGGAATGCGTGGTGCTGGGCCACAGCTGCGTGGACGCCATCCTGCAGGCGCCGCTGCCGCAGCCGCCCAAGCTGCCGGCCTGGGACGAGAGCCTGGTGGAGAACGCCGACGAGCAGGTGGTCATCGCCCACAACTGGGACGAACTGCGCCTCCTGATGTGGAACTACGTGGGCATCGTGCGTACCACGCGCCGGCTGGAGCGGGCGCTGCACCGCATCAAGCTGCTCAAGGACGAGATCGACGATTACTACGCCAACTTCCGGGTCAACCGCGACCTGCTGGAGCTGCGCAACCTGGTCGTCTGTGCGGAGCTGATCGTGCGCTCGGCCCTGATGCGCCACGAGAGCCGCGGCCTGCACTACAGCCGCGATTTCCCGCACACCCTGCCGGTCAGCTTCCCGACCGTGCTGACGCGCAAGGCCAAGAGCCGCTAGCAGCTAGGCGCCAAGCCAGGGCCGCCAGGGTCTGCCTGGATCAGCGGCGCGCGCGCATCGCGTTGCGAGCCTGGACAAAGCCGATTGCGAACTCGACGGCTTCCTCCACCGAGCGTTCGGACTCGGTGCGTTCCCGTTCGGTCTGGAAGAAGGCCAGGTCCACCTCGTGTCGGATGTAGCGGGGCGGCAGGCGATTCAGCGCCACGCAGGCGATGTCGGCCAGGGCGTCCTCGTTGTCCAGCAGGTGCGGGAAGTCCTGCGCCTGACGCATCACCGTCGCAAAGACGGCCTTTTCGTACCAGTTGTGGATCGAGCTGATGTCCATGGCCGGAGTCTGCCCGCATCCGGCCCGGCGCAGGCGTGAAAAAGGCCCGCCAAGGCGGGCCTTCATCGCAGGGGAGGGGGCTTGAGGGCTCAGCCCAGCCGGTCCAGCACCCGCATGGAGTAGTCGGTGGCCACCACGTCCTTGGTGAGCTTGCCGATGGAGATGCGGTCCACCCCGGTGGCGGCAATGGCGCGCAGGCCGTCCAGCGTGACGCCGCCGGAGGCTTCCAGCAGGGCCCGGCCAGCGGTCAGGGCCACCGCCTCGCGCATCATGTCCAGGCTGAAGTTGTCCAGCAGCACGCTGGTGGCGCCGTGGGCCAGCGCTTCCTGCAGCTGGGCCAGGCTTTCCACCTCGATCTGGATCTCCACCCCGGCGTTCAGCTCGGCGGCGGCTTGGAGCACCTGCGGGATGCCGCCGGCCGCGGCGATGTGGTTTTCCTTGATCAGGATGCCGTGCCACAGCGCCAGGCGCTGGTTCTGGCCGCCGCCCACCCGCACCGCGTACTTCTGCGCCTGGCGCAGGCCGGGCAGGGTCTTGCGGGTGTCCAGCACGGCGCAGCCGCGCGGGTTGGGCGAGGCGCCCTCGATCGCATCCACATGCCGGCGGGTGAGGCTGGCGGTGCCGGAGAGCAGCTGCAGGAAGTTCAGCGCCGGCCGCTCGGCCGAGAGCAGGGCGCGGGCATCGGCCTGGATCTCGCACACCGGGGTGTCGGCCCGCATGCGATCCCCTTCGGCGTAATGCCACTGCACCGCAGCAGCCGGGTCCAGGGCGAGCAGGCAGGCCTCGAACCAGTCGCGGCCGCAGAGCACGGCGTCTTCGCGCACGGTGACGCGGGCGGCCACCCGACGGCCGGCCGGCACCAGCAGGCCCGTCCAGTCGGCGCGGCCGATGTCTTCGAACAGCGCGTCGCGCACATTGCGCGCACGCGCTCGTCCAGGTT
>NZ_BADL01000013.1 GCF_000333615.1 Ideonella sp. B508-1 | reverse complement strand
AGCGCAGTACAGATCGGCACCGTCAACTCGATCAACTGGGCCCGGCTGCTGGCCCAGGTGGTGTATTACTTCGCCGGGTATTTTCAAGCGACCTCCGGTCGCGTCCAGGCCACGCCCGAACAGGTCAGCTTCTGCGTGCCCTCGGGCAACTTCGGCAACGTCTGCGCCGGCCATGTGGCCCGCCAGATGGGCCTGCCGGTGAAGCATCTGGTAGTGGCCACCAACGAGAACGACGTGCTCGACGAGTTCTTCCGCACCGGCACCTACCGGGTGCGTGGCAGCGCCGAGACGCACGAGACCTCCAGTCCGTCGATGGACATCTCCAAGGCGTCCAACTTCGAGCGCTTCGTCTACGACTTGGTGGGCCGCGACGGCGCCCGCACCAAGGCGCTGTTCGGCGAGGCCATCGCCCGTGACGGCGCCTTCACGGTCACCCCGGCCGAGTTCGCGGCCATCGGCGACTACGGCTTCCAGTCGGGCAAGAGCACACATGCCGACCGCCTGGCCACCATCCGCAGCACCTTTGAGCGCTTCGGCGATCTGATCGACACCCACACCGCCGATGGCGTGAAAGTGGCGGCCGAACGGGTGGAGGCCGGCGTGCCGATGATCGTGCTGGAGACCGCGCTGCCCGCCAAGTTCGCCGAGACCATCGTCGAGGCCACGGGCCGCCAGCCGGGCCGCCCGGCCAAGCTCGAAGGCATCGAGGCGCTGCCCAAGCGCTTCACGGTGGTGCCCGCCAGCGTGGACGTGATCAAGGCCTTCGTGGCCGAGCACTGCCAGGACTGAGCGCAGTCACGGCATGCGGGTGATCGGTGTCTGCGGCAACTCCGGGGCCGGCAAGACCACGTTCCTGGAGGGCGTGATCGCCGGCCTGCGTGCGGCCGGGCAGACCGTCTCGGTCATCAAGCACGCCCACCACCGCTTCGACATCGACCACCCCGGCAAGGACAGCTGGCGCCATCGTCAGGCCGGGGCCGGCGAGGTGCTGATCGCCAACAGCCACCGCCTGGCGCTGATGCGCGAGTACCCCGAGCCTCGCGAACTGGACGCGCATGCGCTGATCGCTGAGCTGAGCCCCTGCGACTGGGTGCTGGTCGAGGGCTTCAAGCACGGCGACCTGCCCAAGGTGGAGGTCTGGCGTGCCGCACCGGACGGCCCCGGCCGGGCGCCGCTGTATCCGCAGGACCCGCGGGTGGTGGCGGTGGCCACCGATGCGGCCGACCGGCTGCCCGAGCCGCCGGCCGTGCCGGTGCTGGACCTGAACGAACCCGCAGCCCTGGTGCAGCATCTGCTCGCCAGCGGCGAGCGCTACCTCTACCATCCGCCTCACCATGGCTGATCCCGCTGCCACTTCCCGTCCTCCGCTGCTGGCCCTTGAAGAGGTGCTCGGGCAGCTGGCCGATCTGGCAGCTTCGCACCCGCTGACGCTGACCGAGGAGGTGTCCACCTTCGACGGTCTGGGCCGGGTGCTGTCCCGGTGCGGCAGGCACAGGGTCTCGGGCGTCAGCCAGGCGGCCAGGCCCGCCTCCACGCCAGCCTCGTCCGCCGCCGTGCTCCAGGCTTCGCCGACAAAGGCGAAGGGCAGGCGGCCCTGGGCGTCGC
>NZ_BADL01000014.1 GCF_000333615.1 Ideonella sp. B508-1 | reverse complement strand
ATCGTGGGCGAGGGCGTTCGCGTGGTGGGCGATGCCCGTGAGGTGATCGCCAACCCCGACATCGACATCGTCGTCGAGCTGATCGGCGGCTATGGCGTGGCCAAGGCCCTGGTGCTGGAAGCCATCGCCGCGGGCAAGCATGTCGTCACCGCCAACAAGGCGCTGCTGGCCGTGCATGGCAGCGAGATCTTCGCCGCCGCGCGCGCCAAGGGTGTCACCGTGGCCTTCGAGGCCGCGGTGGCCGGTGGCATTCCCATCATCAAGGCGCTGCGCGAAGGCCTGACCGCCAACCGCATCGAGTGGATCGCCGGCATCATCAACGGCACCACCAACTTCATCCTCTCCGAGATGCGCGAGAAGGGCCTGGACTTCAGCGTGGTGCTGAAGGAGGCCCAGCGCCTGGGCTATGCCGAGGCCGACCCGACCTTCGACATCGAAGGCGTGGACGCCGCCCACAAGGCCACGCTGATGAGCGCGCTGGCCTTCGGCATCCCGGTCCAGTTCGACAAGGCCCACGTCGAGGGCATCACCAAGCTGCAGGCGCTGGACATCCGCTACGCCGAGCAACTGGGCTACCGCATCAAGCTGCTGGGCATCACCAAGCGGCGCGAGGAGGGCATCGAGCTGCGGGTGCACCCGACGCTGATCCCGGCCAAGCGCCTGATCGCCAACGTCGAAGGCGCGATGAACGCGGTGGTGGTGCAGGGCGATGCCGTGGGCACCACGCTGTACTACGGCAAGGGTGCGGGCTCCGAGCCCACCGCCTCGGCCGTGATCGCCGACCTGGTGGACATCACTCGCCTGGCCACCGCCGACCCCGACCACCGCGTGCCCTCGCTGGCCTTCCAGCCCGACGCGCTGGCCGACACGCCCATCCTGCCGATCGGCCAGGTGCAGACCTCCTTCTACCTGCGTCTGCGGGTGGCCGACGAGGCCGGTGTGCTGGCCGAGATCACCGGCATCCTGGCCGACAACGGCATCTCGATCGACGCGGTGCTGCAGCGCGAATCCGCCGAGGGCGAAAAGCAGACCGACCTGATCATCCTGACCCATGAGACCCAGGAAGGCCGGCTGCGCGCCGCCGAGGCCAAGATGCAGGCCCTGCCCAGCGTGCTGGCGCCCATCGTCAGCCTGCGCAAGGAAGAGCTGGCCTGAGGGCCGCCGAAAGCGACCATGAAGTACATCAGCACCCGCGGCGACAAGACCGAGCGCCGCTTCTGCGAGATCCTGCTGGAAGGCCTGGCGCCGGATGGCGGCCTGTACCTGCCGGTGGCCTACCCGCAGGTGGACGGTGCCACGCTGGCCCGCTGGCGTGGTCTGGCCTATGCCGACCTAGCCTTCGAGATCCTCTCGCTCTACATCGACGACATCCCGGCCACTGACCTGAAGGCGCTGGTCCGCAAGACCTACACCGCCGAGGTCTTCGGCAGCGAGGCCATCGTGCCGGTGCGCCGCCTGGGCGACAGCGGCCTGCTGATCGAAGCCCTGTCCAATGGCCCGACGCTGGCCTTCAAGGACATGGCCATGCAGCTGCTGGGCAACCTGTTCAAGTATGAACTGGCCGGCCGCGGCGAGCAGCTCAACATCCTGGGTGCCACCTCG
>NZ_BADL01000015.1 GCF_000333615.1 Ideonella sp. B508-1 | reverse complement strand
CGTTTCCGGCACCGCCGCCGCGGCCCTCGCGGCCGGAGGCCTGCGGCCTGCGCCACCTGGCCCTGCGCGTGGCCGCGTTGGCGCCCTGGGTGGACCACCTGCAGGCCCACGGGGTGGCGGTGGAGGCGGTCAGGGTGGACGCCTTCACCGGCCGGCGCTTCACCTTCTTCGCCGACCCCGACGGCTTGCCGCTGGAGCTGTACGAAGAAGGGCGCTGAGCGGCCGACCGGGGCCGGGCTCGGCGTGGGTGAAGGCATGCCTCTCGCGCATGTGACGCGTGCGCCAATGTCGTTTGCGCGGCGGCCGGGTGGGCTCTTAGCATTCA
>NZ_BADL01000016.1 GCF_000333615.1 Ideonella sp. B508-1 | reverse complement strand
CGGTGATCCCGCCATCTGCACTTTCCCGCAGAACACGCCAAGAAGAGAGAAATCAATGAACGCACGTGCCCGGATGGGCTGGACGGTGGTGGTGGCTGTCGTGGCCGCCGGTGGATGGTGGTGGCAGGGGCGGGGCGGATCGGGCGACGGGGCCGCGGGGGGCAAGGCTGCGGCTGCACACAGCCAGGCGGTGACCCTGGTCACCGTGGGCCAGCAGGACATGCCGGTGCAGGCCGAGGCCGCGGGCACGGTGGTGCCCCTGAACACGGTGGAAGTGCGGCCCCAGGTGTCCACCACGGTGCGCAGCGTGGCCATCCAGGAAGGGCAGTTCGTCCACCAGGGCGATCTGCTGTTCACTCTGGACGACCGCAGCGACCAGGCCAATCTGGAAAAAGCGCGCGCCACCCTGCTGCGCGACCAGGCTACCCTGGCCGACCTGGAGCGCCAGTGGCGCCGCAACCAGGAGCTGCTGGCCCAGAACTTCGTCTCCCAGGGGGCGCTGGACAGCGTCCAGGCCCAGCGCGATGCCCAGCTGGCCCTGGTGGCCTCGGACAAGGCCGCCGTGCGCGCAGCCGAGGTCAGCGTGGGTTACAACACCGTGCGGGCGCCGCTGAGCGGCCGGGCCGGTGCCATCGCGGTGCACCCGGGCAGCCTGGTCAGCCCCACGGGTGATCCGCTGGTGACGGTCAGCCAGATCGACCCGATCGGCGTGAGCTTCACCCTGCCCGAGGCCCAGCTGCCCACCTTGCTGGACGACGGACCGCAGCAGCGCACGCCGCTGGCCGTGACCGTGCTGCGTAAGGCGGCCGACGGAGGCGAGGCCGCCCCGATGACCGGCCAGCTGAGTTTCCTGGACAACACGGTGGACAGCACCAGCGGCACCATCAAGCTCAAGGCCCGGCTGGCCAACCCGGCCCAGGCCCTGTGGCCGGGCCAGTACGTGACGGTGCGCCTGACCCTGCGCACCCTGAAGGACGTGGCGGTGCTGCCCCAGGCGGCGCTGATCATCAAGGGCGACGACCGTGAGGTCTATGTGGTGGGCGCCGACCAGAAGGCCAGCCTGCGGCCGGTGAAGGTGCTGAACAACGACGGCGGCCGGGCCGCGGTCAGCGGTGTGAAGCCGGGTGAGCAGGTGGTGATGGAAGGCAAGGAGAACCTGCGACCGGGCGACAGCGTGCATGTGGCCCCGGCCGCCGGCGCGGCTTCGGCGGCTTCGGGCGCCGCGAGCGCATCCAGCCGCGCCGGAGCAGGCGCATGAGCATCACCGAGCTGTTCATCCGCCGTCCGGTGATGACGGTGCTGCTGAACGTGGCCGTCGTCGTGGCCGGGTTGCTGGCCCTGGACAAGATCCCCGTGGCGGCGTTGCCGCGCTTTGACACGCCCACCATCAACGTCAGTGCCGATTTGCCGGGGGCCTCGCCCGAGACCATGGCGAGTTCGGTGGCCCTGCCGCTGGAGAAGCAGTTCTCCACCATCGCCGGGCTGTCGCTCATCAGCTCCAGCAGCTCGCTGGGCAACACCTCGCTGACGCTGGAGTTCGACGCCTCGCGCGACATCGATGCCGCCGCGCTGGACGTGCAGGCCGCCCTGTTCCGGGCCCAGCGCAGCCTGCCTGACGACATGACCACGCCGCCGAGCTACCGCAAGGTCAACCCGGCAGATGCGCCGGTGCTGTTCGTGGCGCTGACCTCGCCGTCCATCGGCCTGACCCAACTCAACGACTACGCCGAGAACCTGATCTCGCCCAGCCTGTCCACGCTGGAAGGGGTGGCCCAGGTGTCCATTTACGGCCAGCGCCGCTTTGCGGTGCGGGTGGAGGTGGACCTGGACCGCTTGGCCGAACGCAACCTGACCCTGGACGAGCTGCGCGCGGTGCTGACCAGTGCCAATGCCAACACGCCGGTGGGCACGCTGGACGGCCCGCGCCAAACGCTGACGGTGCAGGCCAACCGCCAGCTGATGAACGCCAAGGACTGGCGCCAGGTCATCGTGGCCACGCGCAATGGCGCGCCGGTGCGCCTGGCCGACGTGGCCCAGGTGCAGGACAGCGTCGAATCGACCAAGACCTACGCCGAGCTCAACGGCGAGCCCAGTATCACCCTGGCCATCCAGCGGCAGCCCGATGCCAACACCGTGCAGGTGGTGGACCGCGTCAAGGCCATGCTGCCGCGCTTTGCGGCCCAGCTGCCGGCCTCGGTCAAGATGACGCCGGTCAACGACCGCTCGCGCTCCATCCGCGAAGCGGTGCACGACGTCTACTTCACGCTGGCGCTGACCGTGGTGCTGGTGGTGATGGTGATCTTCCTCTTCCTGCGCCGGCTGTCGGCCACGCTGATCCCGTCCTTTTCGTTGCCCATCTCGCTGATCGGCGCACTGGCCCTGCTGTGGGCCGGCGGCTACAGCCTGGACAACATCTCGCTGCTGGGCATCACCCTGGCCGTGGGCCTGGTGGTGGACGACGCCATCGTGATGCTCGAGAACATCGTGCGCCACGTGGAAGACGGCATGGAGCCCTTTGCAGCCGCCGTGCGCGGCGCGCGCGAGATGAGCTTCACCATCCTGTCCATCTCCATCTCGCTGGTGGCGGTGCTCATCCCCATCTTCTTCATGCCCGGGGTGATGGGCATGCTGCTCCATGAATTCGCGGTGGTGGTGGGCCTGTCCATCCTGGTGTCGGCGGCGGTGTCGCTCACCTTGGTGCCCATGCTCTGCAGCCGCTACCTGAAGCACGAGGCCCACCACGAGGAGGGCTGGCTGGGCCGGACCTTCGAGGCCGGCTTCACCGCCTTCCAGAACGGCTACGGCCGCACACTGGACTGGGCCCTGCGCCACCGCTGGCTGATGGGCGGCGTGGCCCTGGGCAGCCTGGTGCTGACGCTGTGGATGGCGGTCAGCATGCCCAAGGGCTTCTTCCCCGAAGAAGACATCGGCCAGATCCGCGTGAGCACCGAGGCGTCGCAGGACATCTCCTTCGACGCGATGATGGGCCTGCAGGCCCAGGTGGCGGCGGTGTTCCGGGCCGACCCGAACGTGGCCACCGTGTCCTCCTTCCTCAGCGGCGGCAACGCGGGCCGGCTGTTCATCAACCTCAAGCCCCGGGGCGAGCGCCCGGCCATGCCGCAGGTGGTGGAACAGCTGCGCAAGAAGTTGCGCGGCATTGCCGGCATCCAGGCCTACATGGCGCCGGTGCAGAACCTGCAGCTGGGTGGCCGGCAGAGCAAGAGCCGCTACCAGTACACGCTGCAGAGCGTCAGCGCGGACGATCTGAACACCTGGGCCCAGAAGCTGGAGGACAAGCTGGCGGCCAACACCAGCTTCCGCGACGTGACCAGCGATGCCCAGAACGCGGGCCTGCAGGCCCAGCTCGTCATCGACCGCGACAAGGCCAACCTGCTGGGCGTGCAGCTGGCGGACGTGCGCTCTGCGCTCTACAGCGCCTTTGGTGAACGCCAGGTCAGCACCATGTACGGGCCGGCCAACAGCTTCGAAGTCATCATGGAGGCGGCCGAGAACAACCGCGAGTTCGAACAGGCCTTCGACAAGGTCTGGCTGCGCAGCAAGGCGGGCAACCTCGTGCCGCTGTCGGCCGTGGCCAGCGTGCAGCGCACCCTGGGCCCCGTGGCCGTCAACCACCAGGGCCAGCTGCAGTCGGTCACCATTGCCTTCAACCTGGCCCCGGGCGTGCCGCTGAGCGTGGCCACCCAGGCCATCGACCAGGCCAAGGCCGCGCTGGACATGCCGGCCTCGCTGATCGGCACCTATGGCGGCGACGCCGCGGTCTACCAGCAAAGCCAGGGCAGCCAGGTGGTGCTCATCGTGGCGGCGCTGGCCGTCATCTACGTGCTGCTGGGCGTGCTCTACGAGAGCTACATCCACCCGCTGACCATCCTGGCCGGCCTGCCCTCGGCCGCTATCGGTGCGCTGCTGGCGCTCAAGCTCTTCAACATGGAGCTGACGCTGATCGCCAGCATCGGCATCCTGATGCTGATCGGCATCGTCAAGAAGAACGCGATCATGATGATCGACTTCGCCCTGGACGCGCAGCGCCACCAGGGCATGAGCCCGCCCGAGGCCATCCGCGCCGCGGCCCTGCTGCGCCTGCGGCCCATCATGATGACCACCGTGGCCGCGCTGATGGGCGCGCTGCCCATCGCCCTGGGCCTGGGCGCCGGCGCCGAACTGCGCCAACCCCTGGGCCTGGCCGTGGTGGGCGGGCTGATCCTGAGCCAGGTGGTGACGCTCTACATCACCCCGGTCATCTACCTGGCGCTGGACCGCTGGGCCGGCAGCGGCCCCATCACCACCGAGGTGCCGGAGGCGGCCAGCAGGGCCTGAAGCGCATCCAGCGGGCTGCGCACCGCAGCCCCACCCACCTTGAGCACGTGGGTGTAGACCATGGTGGTCTTCACATCCGCATGGCCCAGCAGGGTCTGGACCGTGCGGATGTCATAGCCCGCCTGCAGCAGGTGGGTGGCGAAGCTGTGGCGCAGCGTGTGCGGTGAGGCTGACTTGGCGATGCCGGCCGACTGCAGGGCCTGCTTGAAGGCGCGCTGGAAGGCTTGCTCTTGAGCGTGGTGGCGGCGCACTTCCCCGCTGCGCGGGTCGGTGGAATGTCGAGCCTGCGGAAACACCCAGAACCAAGCCCAGCTCTGCGGCGCGCGCGGGTATTTGCGGGCCAAGGCTGCCGGCAGTTCGACCCCGGCGCAGCCCTTGAGGACATCGGTCTGCCACAGCACATGGCCACGGGCGAGTTGTTCACGCAGCGGTTCCTGCAGGGACTCGGGCAGCATCACGGCGCGGTCCTTGTCGCCCTTGCCGCTGCGCACGATCAGCGTGCGGTGGGCAAAGTCGATGTCCTTCACCCTCAAACGCAAACCTTCCAACAGGCGCAGGCCCGTGCCGTAGAGCAGTTGGCCGAACAGGCGGTGTTCCGGTGGCAGCGCGCGCAGCACCTTCTGCACCTCGTCCACGCTCAACACCACCGGCAGGCGGCGCCGAGGCACCGGCCGGGCGATGTCGTCCATCCAGGGCAAGGTTTGACCGAGCACCTGGCGGTACAGGAACAGCAGCGCCGACAGCGCCTGGCGCTGGGTGGAGGTGGAAACGCCACCTTCGTTCGCCAGGTGGGAGAGAAAGCACTCCACTTCGGGGGCCCCCATGTCCCTGGGGTGCCGCAGGCCGTGGAAGCGCACAAAGGCCTTCACCCACAGCACATAGGCCCGCTCGGTCCGCAGGCTGTAGTGCAGATAACGCAGGCGCTGGCGCAACTGATCCAGCAGGCGAGGCGCAGGGGAGGCTGCCGGAGGCGCCTGCCCCGGGACGGCGAGCGTGCTCATGGAGAGACTGTATGGATATACAGTCATCTGCGCCAAGGCCTGTTTTATCCCCCGAATGGGGGAATTTTGATGCTTTTGACGCCAGTGTTGAGGATGTTATCCTGCAGAAGACGAAAAATCTTCAAACCCGACAAGCACTTGGCCTGCAATGCACTGGAATGTTATCCGTCACGTCGGGATTTTATGCGTCACTTTTGACGTATATAACTAGTTGAACTAAACCGCTGACGCGGTGGCTGCCTGGCGAGGGTGGTCACCGCGTTTGACGTTGTGGGGGAGCTTGCCTGGGAAGGCGAGCGGGAGAAGCCTTCGGTCGGGGAATGGACCCCGGTAGACAGGAGAAGGCGATGACCCCGTTGCGACAACAGATGGTGGATGCGATGCAGGTGCGCGGGCTGGCGGTGCGCACGCAGCAGACCTACGTGGACGCGCTGGCGCGCATGGCCAAGTACTACGGGCGCAGCCCAGCGCAGCTGGATGCGGCGCAGATCGAGGCCTACATGCTGCACCTGTCCAAGGACTTGAGGCGTTCGTTCTCGACGATCAACCAGGTGTCCTCGGCCAGCCGGTTTCTGTTCCGGCACGTGCTCGGACGCGAGGACCGGGGCATGCAGCCGCCGGTGGCGCGCACGCCGCAGCGTCAACCGGAGTTGCTCGGGCGCGAGCAGATCGCGCAACTGCTGGGGGCCTGCCGCCGGCCCATGAGCCGGATGCTGCTGCAAGTGCTGTATGCCAGCGGCCCTGCGCTGTCGGAGGCGCTGGCCCTGCGGGTGTGCGATGTGGACTCGGCCCGCGACCGCATGTGCCTGCGCATCGTGCAGGGAAG
>NZ_BADL01000017.1 GCF_000333615.1 Ideonella sp. B508-1 | reverse complement strand
CACCCTCCCAACGACCGAAAGATTCGACATGTTCAAGAACATCAAAGTCGCCACCAAGCTCTACAGCGGATTCGCCGTCATCGTGGCGATCCTCCTGGTGCTCACCGGCACGTCCTACTACAGCTTCAGCAGCCTGACGGAAGGCAACCGCTGGAACGTCCACACCTACGAGGTGCTCGCCGAGGTGAACAGCGCCTTGACCAGCCTGGTCAACATCGAGACCGGCGAGCGTGGTTTCGGCCTGGCGGGCGACGATGCCTTTCTCGAGCCCTACCGTGACGGCATGACGGCCTTCAAGACCCACTGGTCCCAGGCCAAGAAGCTGACCGCTGACAACCCCAAGCAGCAGGAGCGGCTGGACGCCCTGTACGCCAACTACGAGCAGTGGATCAACAAGGCCCTGGAGCCGGAGATCGCGCTGCGCCGCAAGGTCAACGATGGCCAGGCCAAGATGGACGAGCTGGTGGCCAGTGTGCGGGCGGCCAAGGGCAAGCAGTACATGGACGGCATGCGCACGCAGCTGTCGCAGATCTCCGATGCGGAGAGTGGCCTGCTGGTCCAACGGAGCAAGGACGCCGAGCTGCTGCAGGCCCGCACGAGCGCCGTGCTGATCTTCGGCAGCCTGGCCGCCATTCTGCTGGCGGCTGGCGTGGGCTACCTGCTGGTGCGTGACCTGCTGAAGGTGCTGGGTGGTGAGCCCGCCTACGCCGCCGCAGTGATGGAACGGGTGGCCGTGGGCGACTTCGAGGTGGACGTGGCGCTGAATCAAGGCGACACCAGCAGCCTGCTGTACACCACCAAGCAGATGGTGGCGTCCGCCGGCGAGAGCATGGGCGACGTGGTGCGGGTCATGCGCGCCATGGCCGATGGCGACCTGACCCAGACCATCGACCGTTCCTATGAAGGCACGTTCGGCGAAATGAAGGACTACGTCAACCGCACCGTCGAGAAGCTCTCGCAGGTGGTGACCGAAGTCAACAGCAGCGCCGAGGCGCTGGCCGGGGCCTCCGAAGAAGTCAGCGCCACGGCCCAGTCGCTGAGCCAGGCCGCCAGCGAGCAGGCGGCGGGTGTGGAAGAGACCAGCGCCTCGATCGAGGAGATGACCGCCTCCATCTCGCAGAACACCGAGAACGCCAAGGTCACCGATGCCATGGCCACCCGCGCCGCCTCCGAGGCCACCGAGGGCGGCGAGGCCGTCAAGGCCACCGTCAGCGCCATGAAGCAGATCGCCCAGAAGATCGGCATCATCGACGACATCGCCTACCAGACCAACCTGCTGGCCTTGAACGCCGCCATCGAGGCCGCCCGCGCCGGCGAGCACGGCAAGGGCTTCGCCGTGGTGGCCGCCGAGGTGCGCAAGCTCGCCGAGCGCAGCCAGGTGGCCGCCCAGGAGATCAGCGACGTGGCAGGCTCCAGCGTGGAGCTGGCCGAGCGCGCCGGTCAGCTGCTCGACCAGATGGTGCCCAACATCAAGAAGACCTCCGACCTGGTGCAGGAGATCACCGCCGCCTCCGAGGAGCAGTCCTCCGGCGTGGGCCAGATCAACGCCGCGGTCGGCCAGCTCAACCAGACCACCCAGCAGAACGCCGCCAGCTCCGAGGAACTGGCTGGCACCAGCGAGGAGATGAGCAGCCAGGCCGAACAGCTGCAGCGCGCCATGGCCTTCTTCAAGGTCCGGGGCGGCTCCCTGCAAGGCCAGTCCGCGGCCCCCGCACGGCGCGCCATCCAGGCCGCCAAGGGCAGTGCCCAGCGCTCGGTGGCGCGTCCCAAGCCGATGGGCAAGTCCGCCATCGCGGCCAGCACGGCGGTCAGCCACGACATCGACGAGTCGCAGTTCACCAACTTCTGAGGGGACGGACCATGAGCGATCCCGTCAAGACGCCCGGGGCCGAGCCCGCGCAGTACCTCACCTTCCTGCTGGGCAGCGAGATGTTCGCGCTGGGCATCCTGGCCATCAAGGAGATCATCGAGTACCGCAATCCCACCGAGGTGCCGATGATGCCCGCCAGCGTGCGCGGGGTGATCAACCTGCGCGGGGCGGTGGTGCCGGTGGTGGACCTGCAGGCCCGCTTCGGCCGACCCGTCAGCCCGGTCTCGCGGCGCAGCTGCATCGTCATCCTGGAGGTGGCCCAGCACGGTGAGCGCCAGGTGGTGGGGGTGGTGGTGGACGCCGTCAGCGAGGTGCTGGACATCCGGGCCGAGGACATCGAGCCCGCACCGGCTTTCGGCACCCGCATCCGGCGCGACTTCATCGCTGGCATGGGCAAGGTGCGCGAGCGCTTCGTGATCCTGCTGGACGCCCAGCAGGCCCTGGCCATGGACGAGTTGACCACGGTGGGCGAGACCGAAGACCACGCCACCACGGCCCTGGCGGAGCCCGCCCTGGCCTGAAAGGCAATGCCATGAGCACATCGTCTTCCCCCCAGTCCCGCCCCTGGTGCCGGGCGGTTACCCGTCGGTGCTGGTGGTGGACGACAGCCTGGTTCAGCGCCAGCATGCGGCCATGCTGTGCCGCGAGCTGGGCATGGACCTGGTCTACGAGGCCAGCGATGGCCGCGAGGCCTTGGCGCTGCTGTCCATGCTGGTGCTGCCTCCGAGTCTGCTCATCGTGGACTTGGAAATGCCTGGCATGGACGGCTTCGAGTTCCTGGAGGAACTGCACCGCCTCCAGGTGTTTCTGCCCGTGCTGATTGCCTCCTCCCGAGAGCAGATGCTGATGAACTCGGCCAACACCCTGGGCAAGGAGCTGGGCCTGCCGATGGTGGCCACGCTGGCCAAGCCCCTGTGCCTGACGCAGCTGCGCGAGGCCCTGACCAACCGCCTGCCGCAGCAGGCCGGCCGCGCCCGGCCGGCCCCGCTGCCGCTGACGGCCGGCGATCTCGACACCGCCCTGCGCGAGCACGCACTGAAGGTGCATTACCAGCCCAAGGTGGACATGCACACCGGTTTGCTGCGGGGTGTGGAGGCCCTGGCCCGCTGGACCCACCCGGTGCTCGGCCCCATCCCGCCAGACCAGTTCATCCCGCTGGCCGAGCAGTCCGACCTGATTGAGCCGTTGACCCTCTCGGTGCTGGATCAGGCCCTGGCCCAGACCGCCGCCTGGCAGACCCGGGGCCTGAACCTGTCGCTGGCCATCAACCTGTCGCCACGGCTGCTGGAGAGCCCCACCCTGGTCGAGCACTTCAGCGCCCAGGTGGCCCAGCACGGCCTGGACCCCCACCAGCTGATGATCGAGATCACCGAGGGCTCGCTGGCCAAGCGCCTGGACGTGGCGCTCAACCGCCTGGCGCGGCTGCGCCTGCGCGGCTTCGGCCTGTCCATCGACGATTACGGCACCGGCTTTTCCTCGATGCAGCAGCTCGCCCGCATCCCCTTCACCGAGCTCAAGATCGACCGCTCCTTCGTCAGCGAAGCCACCCAGCGCCCGCATCTGCAGGTGATCCTGCGCTCGGCCCTGGAGATGGCCCACCAGCTGGGCCTGGTGAGCGTGGCCGAAGGCATCGAGACCCTGCAGGACTGGCGGCTGCTGCAAACCCTGGGCTGCCAGATCGGGCAGGGCTGGCTGATCGCCAAGGCCATGCCCGGCGATGACCTGCACCCCTGGCTGCGCGGCCACCGGCAGCGCCTGGCCCTGCTGCGGGCTGAGCCTGAAGACCTTGCCGCCCCGACACAGCAGCCCGACTGACGGCGCCCCGAACCCCCGTGAGACCCCCATGCACGCCCTGAGCGAACACGAATTTCAGCGCTTCCGAGAGTTCATTCACACGGCCGCCGGCATTTCGCTGTCTCCGGCCAAGAAGTCCCTCGTGAGCGGACGTCTGGCCAAGCGGCTGACCGCGCGTCAGCTCGGCGGCTTCTCGGACTACCTGGCCCTGCTGGACAAGCGCGAGGAGCATGCCGAGGCGCAGATCGCGGTGGACCTGCTGACCACCAACGAGACCTACTTCTTCCGCGAGCCCAAGCACTTCGAGTTGTTGCGCAAGGTGGCTCAGGCCGCCCCGGCGCACCGGCCCTTTCGCATCTGGAGCGGTGCCAGCTCCACGGGCGAGGAGGCCTACAGCATGGCCATGGTGCTGGCCGATGTGCGCGAAGGCCAGCCCTTCGAGATCGTCGGCACCGACATCAGCACCCGGGTCCTGGCCCGCGCCCGCCAGGGGCACTACCCCATGGAACGGGCCCGGCAGATGCCGGCGGACTACATGCGGCGCTTCTGCCTCAAGGGCACCGGCCCGCACGCGGGCACCCTGCTGGTGCAACGCGCCCTGCGCGAGCGGGCGAGGTTCCTGCACGTCAACCTCAACGAACGCCTGCCGGACCTCGGCACCTTCAACATGGTCTTTCTGCGCAATGTGCTGATCTACTTCAACACGGAGACCAAGCGCCAGGTGGTGAACCGCGTGCTGGAGACCCTGCCCAGCGGCGGCTGGTTCTGCATCGGCCACTCGGAGAACCTCAACGACCTCGACGCCCCGGTGGTCCAGATCGCGCCGTCGATCTATCGCAAGACTTGAACGGAGACCCCCATGTCCGAAAAGATCAGGGTGATGGTGGTGGATGATTCCGCCGTGGTGCGGCAGGTGCTGCAGGGTCTGCTGCGCGATGCGCCGGACATCGAGCTGCTGGCGGCCGTGGCCGACCCGCTGCTGGCGGTGGAGCGGATGAAGCAGGGCTGGCCCGACGTCATCGTGCTGGACGTGGAGATGCCGCGCATGGACGGCATCACCTTCCTGCGCAAGATCATGGCCGGCCGGCCCACGCCGGTGGTCATCTGTTCCACGCTGACCGAGAAGGGCGCCAAGACCACGATGGACGCCCTGGCGGCTGGCGCGGTGGCGGTGGTCACCAAGCCCAAGATCGGCCTCAAGGAGTTCCTGACCGAATCGGCCGAGGAACTGCTGGGCGCCATCCGCGCCGCCGCGCGGGCCAATGTGCAGCGCCTGGCCGCCCGCGCGACCAGCGGCCCGCCCTCGGCCCCGCCGCCCAAGCTGAGCGCGGACGCGGTGCTGCCGGCCACCGGGGCCCGGGCCATGTCGCAGACCACCGAGCGCATCGTCGCCATCGGCACCTCCACCGGCGGCACCCAGGCGCTCGAAGAGGTGCTGACCCAGTTGCCGCGGGTCTGCCCCGGCCTGGTGATCGTGCAGCACATGCCCGAGAAGTTCACCGCCGCCTTCGCCGAGCGGCTCGACCGGCTCTGCCAGATCCGGGTCAAGGAAGCCGAGAACAACGACCGCGTGATGCCCGGCCAGGCCCTCATCGCGCCGGGCGGCCGCCACCTGCTGCTGCAGCGCAACGGGGCCCAGTACCGGGTGGAGGTGCGCGATGGCCCGCAGGTCAGCCGCCACAAGCCCTCGGTGGACGTGCTGTTCCGCTCGGTGGCCCGCTCGGCCGGGGCCAATGCCCTGGGCATCATCATGACTGGCATGGGCGACGACGGCGCCGCCGGCATGCTGGAGATGCACCAGGCCGGCGCCCAGACCCTGGCCCAGGACGAGGCCAGCTGCGTGGTCTTCGGCATGCCCAAGGAGGCGATCAAGCGGGGCGGCGTGACCCGCACGGTCGGGCTGACGGGCATTCCGCGGGAAATCGTTGCCGCCTTGTAAAAAGATGGAACAGAGGCTCAACACGGCCTCTGATCGGACGATCAAGCGGGCATGTCCACCCTGCCCACCCTTGCCTCCAGCGGCCTGGCCGCGGCACAGGCGCGGCTGGATGCTTCGGCGAACAACATCGCCAATGTGGCCACACCGAGCTATCGACGCGAGGATGTGGTGCAAAGCACCCGCGCCACCGGGGGGGTGGACGCCTCTTTGCGCCAGCTCGACCCCCAGGGCGACCAAGGCGCCAGCAGCAGCCAGCTCACGCAGGACGTGGTGAACCAGCAGGTGGCGCTCTACAACTTCCAGTCCCAGGTGCTGACCCTCAAGACCGAGGGCAGCATGGTGGGCTCGCTGCTGGACTGCACGGCCTGAAGGGCCGCGCGTCCCCTTCTCGAGGGGGCGGCAAGCACCAGGCGGGCCGCTATGCTGGCGGCCCATGTACGAATCGTTCTTCGGCCTGGCCTGCGAGCCCTTCTCGGTCGCGCCGGATCCGCGCTTTCTCTACCTCAGCAAGCAGCACCGTGATGCCCTGGGCTACCTGAACTACGGGCTGCGCCGGGCCGGCGGCTTCGTGCTGCTGACCGGCGAGATCGGGGCGGGCAAGACCACCGTCTGGCGGGCCTTCCTGGAACAGCTGCCGCCGCGGCTGGACGTGGCCTACGTGGTCAACCCGAAGATGAGCGTGCAGGCCCTGCTCAAGCGCCTGTGCGAGAGCCTGCAGGTGGAGCTGCCCGCCGATCCCGACCGCCCTGGCGCGGAAACCGACCTGATCGATGCCCTGCACGGCCACCTGCTGCTGACCCATGCCCAGGGACGGCGCACCCTGGTGGTGGTGGACGAGGCCCAGGCCCTGGCCCTGCCGGTGCTGGAACAGCTGCGCCTGCTGACCAACCTGGTGACCAACGAAGACAAGCTGGTGCAGGTGCTGCTGATCGGCCAGCCGGAGCTGCGTCAACTGCTGGAGCACCCGGAGATGGCCCCGGTGGCCCAGCGCATCGTGGCGCGCTTTCACCTTCAGACGCTCAGCCGCGACGAGACCGAGGCCTACCTGGTCCACCGGCTGACGGTGGCCGGCCTGACCGGCCCGCTGCCTTTCGAGGACGAGGCCATCCGCCGCATCCACCGCCTGTGCCGGGGCACGCCCCGGCGCATCAACGTGCTGTGCGACCGGGCCTTGACCCTGGCGGCCGAACGCGGCCAGCACCGGGTGGACCGCGCCCTGGTGGAGGAGGCCGCCAGCCAGGTGTTCGACCTGCCGGGCTTGCGCCGGCTGAGCCCCCAGCAGGCGATGCGCTGGCTGGGGGGCGGGGCCGCGGCGGTGCTGGCGGTGTTCGCACTGACACGCCTGCTGCCGCCCTGGCAAGCGGCCCCGGCGGCTGCGGCATCGGCATCCACCCCGGCGCTGTCCCCGTCACCGGCTCAGGTGTCGCCGCCGCGGCCAGCCGCCTCGGTGGCCGTGCTGGCCCAGGCGGCCACGGTGGCCTCGTCACCGCCCGACCTGCAGCCCCACGAACCGCAGGCCGAGGCCGCCGACAGCCTGGGGGCCCAGGTCTTCACCCAACACCTGGCCGAGGCCCAGGCCTGGGAACGCCTGGCCCAGCGCTGGAACCTCACCCTGACCCCGACGGCCGACCCCTGCGCCAAGCTGCCCAGCCAGGGCCTGCGCTGTCACAGCAGCCTGGGTGGCCTGGGCCCGGTGCGCCTGCTGGACCGGCCGGGCTGGCTGCTGCTGACTGCCCCGGATGGACGCAGCACCCGGGTGCTGCTGGAGGGCCTGCAGGGTGACCAGGCCCGGCTGGGGCTGGCCGATGGCCGCACGCTGACCGTGCCGCTGCTGAAGATCGCCCCCTGGTGGCAGGGCGAGTTCCACACCCTCTGGCGCAGCCCCCCGGGCTACGGCGGTGAGGGCGTGCTGGCCGCCGAGGGCCCTTCCGGCCGCTGGCTGGCCGAACAGCTGGCACGGCTGGACGGCGGCCCGGCCCAGGACAACGCCGAGGGCCTGGCCCGGCGCATCCGCGCCTTCCAGATGGCCCAGGGCCTGCAAACCGACGGCCTGCCCGGCCCCTTGACCCTGATGCGCCTGAACCACGCCACCGGCCTGGTGGAGCCCACGCTGAACGACGGCGCAGCGCGCTGAGGGGGCGTCAAGCCGCCGGCCAGACCAGCCGGCGTTGGCTCTCGAAGACCAGGGCCTGGCCGGTGATCGGGTCGGTGAAGGCCAGGCGGCGGGCCAGCAGCTGCAACGGCCGGCTGAAATCCGGCGCCTGGCCGGGCGCCGGCTCGGGCTGCAGCACCGGGTAGACGCTGTCGCCGAGCAGCGGCGCCCCCAGGGCCAGCATGTGCACCCGCAGCTGGTGGGTCTTGCCGGTATGCGGGGTCAGCCGGTAGTGAGCATGCACTCCGTCGTTTGAGAGCATCTCGATACCGGTCTCGGCATTGGGCTTGGCCTGGCACTTCGTGCATCTGCATGCGGCGGTCTGAGGGTTCCAGCCGGCTGTGGCGCCGCAGCGGGCTGGCCAGCTCGGCCCGGTAGGGCGCCAGCGCTTCGTAGACCTTCTGCACCTGCCGTTCGCGGAACAGGGCCTGGTAGGCATTGCGGTCCTCGGGCCGGCGGCTGAACACCACCACGCCGGCGGTTTCCCGGTCCAGGCGGTGCAGCGGGGTCAGTTCGGCCAGGCCCAGGCGGCGCTGCAGGCGCGCCAACAGGGTGTGGCGGGCATAGCGGCCCACCGGCGCCATGGGCAGGAAGTGCGGCTTGTCCACCACCACCAGGCGCTCGTCCAGGTGCAGCAGTTCCTCGGCAAAGGGGATGTCCACCTCGCCATCCACCTCGCGCCAGTACCAGACCCGCTCGCCCGGCCGGTAGGCGGCGTCCACGGCCAACGCGGCCCCGCGCTCGTCCAGCACCTCGCCCGCGGCCAGGCGGGCCTGCCATTGCGGCTCGTCCAGCACCGGCAGGCGCCAGGCCAGAAAGGCGCTCAGCCGGGGCCAGCGCTGGTCATGGGGCAGGGCCACGCAGCTGGCCGGCACACCGTGGCGGGGCGCCGGCCGCCAGGCCGGGCGGGGACGGGACATGGGGCGTGATTGTGGCCTGCGCCCCAGGCTTCGGCCCGTCTGAACCGCCCAGCACGCTGTGGACAAGTGCTGTCAAGGCACAGCTCTGTGGACAAGTTTTGAACAAGGACCCGGTTTTCCACAGGCCGAATGGCAGCCGCCTGCTTGTTGTCTTTTGCTCCCCGGGTCTTCCAGACCGCCGGCCACAGACTTTGGGAGAAGACAAGCTGTTGATCTCAAAAAGAAAATTCGGCTTATCCACAGCGGCAGGCGCCCTCTACTACAACTGCCAAGTTGAGATATCAAAAGACAAAGGGAATAACAGCCCGGAAGTTTTTTCGACGAGGACGCCTGCGGCGGGCCCATTCAAGGCGTGTAACGCACCTGGGTGGCGGTGAAGGTGAGGGTCTTGCCGTCCTGCACGCGCACGATCTTCAGAGGCATCCAGCCCAGGCCCTGGGCCAGACCGACCTCGAAGCCACCCTCCGGGCTGGTGCTGACCAGACGCAGGGTCGGATAGGCCTTGCCGTCGTAGCTGGCCGTGCCATCGGGCAGCTTGGAGAACTGATGGGACACCACATTGCGGCCATTGGTCACCGGCACCGTCTTGCCGGCCACCTTGTCGCCCATCCAGATCAACTGGTAGGCCAGAGCGTTGATGTCCTGCAGGCCATCGGCCAGCGGCTTGTCATGCAGGGGCACGGCCGTGCGGCCGTAGCTGACGACATGGGTGCTGCGGTCCACCTTGGCGACGGAGCGCGGTTGGGGGTCGCCCACCTCGTAGTCTTCATAGGAAGAAGGCTCCAGCCCCTGGGGGCCCACCCGGCCCTGGCTGACGTAGCGGCGGTTGGCAAAGCCCAGGGGCAGCTTGAGCTCGGTGCTGAGGGTGTAGCGGTCGCCGTCCAGGCGCCAGTGCTGCTCGGCCTCCAGGCTGACCACGCCCCAGCGCACCTGGTAGGTCAGGTCGGCGCTGTGGGGCAGTTCGGCCGCATGCACAGGGGCCAGGGCCAGGCAGACGCTGCCCGCCAACATCCAGGAACGCAGGGAAGAAAGGGAATGAATTCGAAGCACGGTGGCCTTTCGCAGGGAGTTTCCCAAGGGGACTTCTTCAGAAAACGGTGGTTCAGGCCCGGGTGTTGACCGCAGGCCTCGGCGGGGCGCCTGTAACAACGTCTCGCAGGTCTGCTAGATTGCCCCTTTCACGGCCGGCGCGCCGGTTCACGGAACCGTTTGTCGCAAATCCGCTCACTGTGCTGTGACGCCGGGGAACCCGTCCCCGGCGTTTTTGCGTTTGCGGTGATCC
>NZ_BADL01000018.1 GCF_000333615.1 Ideonella sp. B508-1 | reverse complement strand
GTGCATGAAGGGCTGCGAGTTGATGTTCTCGTCGTCCTTCATGAAGTCCAGGCCGCCCTTGAGGCCTTCGTAGATCACCCGGCCGTAGTTGCGCCCCGACAGGCCCAGCTTGGGCTTGGTGGTGGCGCCCAGCAGCGGCCGGCCGAACTTGTCCAGGCGCTCGCGCTCGACCACCAGGCCGGTGGGCGGGCCCTTGAAGGTCTTGACCAGGGCCACCGGCATGCGGATGTCCTCCAGCCGGGCGGCCTTCAGCGGCTTGAAGCTGAAGACGTTGCCGATCAGGCTGGCGGTGATGTTGGCGATGGAGCCTTCTTCAAACAGGATGATGTCGTAGGCCACCCAGGCGAAGTACTGGCCCGGGGTGCCGGGCACCGGCTCGACCTTGTAGGCCTTGGCGCGGTAGCTGTCGCAGGCGGTCAGGCGGTCGGTCCAGACCACCGTCCAGGTCGCGGTGCTGCTCTCGCCGGCCACCGCGGCGGCGGCCTCCACCGGGTCCACGCCTTCCTGCGGGGTGATGCGGAACAGGCACAGGGTGTCGGTGTCCTTGGGCTGGTAATCCGGGTCCCAGTAGCCCATCTGGCGGTACTTGAGCACGCCGGCGCTGTAGCGCTTCTTGGCGTCCAGGATCACGCCGGTCTCGACGGCTTGGTTCATGGGGTGTCTCCTCGGGGTGGACGGGTTCGTCGTTCGTTGGAGCCCACTGTAGGAAGCGCGATGGATAAGGTAAATTCAATATTCGTTGGCTTTCGATTCAGATTCCCTGAATGAAAAACGTCACCTTCCGGCAGATCCGGGTTTTCACCGAGGTGGCCCGGCAGCTCAGCTTCGTGCGGGCGGCCGAGGCCCTGCACCTGACGCCGCCGGCCGTGACCATGCAGGTCAAGGAGCTGGAGGCCCAGCTGGAGCTGCCGCTGTTCGACCGCCAGGGCCGCAAGGTGGCGCTGACCACCGCCGGCGAGTACTTCCTGGTGCACGCGCGGCGCCTGCTGGCGGTGATGAAGGACGCCGAGGACGCGATGCAGCGCCTGCGCCACCTGGAGACCGGCGTGCTCAACGTGGGCCTGGTGAGCACGGCCAAGTACTTCGTGCCGCGCCTCTTGGCGCGCTTTCGCGACGAGCACCCGGGCGTGGAGCTGCGGCTGCAGGTGGCGGGCACCCGGGACCAGCTGGTGGCCCTGCTCAACAGCGGCGAGGTGGACCTGGCCATCATGGGCCGGCCCCCGCGCGAGCTGGCCACCCGCGCCGAGCCCTTTGCCGCCCACCCGCATGTCTTCGTCGCCCCGCCGGGCCACCCGCTGCTGGCCCTGGGCCATGTGCCGGTGGCCATGCTGGAAAACCAGCCGCTGATCGTGCGCGAGGGCGCCTCGGGCACCCGGGCGTTGATGGACCGCTTCTTCCAGGACCACCGGGTGAGCCCGCGCATCGCCATGGAGATGCCCAGCAACGAGACCATCAAGCAGGCGGTGATGGCCGGCATGGGCCTGAGCTTTCTGAGCCTGCACACGCTGGGGCTGGAGCTGCGCGCGGGCGAGATCGAGCTGCTGCACGTGGAACACACGCCGCTGGTGCGCACCTGGAACGTGGTGCACCTGCAGTCGCGCCTGCTCTCGCCAGCGGCCGAGGCCTTCCGCTACTTCATCCTCGAAGAGGGCGAGGCCTGGCTGGCCGCGCACGACCGGCCCTGGATCGGGCCGGGACCGGAGGCCGCGGCTTAGCGGGCGTTCAGGCGGGGCCCACCATCCGCGCCGGGTCCACCCAGGCGTCGAACTGCTCGGCCGTGACGTGGCCGCTGGTGATGGCCGCCTCGCGCAGCGTCGTGCCTTCGCGGTGGGCCTTCTTGGCGATGGCGGCCGACCGGTCGTAGCCGATGTGCGGGTTGAGCGCGGTCACCAGCATCAGCGAACGCTCCAGCAGCTCGTGCATGCGGGCACGGTCGGGCTCGATGCCGCTGGCGCAGTGGGTGTCGAAGCTGGTCATGCCGTCGGCCAGCAGGCGCACGCTCTGCAGGACGTTGTGGATCAGCACCGGCTTGTAGACGTTGAGCTCGAAGTTGCCCGAAGCGCCGGCCAGGTTGACCGCGACGTCGTTGCCGAAGACCTGGCAGCAGACCATGGTCAGGGCCTCGCACTGGGTCGGGTTGACCTTGCCGGGCATGATGGAGCTACCGGGCTCGTTCTCCGGAATGCGCAGCTCGCCCAGGCCGGCGCGCGGGCCCGAGGCCAGCCAGCGCACGTCGTTGGCGATCTTGAACAGGCCCGCCGCCAGGGTCTTGAGCGCGCCATGGGCGTGGACGATGGCGTCGTGCGCGGCCATGGCTTCGAAGCGGTTGGGCGCGTTCACCAGGCCCAGGCCGGTGGCCTGGTTCAGCAGCGCCACCACCCGGGCGGCGAATTCGGGGTGGGCGTTCAGCCCGGTGCCCACCGCTGTGCCGCCCAGGGCCAGCTCGCGCAGGTGGGGCAGGGCCGCGCGCAGGTGGGCCTCGGCATGGTCGAGCTGGGCCACCCAGCCCGACATCTCCTGGCCCAGGGTCAGCGGCGTGGCGTCCTGCAGGTGGGTGCGGCCGATCTTGACGATGTCGGCGAAGAGGCGGGACTTGGCCCGCAAGGTGTCGCGCAAGCGGCCCAGCGCGGGCAGCAGCTCGGCCTGCAGGGCCTGGGTGGCCGCCAGGTTCATCGCGGTGGGAAAGACGTCGTTGGACGACTGACCCAGGTTCACCTCGTCGTTGGGGTGCACCAGGCGCCCCATGCCGAGCGGGCCGCCCAGCAGCTGCGAGGCCCGGTTGGCCAGCACCTCGTTGACGTTCATGTTGGTCTGGGTGCCCGAGCCGGTCTGCCAGACCACCAGCGGAAACTCGCCGTCCCAGCGGCCGGCCAGCACCTCGTCGGCCGCCGCCACGATGGCCTGGGCCTTGGCAGCATCCAGCAGGCCCAGGGCGGCGTTGGCCTCGGCCGCTGACCGCTTGACCCGCGTCAAGGCGTGCACCAGGGCCACGGGCATCCGCTCCTGGGAGATCTCGAAGTGCTCCAGTGACCGCTGCGTCTGAGCGCCCCAGAGCCGCTCGATGGGGACGGCGATTTCGCCGAAGGTGTCACGTTCCAGGCGCACATCGCTCATGCCGTTCTCCCGAAAAGAAGGGATGATCTCGCCCTCACCCGGCCGGCCCCCGGGGCGAAGATAGACGGCCACTGAGGGCTCTCTCCAAGCCCTCACGGGCTGGCATCAGCTTACGATGGTCACGCGGGCCTGCCAAGGCCCGTCACTTGCTGCTGTCGCTCCGGTCGAAAAGAACATGAACTCCCCTGCGACCATCCTCGTTGTCGACGACGAGCCACTGAACCTGGCGGTGCTTTCGCGGCTGCTGAACCCCGTCTACCGCGTGCTGGCCACCCGCTCAGGGGCCTCCGCGGTGACCCTGGCTGCAACCGAGCAGCCCGACCTGATCCTGCTGGACGTGAAGATGCCCGGCATGGACGGCCATGCGGTGCTGGCCGCCCTGCAGCAGCAGGAGGGCACGCGCGACATCCCGGTCATCTTCGTCTCCGCCCTGGGCGACGATGGCGACGAGGAGCTGGGCCTGGCCCTGGGCGCGGTGGACTATGTGGTCAAGCCGGTGCGCCCGGCCGTGGTGCTGGCCCGGGTGCGCACCCAGCTGGAGATCAAGCAGCACCGTGATCGCCTGCGCCAGCAGAACGGCAGCCTGGAACAGGAACTGGCGCGCCGGGTGGACGAGCTGCTGCTGGCCCAGGAGCTGATGCTCTCGGGCATGGCCGAGCTGGCCGAAACCCGCGACGTCGAAACAGGTAACCATGTGTTGCGCACCCAGCACTACGTCGCCCTGCTGGCCCGCCAGCTGCGCCACGACCCGCGGCACGCCGACGCCCTGGACGAGGCCCAGATCCAGCGCATCGTCAAGGCCGCCCCGATGCACGACATCGGCAAGATCGGCATCCCGGACCACATTCTGCTCAAGCCGGGCCCGCTGACGGCCGAAGAACTCGATCTGATGCGTCAGCACACCACCATCGGCAGCCGGGCCATCCGCCATGCCATCGCCCGGGCCCAGGACACGCTGGGCCAGACCTTCTCGCTGGATACCCAGCCCGAGTCGCTGCGTTACCTCGAGGTGGCCCATCTGATCGCCCTGTACCACCACGAGCGTTGGGACGGCCAGGGCTACCCCGAGGGCCTGGCCGGCGAAGCCATCCCGCTGGAGGCCCGGCTGATGGCCGTGGCCGACGTCTACGACGCCCTGACCCACGAACGGGTCTACAAGCCGGCCTGGTCGATGGCGAGCACCGAAGCGCAGATCCTCGCGGGCGCGGGCACGCAGTTCGACCCGGCGGTGGTGCAGGCCTTCGACGCCGTGCGCGACGAGATGGCGCAGGTCATGCAGCGCCTGATCGACTGAGTACGCGCCATGGCCGACACCCTGCTCTGCACGGACACCCAGCACCCGCTGCGCCGGTCCCTGCACAGCCTGGCCAGCCGGCCGGTGGTGACGCTGCCGCGCGAGGCCACGCTGCGGGACGCCGCCCGCTGCCTGAGCCACCATCGCATCTCCTTCGCCCCGGTGCTGGACGCCGAGGGCCAGGCCCTGGGCGTCATCACCGAAGCCCAGCTGCTGCGTGCCAGCGAGCAGGGCCTGTCGCCGGACACGCCGGTGGACCGCCAGCTGCAGCCCGCCGCGACGGCGCCGGGCCAGCTGCAGGCCGAGGAGGCCTACCGGCTGTGCCTGACGCGCAATGTCAGCCACCTGCTGGTGCTGGACGAACAGGGGAGACTGGACGGGGTGGTCAGCGAGACCGACTTCCGCTGCCTGCTCAACCTGGAGGTGCTGACCGGCCGCCACCGGGTGCGCTCGGTCATGCAGCCCGTGGCCCCCACCCTGGCGCCGCAGGCCACGCTGGCCCAGGCCCGGGCCCTGATGGCCCAGCAGCCCGAGGCTGGCGTGGTGGTGCTGGAAGGCCGGCGCCCGGTGGGGGTGCTGACCTTGCGGGACCTCACCCGCCAGGTGGCCGAGGACACCCCGGCCCAGGACACCCAGGCCCAGGACCGGCAGCGGCTGGGCGACTGGATGAGCCAGCCGGTGCACACCATCGACTCGGACGCCAGCCTCAACGACGCCGCCGCCCGCATGCTGGCCCTGCGCATCCGGCACCTGGTGGTGGTGGACGACCAGGGCGAGTTCCAGGGCGTGCTCAGCGAACATGACCTGACGCGCACCATGGCCCTGGCCGTGATGGACGGCGTGATCGAGGAGGAGCGCCAGCTGCAGCAGGCGGTGCTGCAGGCCATCCCGGACCTGGTCTGGCTCAAGGACACCGAGGGGGTCTTCCTCAGTTGCAACCCCCGCTTCGAGGCCTTCTACGGTGCGCCCGAGCGCGACATCGTCGGCCGCACCGACTTCGATTTCGTGGACGCCGAGCTGGCCGAGTCCTTCCGGGCCAACGACCGTGCCGCCATGGCCAGCGACGGCCCCCGCACCAACGAGGAATGGGTCACCTTCCCGGACGGCCACCGCGAGCTGCTGCAGACCCGCAAGATCGCCGTGCGCGACGCCGAGGGCCGCGTGCAAGGCGTGCTGGGCATCGGGCGGGACATCACCTTGCTGCGGGAGGCCGAGCAGGAGTTCCGCGACCTGTTCGACCAGAACCCGGCCCCCATGCTCATCTACGCGCTGGACGGTCTGGGGGTGTTGCGCAGCAACCAGGCCTTCCAGGCCCTGCTGGGCTACGGCACCGAGCAGGCGGGGCGGATGCAGCTGCCCGACTTCGTCATCCCCGAGGAACGCCAGACCATTCGGGAACGGGTGGCCGCCCTGGGCCAGGCGATCAGCGAAGGCACCTGGCACTGCGTGCGGGCCGATGGCGGCGTGATGCGGGTGCTGGGACGCTCGCACCCCATCACCCACCAGGGCCGGGCCTGCCGGGTGACGGTGCTCAGCGACCTGGGGCCCAGCGACCGGGCCCAGCAGCGTGAGCGGGACCGCCTGGCCCTGATGGAGCGACTAGTGGCCGGCGAAGGCTTGCTGCCCTTGCTGGAGCAGCTGACGCTGGACTACGAGCAGTTGTTCCCGGGATCCCTGTGCTCGGTGCTGCTGCTCGACGAGGATGGCCGCTCCATCCGTCCGGCAGCAGCACCGCACCTGCCGGTCTTCTACAGCCAGGCCCTGGATGGCCTCCAGATTTCGCCCACGGTCGGTTCTTGTGGTGCCGCCATGGCCCTGGGCCGCCGCGTGGTGGTGGAGGACATCGCCACCCACCCGAACTGGGCGCCCTACAAGGCGCTGGCGGCCCAGGCCGGCCTGGCCTCCTGCTGGTCCGAACCCATTCCCGGCCCGAACGGCCAGGTGCTGGGCTCCTTCGCGATCTACCACCGCCACCCGGCCAGCCCCTCGCCGGAAGAGCTGGAACACCTGCAGTTCTCCGCCCAGCTGGCCTCCACCGCCATCACCCACGGCCGCACCGCCGAGGCCCTGCACCAGAGCCAGCGCCGGCTCAGCGCCATCCTGGAGGCCATTCCGGACCTGATCTGGCTGACCGACCGCGAAGGCCGCTACCAGGCCTGCAACGCCGCCTTCGAACACTTCGTGGGCCTGCCCAGGCAGGACATCCTGCAGCAGACCGCCCTGTGGGGGCTGGAAGAGGAGACACGCCAGGCCCTGACCCTCGGCCATGCCGACATCCTGGCCGGCAGCCAGCCCCGCACCGCCGAGCAATGGCTGTGCCCGGCCGGCCAGGGCGCGCGCCGCCTGTTCGAGACAATCAAGTCACCGCTGTTCGACGCGCAGGGAGAGGTGGCCGGCGTGCTCAGCGTGGCGCGCGACATCACCCTCATCAAGCAGGGCGCCAGCGCGGTGGCCGAGCGCGAACGGCTGATCGACACCATGTTCGGCCAGACGACCGACGCGATCGTGCTGATGGACCCGCGCACGCTGGGCTTCGTTCACTTCAATGCGAAGGCCTCGCAGGGGTACAGCCGCGAAGCCTTTGCCCGGATGCGGGTGATGGACCTGCAGGCCGAGTTGGACGAGGCCGACATCCGCGCCACGGTGAACCGGGTGCTGGCCGGCGAAGCGCTGAGTTTCGAGACACGCCACCGTAACGCCCAGGGCGGCATCCAGCTGATCGCCCTGACCCTGCGTCAGGTCGTCTATGCCGACCGCCCCCTGGTCTGCGCCGTCTGGCGCGACATCACCGAGACCAAGCAGCGCGAGACCCGTTTCCAGCGCCTGAACCAGGCGTATGCGGTGCTCAGCGGCGTGAACGAGGCCATTGTCCGCATCCGCGACCAGCAGACGCTGTTCGGCGAGGTCTGCCGGGTGGCGGTGGAGGTGGGCGGCTTCCGCATGGCCTGGATGGGGCAAGCCGACGAAACCGGTCAGCAGCTGGTGCCCTGCGAGCATGCAGGGACGGTCGACGGCTACCTCGACGGGTTGAACATCCTGCTGGACGGGCCCACGGCGCACGGGCCTACCGCGCAAGCCTGGCGCACCGGCGAGCCGGCGGTGGTGGACGACATGGCGCAGGACCCGCGCACGGCCCCCTGGCGCCACCGCGCCCTGCAGCGCGGCTACGCTTCCTCGGCGGCCTTTCCGATCCGCGTGGCCGGCCAGCCCCGGGCGGTGTTCAGCGTCTATGCCGCAGCCACCCACCACTTCGACGAGGATCTGGTCGCCCTGTTCAGCCGGCTGGCCCAGGACATCGGCTTCGCGCTGGAGTTCGCCGCGGCCGAGGAGGCCCGCCGTTCGGAACAGCGCTTCCGCGGCCAGTTGATCGACTCCATCTCCAACCTCTTCTTCGCCATCAATGGCGAAGGCCATCTGGTGCTGTGGAACCGGCGGGTGGAGGAGGTCACCGGCTACCATCCGCACGAGATCAACGGGCGCGCGGCCACCGAGTTCTTCGCCCCCGAGGACCACGCCCTGATCCTCCAGCGCCTGCAGGAGGTGTTCGCGCAGGGCGAAACCTCGGTGGAGGCCATGCTGGAGTCGCGCGACGGCCGGCGCACCCCCTATCTGTTCGTCGCCCGCCGCATCCAGCAAGGCGACCAGACCCTGGTGGTGGGCACCGGCACCGACATCAGCGACCGGGTGGCCTCCGAGCAGGAGCTGCAGCGCTACCGCCAGCACCTGGAGGACCTGGTGGCCAGCCGCACGGCCGAGCTCGAGAGCGTGAATGCGCGGCTGCACCGGGAGGACCGGCGGCTGCGCACCATGCTGTCCCTCAGCGAACGGGCCAGCACCCTGTCCGAGGACGCGCTGCTGCAAAAGGGCATCGACGACGTGGCCACGCTCAGCCGCAGCGCCGGCGCCTTCGCCCAGCTGCTCTCGGGCACCGAAGGGGAGACACCGCGGGTGCTGTGGAGCAGCGGCACACCGGTCGCGCTGCGCCAGGCCCTGACCCGCTGGAGCCAGGAAGCCCAGGCCCGCGTGCTGGCGGCCGACCAGCCGCTGGTGCTGGAGCTGACCGACCCCGCCGCGCTCGCCGGGAATGTCGACCCGGGTCTGCGGCGCCTGGCCCTGGTGCCGGTCAACGACGGGGGCCACACCCCCATGCTGCTGGGCGTGGCCGACAAGGCCCAGCCCTACGACGACGCCGACCTGCGCGAGATGACCCTGTTCGGCGGCGACCTCTGGCGCATCGTGCGGCGCCGGCGCATCGAGCTCGACCTGGCCCAGGCCAAGCAGGACGCCGAGGCGGCCAACCAGGCCAAGAGCGCCTTCCTGGCCAACATGAGCCACGAGATCCGCACGCCGATGAACGCCATCATCGGCTTCGCCCACCTGCTGCACCTGGATCCGCTGACGCCCCGCCAGTCCGACCAGCTCGGCAAGATCGGCGATGCCGGTCAGCACCTGCTGCAGGTCATCAACGACATCCTGGACTTCTCCAAGATCGAGGCCCGCAAGCTCTCGCTGGAGGTGGGCGAGTTCATGCTCAGCACCAGCATCGAGCGGGTGAGCACCATGCTGGCCGACCGGGCACGGGCCAAGGACGTGGCCCTGGAGGTGGACCTGGCACCCGACTGCCCGGCCCGCGTGCTGGGCGACCGCCTGCGGCTTGAGCAGATCCTGCTGAACCTGCTGAGCAATGCGGTGAAATTCACGCCGCACGGCCGGGTGGATCTGCGGGTGCGGGTGCTGGCCCGCGAGGGGCGGCAGCTGAGGCTGCGCTTCGAGGTGCAGGACACCGGCATCGGCATCCGCCCCGAGCAGATGACCCATCTGTTCGAGGCTTTCGAGCAGGCCGACGTGTCCACCACCCGGCGCTTCGGCGGCACCGGCCTGGGCCTGGCCATCAGCAAGCGGCTGGCCCTGCTGATGGGCGGCGACATCGGGGCGGACAGCCGCGAGGGCTCGGGCAGCCTGTTCTGGGTCGAGCTGCCCTTCCAGATGACCGCCGCCGCCCCCAGCCCGGCGCCCGCGCCCGCCGCCCCCAGCGCCACCGCCAGCGCCGGGACCGCCCCCGAGGCCGACTGGCGCCGCGCACGCATTCTGCTGGCCGAGGACAACCCCACCAACCAGGAAGTGGCCGGCATGCTGCTGCGCAGCCGGGGCCTGGACTACGCCCTGGCCGACAACGGCGAGGAAGCGGTGCGTCTGGTGGAGAGCGGGCACTTCGACCTGGTGCTGATGGATGTGCAGATGCCGGTGATGGACGGCCTGCAGGCCACCCGGGTGATCCGCCAGCGGCACCCGGCCGAAGCCCTGCCCATCGTGGCGATGACGGCCAATGCCTTCGAAGAAGACCGCACCGCCTGCCTGGCCGCGGGCATGAACGACTACCTCTCCAAGCCCGTGGTGCCGGAGCTGCTCTGGCAATGCCTGGCCCGCTGGCTGGCCCACCCGCCGGCGGGCGCCCCCGGCCCATCGGCCGGGGCCGTGGCCGAGGACCCCAGCGCGGCCGAGACCGCCCTGTGGCAACGCCTGCAGGCCGTGCCGGGGCTGGATCTGGCCGACGGCCTGGCCCGGGTGCAGGGCAAACAGGCCGTGTTCCAGCGCGCACTGCAGCTCTTCCTGGACCACCATGCCGGGGATGTGGCGCGTCTGCGGCAGGCGGCCGACCAAGGCCAGGCCGCCCCGATGGGGCCCCTGGCCCATGCCCTGGCCGGAGCGGCCGACACGGTCGGCCTGGCCGGGCTGGCCAGCCTGGCCCGGGCCCTGGGCAATGCCCTGGACCCGCTGCGCCCGGGCGACAGCGCCTTGCCCGGCGCCGCCCGCGACGCCGCCCTGGCCCTGGCGGACGCCCTCGAGGCGGTGCAGCAGGCCCTGGCGGCCGCGCTGACCCCGTCCGGCGCCCGGCCGACCCCGGCGCCCCAGCCGCTGAGCGCGGCGGAGCAGGCCGCCCTGGACCACTTGCTGCAGACCCTGCAGCCCCTGCTGCGCTCGCACGACACCGCCGCCGTCGAACTGGTGGAGCGCCAGCGCGCCCTGCTGTACCGCGGCCTGGGGCCGCTGGGCCAGACCCTGCTGGACGAGGTGAGCGGCTACAGCTTTGCCGCGGCCGGTGCCACCCTGCAGCAGGCACGGACCCGCCTGGCCGGTGCCACCCTGACGGAGGATGCCCATGGATGAGCCCGTCCCCCCCCAAGCCGGGTCACCCGCCCATGTGCTGGTGGCCGAGGACCACCCGGTCAACCGGGTGGTGGCCCAGGCCATGCTGGCCAGCCTGGGCGTGGCCTGCACGCTGGCCGAGGATGGTCAGGAGGCGGTCGACTGTGCCGCCCAGGCCGAACTGGACCTGATCCTGATGGACCTGCACATGCCCGAGCTGGACGGGCTGGAGGCCACCCGCCAGCTGCGGGCCCAGGCCGAAGCCGCGGGACGGCCGCGCGTGCCGGTGGTGGCCATGACCGGCGGCGACGAGGCCCAGGACGGCCCGGCCTGTCTGGCCGCCGGCATGGACGGCTTTCTGGCCAAGCCCTTCACCGTCGAAGCCCTGCGGGCCTGCCTGCTGCAGCACGGCGTGCGCTGCGCGGCGGGCTGACCCGGCGCAGCAGCGCTCTCAGGAGGGGGCGTCCGCTGCGGCCGCGCCCAGCCGAGCCAGGGCCTCTGCGGGCACCCGCGCCCACAGCGTGGTGCCGGCGCCGGGAGCGGCGTCCAGCTCCAGCGTGCCGTCGATCGACTCCAGCCGCTCGCGCATATTGCGCAGGCCGATGCCGCGGTGCGGGTCCTGCTGCACCGCGGGCAGGTCAAAGCCCTGACCATCGTCGTGGATCGTCAGGCAGACCCCTTCGCGCTCGGCGCTCAAGGTCAGGCTCACCCGCTGCGCCTGGGCATGCTTGCCGATGTTGGCCAGGGCCTCCTGGGCAACGCGGAACAGCACGGTGGCCACCTCGTCGGGCAGCGGCGGCTCGGGTTCGTCGAGCTGCAGATGCAGCTGCAGCTGGCCGTGCTCGCCGAACTCATGGCCCAGCCAGGCCAGGGCGGCGGGCAGGCCCAGGGTGTCCAGCGTGGCCGGGCGCAGCCGGTGCGACAGGCTGCGCACCTCGCCCAGGGCGTCGTTGAGCCGGTCCAGCGCCTTGGCCAGGGCCGGCGGCGGCGTGCCGCCGGCACGCTCCAGGCTGTCCACCGCGGACTCGATCATCAGCTTGGCCGAGACCAGGATCTGGCTGGTGCCGTCGTGCAGCTCGCGGGCCAGGTGGGCCCGTTCGCTTTCCTGCGAGCGCACCACCTGCCGGGCCAGCAGGCCCAGCTTGGCATCGGCCACCCGGTGCTCGCTGAGGTTCAGCCACAGCCCGCAGGCGCTCAAGAGGCCCAGGCCGGCCATGGCGATGCCGGCGATCCACAGCAGCGTGGTGGTGATGTGGGCGCCGACCTGGCGGTCCAGCGCCCCCAGCGTGCTCTGGATGTCGTCCAGGTACAGGCCGGTGCCGATCATCCAGTTCCAGTCGGGCAGGGCCACCACATAGCCCAGCTTGGGCACCATCTGGCCGCTCGACGGCTTGCGCCAGGGGTAGGTGACGAAGCCGCCACCGGCCTTGGCCTGGGCGATCAGCTGCTGGATGGTGGGCTGGCCCTGCGGGTCGCGCAACGCCCACAGGTTCTGGCCCAGCAGCTCGGGCTGGCGCGAGTGCATCAGCACCCGGCCCTGCAGGTCGTAGACGAAGAAGTAGCCGTCGCTGCCGTAGTCCAGGCTGCCCAGGAGGCGCAGGGCCTCGGCCTGGGCCTGGGGGTCCTGGTGGCGACGTTCGTAGAGCGGGCGGATGGTGCTGACCGCCAGGTCCACGTAGTGCTTGAGCTCGGCCTGGCGGGCGGCCATGTAGGCCTCTTGCACCAGGGCCTGTTCGCGCCGGGCCAGGGCCTGCTCCTGGTGGCGCACGGCGGCCGCGATGAGGACCACCGACAGCAGCAGTGGCACGGCGGCCAGCAGGACGAGCTTGAGGCGAAGGCGCATGCCGCGATTGTCCTCGCGGCCGGACCCGGGCATGGTCAGCAGCAGCGGCCGGTGCGGGCGCCGTAGCGGGCCTGCTGGCGCTCGCGGAAGAAGTCCTCGTAGGACATGGGCGCCTGGTCCGGGTGGGTGGCGGCCATGTGCTTGAGGTAGGTGCCGTAGTCCGGCACGCCCACCATCAGCCGGAAGGACTGGGCCAGGTAGCGGCCGGCCTGGCCGACCTCCTGGCCCAGGCCACGGGCCAGCGCACCGGCGCGCTGGCCTTCGAGCAGGCCGCTCAGCAGGCTCACCGCGCGCCCTCCGCCAGGGCGACGAAGGGGGTCTCCTGCACGGTGGGACGCTGGCTGGCGCGGGCCGCCAGGATGGCCTTGACCGCGTAGACCGCCACGCTCACGACGACGAACATGAACAGCGCGCACAGGGCGGCATCCAGCCGGTCGTTGAAGACGATGCGGGCCATGGCCTCGGGCGACTTGGCCGGGGCCAGCAGCTGGCCGCTGGCCAGGGCGTCGGCGTACTTCTGGGCGTGCGACAGGAAGCCGACCTTGACGTTGGCCGAGAAGATCTTCTGCCAGCCGGCGGTCATGGTGCAGGCCAGCAGCCACAGGGCCGGCAGCACGGTGGTCCAGGCGTAGCGGCCCTTCTTCATCTTGAACAGCACCACGGTGCCCAGCAGCAGGGCCACGGCGGCCAGCATCTGGTTGGCAATGCCGAACAGCGGCCACAGGGTGTTGATGCCGCCCAGCGGGTCGACCACGCCCTGGTAGAGGAAGTAGCCCCAGGTGGCCACGCACAGGCCGGTGGCCAGCAGGTTGGCCACCCAGCTCTCGGTGCGCTGGAGCGAGGGCACGAAGGTGCCCAGCAGGTCCTGCAGCATGAAGCGGCCGGCGCGGGTGCCCGCGTCCACCGCGGTCAGGATGAACAGGGCCTCGAACAGGATGGCGAAGTGGTACCAGAAGGCCATCATGGCCTTGCCGCCCACCACCTGGTGCAGGATGTGGGCCATGCCCACCGCCAGCGTGGGCGCGCCGCCGGCGCGGGCCAGGATGGTGTGCTCGCCCACGTCCTGGGCGGTCTGCACCAGCACGTCCGGCGTGATGACGAAGCCCCAGGTCGACAGGGTCTGGGCCACGGCCTCGGGCGTGCTGCCCACCAGCGCGGCCGGGGCGTTCATCGCGAAGTAGACGCCCGGGTCGATCACCGAGGCGGCGGCCAGGGCCATCACCGCGACGAAGGACTCAGCCAGCATGCCGCCGTAACCGATGAAGCGGGCATGGCTCTCGTTCTCCAGCATCTTGGGCGTGGTGCCCGAGGAGATCAGCGCATGGAAGCCCGACACCGCGCCGCAGGCGATGGTGATGAACAGGAAGGGGAACAGATCCCCCGACCAGACCGGGCCGTTGCCGGCGGCGAACTGGGTGAAGGCCGGCATCTTCAGCTCGGGCGCGACAACCAGGATGCCGATGGCCAGGGCGACGATGGTGCCGATCTTCAGGAAGGTCGACAGGTAGTCGCGGGGGGCCAGCAGCAGCCACACCGGCAGCACCGAGGCGATGAAGCCGTAGCCGATCAGCATCCAGGTCAGGGCCTTGCCGTCGAAGGTGAACAGCGGGCCCCAGGTCGGGCTGTCGTGCACGGCCTGGCCGCCCACGATGGCCAGCATCAGCAGCACGAAGCCGATGAGGGAGACCTCGCCGATGCGGCCCGGGCGGATGTAGCGCACATAAATGCCCATGAACAGCGCCACCGGGATGGTGGCGCCCACGGTGAAGGTGCCCCAGGGCGAGCCGGCCAGGGCCTTCACGACGATCAGGGCCAGCACCGCCAGGATGATGATCATGATCATGAAGGCGCCGAACAGCGCGATCACGCCCGGCACGTTGCCCATCTCCTGCTTGACCAGGTCGCCCAGGGAGCGGCCGTCGCGGCGGGTGGAGATGAACAGCACGATGAAGTCCTGCACCGCACCGGCGAAGACCACGCCGGCCAGGATCCACAGCAGGCCGGGCAGGTAGCCCATCTGCGCGGCCAGCACCGGGCCCACCAGAGGACCGGCGCCGGCGATGGCGGCGAAGTGGTGGCCGTAGAGCACGAACTTGTTGGTCGGCACGTAGTCCAGCCCGTCGTTGTGGGCCCAGGCCGGGGTCTGCCGGCGCGGGTCCAGGCCGAAGACCTTGTCGGCCAGGAACAGGCTGTAGTAGCGGTAGGCGATCAGGTAGGTGCAGACGGCGGCCACCACGATCCACAGGGCGCTGACGGCCTCGCCACGGGCCAGGGCGACCGTGGCGAGCCCGAAGGCTCCGAGGATGGCGACCAGCAGCCACGGCAGGTGGCGGCGCAGACTGGACATGAGGGCGGTCTCCATGGGTCGATGGAAAGGGCATCCGCCCCGGAACGGGTGCCGGGGCAGGGGGGCTTCAGTCTGCGCGTGGGGGGTGGGGCGCCGCTACCGTCGCAATGCGCAGCGCACGGCGCAGTGCCGCCTAAGGGACGATCCTTAATGGATAACCCTAGGCTGTCGGCGTGCCCCCGGTGCCCTGCAGGCGCACATGCTCGACGGCGTAGCGGATCAGCTCGGCCTGGGTGTCCAGGGCCAGCTTGCGCTTGATGCTCTGGCGGTGGGCGTCGACGGTGCGGGCGCTGAGGTCCAGCTCGCGGGCCATCTGCTTGCTCGACAGGCCCCGCGCCAGGGCCGCGAGGATCTGGCTTTCGCGCGGGGACAACACCGGCCGGGGCGTCTGATTTCGAAACAGCCGGCGCGAGACCTCCGGGCTGAGGAAGACGCCGCCTTCGGCCACGGTCCGGATGGCGCTGACGATCTCGCTGGCCGGCGCGTCCTTGAGCACATAGCCGCTGGCCCCGGCCTGCAGGGCCCGCTGCACGTACTCGGGGTTGTCGTACATGCTCAACATCAGCACCCGCAGACCCGGGTGGTCGGCCAGCAGGCGAGCGGCCAGCTCGATGCCGTTGACCTCGCGCATGCCCACGTCCATCAGCACCAGCGTGGGCTGGCAGCGCAGGGCCTCGGCCTGGGCCTCGGTGGCATCGCCGGCCTCGCCCACCACGGCCAGCCCGTCCAACGCAGACAGGCGCGCGCGCAGGCCATCGCGCACCAGCGGGTGGTCGTCGACGAGGAGCAGGCGGATGGTGCTGGACTCGGGCATCAGGGCCGGGATTGTCCCCCAGGGCCAGGGCCATGCGGCGTCGCGCCCGTTTCGATGACAGAAGTCACGGCACAGGGGCTCAAGCGCGGGCTGCGCCTCAATAACCCTTCTATTCGAGGGTTTCGTCACTCATCAATCCCGCGATGCTGTCGACAACCTGTCCTCTAGGAGGTCTTTCATGGGTACAGCGTTGGTACAAACCCGAGCCAGCGGTCGATTCATCGGGGTCTGCGCCGGCATCAGCGCCTTGGGTGCGCTGGGTGCGGCCTGGCTGTCCGGCGGCTCGCTCTGGGGCTGGGCACTGGCTGTTCTGCTGCTGGGGCAGGCCGCGGCACTGCTGTGGCTGGGCCGGCCGCGCCAGGGCGGTCTGCCCGAGGCCTGGAAGGCCTATCTGGCCAGCGAGCAGGTCTTCTGCGAGCAGCTCAGCCCGGTGTGGTCGGGCCAGATCGAGAGCTCGCGCCAGCAGATGGAGCGGGCCATCGCCAGCCTGAGCGAACGCTTTGGCGGCATTGCCGCGGGGCTGGACGCCACGCTGGGCCAGGGCGGTGGCGGCAACGTCGATGCGCAGGCCGTGCAGGCCCGCAGCGAGGCGCGCCTGAACGAAGTGCTGCAGGCCCTGCACAACTCGCAGACGGCCAACCAGGGCACGCTCAACCGCGTGCAGGGGCTGGAGGGCTTTGTGGCCGAGCTCAGGGACATGGCCGAGGCCGTGGCCAAGATCGCGCAGCAGACCAATCTGCTGGCCATCAACGCAGCCATCGAGGCGGCCCATGCCGGGCCGATGGGGCGCGGCTTCGCCACCGTGGCGGCCGAGGTGCGGGCCCTGTCGCAGCGCTCGGGCGAGACGGGCGCGCACATTGCCGAGAAGGTGCGGGTGATCAACCAGGCCATCGTCGAGGCCCGCGCCGCGGCCGAGGCCTCGGCCGAGCAGGAAAGCCAGGCCAGCCAGGCCTCGGCCGCCGCCATCCAGGGCGTGCTGAGCGAGTTCGGCAGCCTGACCCAGGGACTCAGCCAGGCGGCCGACGCACTGCGCCAGAACAGCACCCAGATCAAGGGCGAGGTCTACGAGTCCCTGGTGCAGCTGCAGTTCCAGGACCGGGTCAGCCAGATCCTGGGCCATGTGCGCGACAACATCCAGCGGCTGCCCGAGGTGGTGCTGGCGCACCAGACGCGCATCGAGCAGGACGGCCAGCCCCATCCGCTGGAGGCCGGCCCGCTGCTGGCCGAGCTGGAACAGACCTACGCCATGGCCGATGAGCGCGCGGTGCACTCCGGCAGCCCGGCCCGGCCCGCAGCCGCCGCACCCAGCGCCGCCCCGGCCGCCGACACCGAAATCACCTTCTTCTGAGGACCCACCATGAGCAAGACCATTCTCATCGTCGACGACTCCGCCTCGGTGCGGCAGGTCGTGGGCATCGCGCTCAAAGGCGCCGGCTACAGCGTGATCGAGGGCTGCGATGGCCAGGACGCGCTGGGCAAGCTCACCGGCCAGAAGGTCCACCTGATCATCAGCGACGTGAACATGCCGCGCATGGACGGCATCACCTTCCTGAAGGCGGTCAAGGCCCTGCCGACCTACAAGTTCACCCCGGTGATCATGCTGACCACCGAAAACCAGGAAGCCAAGAAGCGCGAGGGCCAGATGGCCGGCGCCAAGGCCTGGATGGTCAAGCCCTTCCAGCCGCCGCAGCTGCTGGCCGCGGTCGAGAAGCTGGTCCTGCCTTGAACCGAGGAGCCCCCACGATGAACACCGCTCAAGTGCTTCGCCTGGACGGCGAACTCACGATCTACCGGGCCCAGGAGGTGCGCCAGCTGCTGCTGGAGACGCTGGCCCGGCCCGAAGGCCTGCAGCTGGACCTCGGCGAGGTCAGCGAAATGGACAGCAGCGCCGTGCAGCTGCTGCTGGCCGCCCGTCAGGAGGCCCTGGCCGCGGGCAAGACCTTTGTGATTCTTCAGGCCAGCGACCCCGTTGGCCAGGTGCTGGCCCTGCTGGGGCTGGAGGATCTGCTGCAAGAAACCGCCCAGGGAGAACCGGCATGAGCAGTCTCGACATGGAACAGGCCCTGCCCACTTTCCTGGCCGAGAGCCGGGAGCTGCTGGAGGAGATGGAAGCCGCGCTGCTCAACGTCACGGAAAGCCCCGAGCCCTCCGAGCTGATCAACGCCATCTTCCGGGCCGCCCACACGATCAAGGGCTCGGCCGGCCTGTTTGGCCTGGACGGGGTGGTGAGCTTCACCCACGTGCTCGAGAGCCTGCTGGACCGGGTGCGCGAAGGCGAGCTGGCACTGGACGAGCCTCTGGTGGGCCTGCTGCTGGAATCGCGCGACCACATGAGCCTGCAGATCGATGCCATCGGCCGGGGCGAGGCGGCCAGCGAGGCGGCCTGGGCCGAGCGCAATGCGCCGCTGCTGGCCCGGCTGCGCCACCACCTGGGGCTGTCCGCCGTGGCCGCACCCTGTGCCAGCCCGGCGGAGCCTGCCGCCGAGACGGCCACCGCCGGTGCCGACCACTGGCATCTCTCTCTGCGCTTTGGCAGCGAGGTGCTGCGCAACGGCATGGACCCGCTGTCCTTCATCCGCTACCTGGGCAAGCTGGGCACCCTGACCGGGGTGGTGACGATGGCAGACACACTGCCCCCGCTGTCCAAGATGGACCCGGAGGCCTGCTACCTGGGCTTCGAGATCGGGCTGGACAGCCTGGCCGACAAGGCCACCATCGAGGGCACCTTCGAATTCGTGCTGGACGATGCCGAGGTGCGCATCGTGCCGCCGCGCAGCAAGGTCTGCGAATACTTCGAACGCATCCAGCATGCCGGCGAGGAGCCGCCCCGCCTGGGCGAGATCCTGCTGCGCTGCGGCTCGCTGACCGAGCACGAGCTGGCCCAGGCCCTGGCCCAGCAGCAGGTCATGCCGGCCGCCCCGCTGGGCAAGATCCTGGTCGGGCAGGGCGCCGTGGCGCCGGCCCTGGTCGATGCCGCGCTGCAGCGCCAGCAACAGGTCAAGGACGCCCAGGCCGGTGGGGCCAGTGGCGGCACCATCCGGGTGGACGCGCAAAAGCTCGACCGCCTGATCAACCTGGTGGGCGAGATGATCACCGCCGCGGCCGGCGCCAGCCTGGCCGCACGCCACTGCGGCGACGGCCCCAGCATCGAGGCCACCTCGATGCTGGCGGACCTGGTCGAGGAGATGCGCGACAGCGCCCTGCAGCTGCGCATGGTCAAGATCGGCGCCACCTTCGGCCGCTTCCGCCGCGTGGTGCACGACGTCTCGCAGGAGCTGGGCAAGGACATCACCCTGGTCATCCACGGCGAGGACACCGAGCTGGACAAGACCCTGGTCGAGCGCATCGGCGACCCGCTGACCCACCTGGTGCGCAACGCGATGGACCACGGCATCGAGACGGCCGAGATCCGGACGGCCAAGGGCAAGCCCGCCCAGGGCACGCTCACGCTCAACGCCTTCCACGACTCGGGGGCCATCGTCATCCAGGTCAGCGACGACGGTGGCGGCCTGGACCGCGAGCGCATCCTGGCCAAGGGCCTGGAGCGCGGCCTGATCGAGCCGGGCCAGGTGCTCAGCGACGCCCAGGTCTACAACCTCATCTTCGAGCCCGGCTTCTCCACCGCCGAGAAGGTCACCAACCTGTCGGGCCGGGGTGTGGGCATGGACGTGGTCAAGCGCAACATCACCGCGCTGCGCGGCACCGTGTCCATCGAGAACCGGCCGGGCCAGGGGGCGACCGTGACCGTGCGGCTGCCGCTGACCCTGGCCATCATCAACGGCTTCCAGGTGGGCGTGGGCAGCGCGGTCTTCGTGATGCCGCTGGACACGGTGGAAGAGTGCGTGGCCTTCCGCGCCGAGCCCGGGCGGGACTACACCGACCTGCGCGGGCAGGTGCTGCCCTTCCTGCGGCTGCGAGACCTGTTTGGGTTGCCGGGCCAGCCTGCGGCGCGCGAAAACATCGTCGTGCTGCGCCAGGGCGAGCAGCGCATCGGCCTGGTGGTCGACCGCCTGCTGGGCGAGGCCCAGACCGTCATCAAGCCCCTGAGCAAGGTCTTCGCCCAGGTCCAGGGCCTGGCGGGCTCCAGCATCCTGGGCAATGGCGAGGTCGCCCTCATCCTCGACGTACCTTCGCTGATCCAGCATGCGCTCACGCGCAGCGCTGACGCCACCTTCTCCGACTGAACCGACCCTCACACCGACACCCAGGCCACGCACCTGGCACCTGACCGCTCCAAAGGAATCACACCATGTTCCAAACCATGAAAGTCTCGACCCGCCTGGCCCTCGGGTTCGGCCTGGTCATCGCGCTGCTGATCGGCCTGGCCCTGATGGGCATCACCCAGCTGGCAGAGATCAACGCCACCACGGCGAAGATCGTCAACGACCGCGCCCCCAAGGTGGCGCTGTCCAAGGAGCTGCAGATCAACACCGTGGACGCGGGCCGCAAGATCCGCGCCCTGCTGCTGGCCACCAACGATGCCGACCGCGAGGCCCTGAAGACCAAGATCCAGGCGCTGCGGGAGACCAACGGCCAGCTGATGGACAAGATCGACAAGCTGATCAGCAGCGAGAAGGGCCGCCAGCTCTTCAAGACCATCCAGGACAAGCGCACCATCCTGGCGACCAAGTACACCGGGCTGTTCGATCTGATGCGCACCGACCACACCAAGGCGGTGGACTATGTGGCCAACGAATTTCTGCCGGCGAACACCGCCTTTGAAGATGCGCTCGGTGAGCTGGCCAAGTTCCAGCAGGAGCTGATGGACCACGATGCCGAGGTCGCCGCGCAGGCCTATGTCGACACCCGCAACAAGGTGGCGGGCCTGTCGCTGGCGGCGGTGCTGATCGCCGTGGCCGCGGGCTTCCTGATCACCCGCGGGCTGGTCAAGACCATCGGCGGCGAGCCGGCCTATGCGGCCGACGTGCTCAAGCGCGTCTCGGACGGCGACCTGACGGTGGACGTGCAACTGCGCAAGGGTGACAGCAACAGCATGCTCTTCGCCCTCAAGCAGATGGTCGACAAGCTGGCCAATGTGGTGGGCGACGTGAACAGCAGCGCCGAGGCGCTGGCCGGGGCCTCCGAAGAAGTCAGCGCCACCGCCCAGTCGCTGAGCCAGGCCGCCAGCGAGCAGGCCTCGGGCGTGGAGGAGACCAGTGCCTCGATCGAGGAGATGACCGCCTCCATCTCGCAGAACACCGAGAACGCCAAGGTCACCGATGCCATGGCCACCCGCGCCGCCTCCGAGGCCACCGAGGGTGGCGAGGCCGTCAAGGCCACCGTCAGCGCCATGAAGCAGATCGCCCAGAAGATCGGCATCATCGACGACATCGCCTACCAGACCAACCTGCTGGCCTTGAACGCCGCCATCGAGGCCGCCCGCGCCGGCGAGCACGGCAAGGGCTTCGCCGTGGTGGCCGCCGAGGTGCGCAAGCTCGCCGAGCGCAGCCAGGTGGCCGCCCAGGAGATCAGCGACGTGGCAGGCTCCAGCGTGGAGCTGGCCGAGCGCGCCGGTCAGCTGCTCGACCAGATGGTGCCCAACATCAAGAAGACCTCCGACCTGGTGCAGGAGATCACCGCCGCTTCGGAAGAACAGTCCTCCGGCGTGGGCCAGATCAACGCCGCGGTCGGCCAGCTCAACCAGACCACCCAGCAGAACGCCGCCAGCTCCGAGGAACTGGCCGCCACCAGCGAGGAGATGAGCAGCCAGGCCGAGCAGCTGCAGCGCGCCATGGCCTTCTTCAAGGTCCGGGGCGGTGCCACGCAAGGCCAGTCCGCGGCCCCCGCACGGCGCGCCATCCAGGCTGCCAAGGGCAGCGCCCAGCGCTCGGTGGCGCGTCCCAAGCCGATGGGCAAGTCCGCCATCGCGGCCAGCACGGCGGTCAGCCACGACATCGACGAGTCGCAGTTCACCAACTTCTGAGGGGACGGACCATGAGCGATCCCGTCAAGACGCCCGGGGCCGAGCCCGCGCAGTACCTCACCTTCCTGCTGGGCAGCGAGATGTTCGCGCTGGGCATCCTGGCCATCAAGGAGATCATCGAGTACCGCAATCCCACGAGGTGCCGATGATGCCCGCCAGCGTGCGCGGGGGGATCAACCTGCGCGGGGCGGTGGTGCCCGTGGT
>NZ_BADL01000019.1 GCF_000333615.1 Ideonella sp. B508-1 | reverse complement strand
CGCAAGGTGATGAGGTCTTCGTCAAGGGCTTCCGGCAGGCAAGTGTCGCAAGGCATGTGGGCGTTTCGAGGCAGCGGGTTCACGCGGTGTGCGCGGAGCTGCTGCCAGCCATCAACCAACTCATGCCCAAAAGGGAGCACAGAACATGACCCGAATCCTGATCGCCATCATCACCCTTGCGGCACTCGGCGCGCTGGGAGGCTGCGCAACGAAGCAAGAGCTGACGATGCGCAACGACCCGCGCGTCGGCACCGACTTCAGCCCCTACCGGACGATCCCCGCTGCGATCCAGTGCGACGACTGCCGCTATGAACCAGCACGATGATCCCGAGCACATGGTTTCGGCGAGTCATCTTCGGGCTGTTCATCCTTGAGGTGGCTGGTGCGTTGATGTGGCTGGCGGCGTGGCTGGTTCCGAACCCAGCCGACAAAGCGTTCGCTCAGACGGTGGCAGGAATGGTCTTCCTGCTGGGGTTCTACTCGGGAGCGCCGCTGTCCGCCCGCTTCTTGGCGCCTCGGCAGTCGGAAGACGAAGCGATGCGCGCCAGGCTCACCGGGGTGCTGCGGGAGCTTCCGCAAAGCCGCCCGGTGTTCCTCTACGACCACGAGGAAAAGAACGCCACGACGGTGGGCATCCTGGCGTCTCAATCGCGGGTGTACGTCACCAGCGGCTTGATGGCCAACGTGAGCAACGAGGGGCTGAAGGGCATCCTGGCCCACGAGGACACGCATGTGGTTGAACACCACATCCTCATCACCTTCAGCTATGCCTGCGCCTACGCCCTGGTGGCCAACGAGGTGAACAGCAACAAGCTCTTCATCTTCGGCTTCATCGCCTTCATGACGCTGCGCCGCTACCTCGAATACAGGGCGGACGCCGGCGCGGCCAAGCGGGTAGGTAAGGAAGCGATGGTGACTGGCTTGAAGGAGCTGCACGCGATCTACCCGTCGAAGAGCTGGGCGCGGTGGTTCATGGTGGTGATGGCGTACCCGACCCTGCCGATGCGGATCAAGGCCTTGGAAACAGGCCGCAAGGTGCTTTTCTAAGGAGGTGGTGATGGTGGGCTACATGGAGTGGATCGGCTGCGGCTTAGGCGCCTTCGGCGCCCTGCTTCTGGCCCTCAATCGTTCTTACTCGGGGTGGGGGTTCGTAGCATTCCTGGCGTCGAACGTGTGCTGGATCGCATTCGGCGTGGCGACAGGGGCGCTCGGCCTGGTGGCGATGCAGGTGGTGATAACCGGGACGAGCGTGCTGGGGATCTACCGCTGGAAGCTGGTGAAGCGCGGCCCGGAGGGACTTCGCGGCGCGAAAAGGGTGATCGCATGATGCACGCGCCGTATTGGGCACTGTGGGTCGGGATGCTCTGCGCCTTCCTTGCCGGGGGGCTGCTGCGCTGGTGGGTAAATGCGCGGCGGTTCGAGCGCCGCAGCCCGCTGGGCATCGAGCAGTTCAAGGACTACGCCGACCTGTGGTCTTCGCGCCTGGCCGAAGGCGTGGCGAGCATCACTGCGAATGTGCTGCTGGCCATCGGCCTGGGCTTCGTGCTGGTCATTGCAGCGCGCCAACTCTTGCCGGGCTGACGATGGGTAAGCGGCACAGCGTCTCAGACATCGTTGCAGCGGTGTACTGCGAACAAAAGCTGGTCTTCGACAAGCGGCACGGGAAAGCCCGCAGCGCGGACATCGAGCGCAAGGCCGCAGCGGGGACGTTCGAGCACCTGCGCTTCCAGTGGGAGGGCTATACCCGAAGTCCAGGGCGATTGCTGGCCAAGCTCGGGCAAGAGCGGCCAAGCTGGAGGCCTCGGCAGACATCGGATTCAAGGTGCTTCATCGCCAGCCAGGTCTACGGGCCGCAGGGTGTAGAGACGAACGCATTGCGGGCGTGGCGCGATAGGGCGCTGATGCCGAGTCGGGCAGGACGCGCATTCGTCAGCCTGTACTACGCCGTGTCCCCTGCCCTCGTCTGGCTGCTGAGGCGAAGCCCGCGGCTCACGTCGGCGGTGCGGAAGGCGCTCGACCGCCTGGTGAACCGGGTTGGAGGGGCGCGATGAGTCTGCCTTCCCTTGTTTGCTTCACGCTCGCCGCTGGGATCGCGGTATGGGTGGCAATGGTCTGGAGGGGAATGTCTCAAGACTGGCTGCCTGATGAGTTGAAGGGCGGCCGGCTGGTCAACGTCGAAGAGGACTTGACGACCGACGAGCCCTACGCTGTCGTGGGAAGGCCAGATCAGGTGTACCGCCTGGCGACGGGCCTG
>NZ_BADL01000020.1 GCF_000333615.1 Ideonella sp. B508-1 | reverse complement strand
CTGCTGACCTGCCATCGCGCGAGTGGCCATCACCGACAGGACGGGGCTGTGAGCCGCCGAGGACGGTTGACAACGTGCCGTTCGCGCTTGCGATAGTGGCTCAGACGACTAACGTGGGGTTCGGGTGGGCAACGCGAACCTACGAGACAGTATTCGGGGTACCTGACGAGCTGGGTCTTCAGAAAGGGGATGTTGCCTTCGGCCATCGAATCCTGAAGAACACCAATAAGGCAATCATCCGCGATCCAGGGCTAAAAGCGGATCTGATGCAGTTCTTCAAGGAATGCACTCTCTACGACGTGAAGGATGGGGTAATCACACCGGACCAGATCATCGGACAAACCGACACATGGACGACGATCTTCAGCAATACCAGCCCTGCACGGTACGTCACCTACAACACCCTGACGGCGACCCCTATTACAGACACCTGCACAAACGTGGCTGTGGTGTTGAAGGGGCGCGTTGACGCCGGGCTTGCTTCAGCTCAGGCGTTCTACGGACGCCAGAACTTCACGCGAGCTGACACCGACGCGGTAGCAAGCGCGATGTTCGCCAGTTCCATCGGCACGTCCTATGACTGGATTCTTGGCAGCTCAGCCACCGCATCGGACGCGATGAAGCAAGCGATGTTCAACAACGTCTGGCGGGAGGCTGGCAGCGAGTTGCCAGCGCTCATGGGCGACACCGCGCGGATTCAAGAGCTGCAAACGCTTGCTGGAGCCGCCCAAGCAGCACGCCAGGCCGACGGGTCCAATTCGACCCTCTCGATGCTCGCGCAAGAGACATTGCCCCACATGCGTAACTGGCTGGAGGCGATCATCTACGCAATGTTCCCGGTGGTCGTGGTGCTGATGGTGGTTGTGTCCCAGGACGGCGCGAAAAAGGTCATCGGGGGCTACATGATGTCCCTGGCCTGGATCGGCATGTGGCCCGTGATGTTCGCAGTCATCAATCACTTGTCGCTGATGCACCTTCGACACAAGATGGCGGCGTTAAATCTCGCAGCAACTGGCGGCGTGCCCTTTCAGCTCAGCGACACCTTCGATGCGACGCTGGGGGACGAGCTTTCCGCGATTGGTTATCTGGTCGTTTTGGTGCCATTTATTTCTGGCGCGATCATCAAAATGGGCCAGGGTGGGTTCATGTCGGTGGCCGACAGGATGGTGAGCGGGTTCAGCAGCGCTGGCGCCGCCGTTGGCTCGGGAATGGCCAACGGGAATGTGAGTATGGGTCAAGCGGGTTTGGACACCGCTTCGGTTAACACCACGTCGATGCACAAGTTCGACAACGACATGAATATGTCTGGTGGTGGGGCCTCGATAGGGTACGGAAATGGTGACACGGGCCGAATCTCGGCTGACGGCACCATGGCCTTCACGGCGATGCAGAACCAACTGCTGACCAAGATGAACCTTGACGAGCGCTCGCAGGCGGACCTGTCCCACGAGGGGCACACTGGCCGGTTCGTCGGGACTGGCCAGCAGGACGCCGACAGGGGCAGCAGGGCAGCAACGTTCACAGAGGTGAAGGGGCACGACAACACCCGAGGCAACCAGCAACACTCCGAAGTAAGCGCTGGGGTCTACAGGTCTGGGCAAGAGACTGGCAACCACACGACTGGTCAGCGCATCGGCAAGACGTATGACGACAACTCGTCCTTCAGCCATGGGGCCGGCGTGACAGACACGGGGTACATGGGGTTGAACGTGTCAGGTGGAGCAGGCTCTGGTGGTGGAGCTGGGGTAGGAGCTGACCCAACCAAGCCAGGCCTGCCTGGCGCGGGACGCCAGGCGCCACACGTCCCGAACCCGGCAGAAGAGAAGCGGATCGCGGACGCGATGAAGAAGGGCAATGCAACTCAGGCGGAGATCGACAAGGCGATCAGGAACTACAGGGGCGGCGCCACGGAGACGGTCTACCGCGAAGTCACAGACGACTACGGCAACCTCCAGCGCATTCCAATCGGGCAACAGAAGCCGGGCGAGGCGCCGCGCGCCGAGCCCAAGCGCTCGCTGGGCGCCATGGTTGGCGGAACGCTGGGCCTCAACTCGCAACGTCAGTACACAGCCGTGCACGCCAGAGCCAAGAGCGTCACGAACCAACATGGAGAGAACGAAGACGCGCAAATCAGCCGCGGATACACCATTGGCGGCCAGAGGGCGGTCAACGCGGGGACCGGTAGCCAGTCAGCACAAAGCAACCGGGACGGCAAGGATGCGAGTCGTTCGGATACGCGCGAACGGAGTCACGTCGAAGACCTGTCTGTCCGGCAGGAGGCTGGCGCGGGCGACAAGGCAAGTCGAAGCGAATCGTACAGCGCAACGATCAGCCGCGACCTGATGGCAGACCCCCACCTTCTGCAAAAGGTCGCCGCTAGGAATGGCATGACGGCCGCCCGAATGATGGGCCAGTCGAGTGGCGAGGTCATCAAGATGGTGAAGGCCTACGCAGCAGAGCGTGGCATGTTCAAGGAGGCACAAACGATGCCGACGCAGAGCTTCGCGGGAGAGGCAATCCCTGACAGCAAGGCTGACCTTGAGGCGCGTGAGGCCGAAGCTCGCAAGCGTCTGCCGAAGGACACCGTGGATGCCAAGTTCAAGAAGGACGCGGGGCGCACGGGATACGCGGGCACAGCTCCAGTCACGGCTGACACCACGATGCCTGCCATCGTGACGGCGGCAGAGGGTGAGGTGAGAGCAGAACTGAACCCCGATGCGAAGGGAAGCATCCCGCAGCGCGCAGCGGCGCTGGACGAGAACGTCCACGCATTTGCCAGCCCGGACAAGGAAATCGGCGCTGGCCGCGCGAACCCGGCCTACATGACAGAGCAGGCTGTGAAGGCCGATGTCGTCGACTTCGGCGAGAAGCTGTGGGACAAGGTGAAGGGCGGGGACGGGATGGCAGACGGCGAGAAGCTGAACGAGAACAAGCGCCGCGAAACGAGCACCGATCTTGAGGTCAACGCGCCGACGAAGAAGCAATGAGTGGTAGGGGCTTCGGCCCCTACCACTTGCGATGCTCAGTCGGGATAGAAAAGGGGTTGACCGGTCTCCGAATTGATCGGAGCGCAACCCGTGCGGCCGGTCGAGCCGTTGAAGACAGGCCCGTAGTGGACGCCAGGGGCTCGATACGAGTCCCTAGAGAAGCCAGAGAAACCGTCACTGAGCCACCAGGCCAGCCAGACGGGGAAGCCGAAAACGATACCGCCGACAAGCCACGGCCCGATGGCGTTGATGAAAGCAGTCATGGTGACTTCCTCTCTTCGATGATGAAGTACATGGTCTGGCCGGTTCCGCCAGGAACAAAGCCGCTGTTGACCACCCTGTAGCCCTTCTCATACAGCTCAGCAATGCTGGAGAACTTGCCAAGGCCGCGACAACCGATGACGGTCTGGTCCTTCTCAAGACCGATGTTGTACGAGTAGCAGATCGTCCCCTTGGGTGGGGGTGAAGCAGGGGCATCGGCTGCTTTCGCGGAGACGCCACATGCTGCCAAGAT
>NZ_BADL01000021.1 GCF_000333615.1 Ideonella sp. B508-1 | reverse complement strand
AGCTGACAGGGCGTGAGGCCATGGAATTCGCGGCGGCGCACCTGATCGAGCGCGAGGCCGTGGTGAGCAAGAACGACCTCATGAGGACCGCCATCGAGCACGGCGCCGGGCGGGTATCGCCCAAGGAAGTGGAAAAGGCCTTCGAGGCGCTGACCAAGGCCGGGCACCTGGTGGAGCTGCCGGACGGCAATTTCACGACCAAGAAGATGCTCGGGTCCGAGCAGTGGGCCATCGACCAGATCAAGGAGACGCGCGGCCAGGGCGGCATCGTCCTCGGGCCGAACACGGTGCGCGAGCGGCTGGAGGGCATCGAGCAGCGGCAGGGCTTCAAGTACACGGAAGGTCAGAAGGAGGCCATCACCGCCACCTTGACTTCAGCAGACCGCTTTGTGGCCGTCCAGGGCCTCGCCGGCACCGGCAAGACGACCATGCTCAAGGGGCTGCGCGAGCTGGCGGAAGAGGGTGGCTACACGGTGCGCGGCATGGCACCAACCGGCGCGGCCAGCAAGGTGCTGGCCAAGGAAACGGGGATCGCTACCGAGACAGTCTCGATGTTCCAGATCAAGGAGCGGCAGCTTCAGAAAGACATCGAGTTCGCCAAGGACTACGCCCCGGACTTCACCCGGAAGAAGGAACTATGGATCGTGGACGAAAGCTCGTTCCTGTCCCAGCGGCAGAAGGCGCAGCTCGACCACATGGCCAACAAGGCCGGCGCCAAGGTGGTCTACCTCGGCGACACGCTCCAGCTCCAGGGGGTCGAAGCGGGCAAGCCCTTTGAGCTTGCCCAGCAGCACGGGCTACAGACGGCCTACATGACGGAAATCAGCCGCCAGAAGACGCCAGAGCTGAAGGCCGTGGTGGACGCGATGACCGGCCGCGACGCGCTGCCCGAGGGCGCCAGGCTGACCAACGTGCAACTGAACAACAACGGCCGGGCCTTCGAGGCGATGGACAAGGCGGGGATGGTCAAGGAGGTGAAGGGCGGGCATGTCATCGCCGAGCTGGTGAAGGACATCGTGACGATGAGCGCGGCCGAGCGCGAGCAGACCATCGTCATCACCGCCTACAACAAGGACCGCCAGGAAATCAACCAGGGGGTACGCCGTGGCCTGCAAGAGCGCGGGGCACTCTCGAAGGACGAGCAGCAGCGCGAGGTGCTGGAGGGCAAGGGCTGGACTCGCGCGGTCATCAAGGAGGCGCAGTACTACAAGGAAGGCGACGTGGTGCGGTTCGGCCGCGACTACAAGGCCATCGAGGCCAGCAAGGGCGAATACACCCGCGTCGTGGGCGTGGACGGGACTCGCGGGGTGGTGATGCTCCAGAAGGAAGACGGCCGGCAGATCGCGTGGGAGCCCAAGAAGCTCAACAACGTGGAGGTGTACGAGTCACAGCAGCGGCCGCTGGCACCCGGCGACCTGATCCGCATGACCCGCAACGAAGGCGAGTTCAAGAACGGCGAGGTGGCCAGGATCATGAAGATCGACGGCAACCTGGCGACGGTGGAGCTGCGCCAAGGCAAGGAAACGACCAGGCACGACATCGACTTGGACAAGAACAAGCATTGGGACCACGCCTACGCCTCGACGGTGCATGCGTCCCAGGGCTCGACACAACACCGCGCGATGTTCCATATTCGGGCTCCAGAGACGGAGAACGAGCACAAGCAGGCCCGAGAGCTTCAGAACATGGCCAAGGTGTTCGGTGATCGAAGTTTCTACGTCGGTACGACTCGGGCCAGCCACGAGCTGGCGATCTACACCAACGACAAGGACGTGGCCAAGCTGGCCGTGACCGGGAAACAGGACAAGACCAGTGCTGTGGAGACGATTGAACGGGCTCAAGCAGGGGCAACGCAAGAGGTCAAAAAGGCTGACTTGGCGCGGTAAGCGGCCTAGAATGTCAACTTTCGCGGGCGAAAGTGGCGAACCAGGGCGGCTTCGGCCGCCCTGTGCGTTCCTGAGCCCAACATCGGCTCCCACAAACCAACAAGAACGCGCATGAAAAAACCGAACGATGCCGCTGGGCAGGCAAAGGGAGGTGGCAGTACGCGCAACCGCAGAGCGATCTTCGGGGAGCGCAAGGCGATCACGCTGCGCATGACGACCGAGCTGAACGAGCGGCTGATCGCCTACTGCGACAGCGTGTCCACGGCCGCGAACACCTACGTCAACGCCCTGATCGACTCAGCACTGTCCCGCTCCGACCCCGCCGCCAAGGCGCTGAAGCGGCCGGCGCCGCGCTCGGAGCCCAAGATCATCGTGTCGATCCGCATGGACCCCGAGCTGCACGAGCGGCTGAACACGTACTGCGAGAGCGCCGAGACATCGGCCAACGCCTTCGTGTGCGGGCTGATCCAGAAAGACCTTCGGCAGCGCGGCATCTAAGCCGGCGCCGCCAGGCGTTCAGGCCGCCTCGGTCCTCTTGAGCGGCAGATCAACGTCTACCTCAGTGCCCTTGCCCGGGGCCGTGCGGAACTCGATGGTGCCGCTGAAGGCGAACACCCTTTCGGTCATGCCGATGGCGCCGATGCCGCGCGAGGCGGCAGAAGCATCGAAGCCCTTGCCGTTGTCCCTGATCGAGAGCCGCAGGCGCTCGCCGTCAGACGGGACGGACACCACGACCGCGGCCTGGGTGGCCTGCGAGTGCTTAACGACGTTGGACAGGGCTTCCTGCACGATCCGGTAAGCCGCGATGGAGAGGGCGCCGTCAAGGTTGTTCAAATCGCCGAAGGTCTGGAACGAGAACCGGCAATCCGGGTTGAGTTGATCGTAGTTGCGGACCATCTCATCGACGGCGCCGACCAGGCCGAGAGTGTCCAACACCTCGGGGCGCAGGCGGGTGACGATGGCGCGGCCGCGCTCGTACAGGTTCAGCGTCAAGCCGACGATGGACTGCGCACCCTTCTTGACCTTCTGCACCTCGTCAGTCGCCGGCATCTTCCCGGCCAGGGCGAGGATATTCTGAGACTCCAGGCGGGCGCCGATGACCGTGGCGTTCAGTTCGTCGTGGATCTCGACCGCGATGCTTCGCCGCTCTTCCTCGATGGCTGCGTTCACGTTCTGGATGAACTTGCGCTTCTCGCCGTCCGCCTTCAGCGCCTGGTCGCGGGCATCAGCGATCAGCCTGGTGCGGGCGATGATGACGGTCGCACCGACGCCAGTGAGGAACGACGCGAGGCTGCCGAAAAAGGCTGTCCAGAGGGCGAATCGCGCGCTGGCCAGCGCCTCGGCAACCGGCAGCGAGACGGTGGCCACCACGTTGCTGCCTTCCAGGCGCTCGAAGGCGGTGACGCGCTCGATGTGGTCCACCGGGTCGGTGTAAGCGCTGAAGCCGTGGGCGGCGCCGGAGGCGATCATCTTGACGACGGTCGGGCTTGTGTTGGCCACCACCGAGGGGTCGGGGCTGGCCGGGAACACCAGCAAGGCGCGCTGGGCGTCCTGAATCGTGGTGCGGGTGTTCGGGCCGAGATTGAGGCTCAGGTAGAACGGATAGAACACGTCCTGAACGGCCAGGTTCAGGACCACCACGCCCCCAAAGGAGTTGTCCTTGCCGGCGAAGCGCCTGGCGACGTGGATGCCGTTCTTGCCGCTGGCTAGGCCCTCTTCGGCGTTGGATATGAACGAGTCCTTGCCGCCCTTGATGGCCTGGAAGTAGCCGCGCGTGGACAAGTCGGTGCCGTCCTTGTTGACGACGCCAGCTCGCCGGATGCCATCGGCGCCGATGATCGTGAACGACGCGATGCCGGGCAGGCGCGCGCTGTGGCGTTTGAGGACTTCGACAACCTGAGCATGCCGCTCGGGGGACATCGGCTCGTTGAAGTCGGCCCAGGTGAGCTGATCCATCACGCCCAGGACCAGGGCGTCGGCCAAGGTCAGGCCGTAGCGATCATGGGCCGCGATGAGGTGGGCGTAGGTCCTGGCTTGGTCCCGAAGATCGGCCTTGGCCTCGTTGAACGACTTCAGGCCAAAGAAACTGAGCGTAGCAGCAGTGGCGATCACAGCCGCCCAAAGCCCGCCGAGAACGGCGTTGGCGTTGGCGCGGTAGTTGATGACGCGGATGCTCTTGCTCACCAGCGTGGTCATCGGCGAATCCCATAAGTAACTGAAGGGGTCTCACCTGGCTGACTGTCCGCTGCATGGGCAGGACTTTCTTCTTTTGGGATGTACCAAACCTCATCGACCATGGCCTGAGGCCAATCGACAGGGTGGTCAAAGCGATAGAGAACGTGATCGGTGAAGTAGGCGAGGGTGCCGAAAATGCCAAGGGGCCAGCGGTGCCTGATCGAAGCTGGCTTGCCCGGGGGCAGGCTCACGCCTCGATGATGGCGTGCCGAACGGCCATCAACGTGATGTCGGCGGGACGGTGGACGCCGAGCTTGTCCTTGATGGTCTGGCTGATCGTGCTGATGGTGCGCGGCGCCAGGTGGAGCTGGGTCGCAATTTCCATATTCGTCATGCCCTGTGCCATCAGCTTGAACACTTCAAGCTCGCGCTCATCGAGCACGACTTGCGGCGACTTGTCGCCTCGAACTGAAAGACTCGCCAGGCGCTCGGCGATGGCGGGATGGAAGTACATGTGCCCGTCGTGGGCGTTAGTGATCGCGGCGGCCAGGTCGGCAGGGTCGGCAACCTTCATGACATAGGCGTGAGCACCGATGCGGTACGCCTCCTTGATGACGTTGTCCTGATCGCCCTGGCTCCAGAACACGATCTTCGCGGAAGGGTCCGACTTCAGGATGTCCTTGGCGGCATCGAAGCCGGTCTGAGCCAGGCCGAACTTCAGATCCAGCACGATGACATCGGGCTTCAGCTCGGCGTATAGGCGCACAGCGTCGGCGGGGGTCTTCGCCTGGCCGATGGTGGTAATGCCGAGGCTGGACAGCGATGCCTGGCAACCAGACATCACTATGGGGTGATCGTCGGCGAGCAACACCTTGATCGCCGGTTTGGTTTCTGTGGTCAATTCGGGCCTCTCGCAGCGACAGGGCTGCATTGCTAGTTGCTACTTCCTAGCAATTGTCGATTCAGCGGGGGCGCAGATTCATACTTCTTATGCCTGCGCCCAACAGAAGATTATTTCACGAGCCGCAAGCACTCCGGGGATCGTTTGACAACCACGCCCCGGAACCGACCCCGTCATCTTGCCACACCCTCAATTGGGGGTTGCGCTTCTTTTGTGTTGCATGTATATGGCAACTTCTGTGCATTCGGGTGGGGCTTATACCTGCATCTGTGGTGCAATCTGTAAAACCGCACAGGCTTAGAATGCTGCTAGTGTCTGCTGCCGTGGCGACACAGTAAGCGAAACCCTCGCCACTGTGCCACGGCAGTGGCACCGGCCGAAAGAGGGAGCACGCCGCATAAAGAAAAGCACAGGCGTGTTGCAGATTGACCAACCAGTCTCTAACCCCTTGATCGGCGGGTTTTTCAATCTCAAAAGTGCTGTCACTCTGACAGCATGGCGTGTATAGTTCGCGCATGACGTGGGGAGACGAATGAAGCGCACATTGCATGTTCTGGCTCTGATCATTGCACCCGTGGTGAGCCACGCGACGTGCTGGGAAGAGGCTGGGCAGCGCTATGGCATTGATCCAGCGTTGCTCATGGCCATCGGGTGGAAGGAGTCGCGCGGGTGGCCCCACGCTGTTGGACCGAAGCTGCCGGACGGGAATCGGGCGCTGGGCGTCATGCAGATCAACTCGATCCACCTGCCCACGCTGGCGAAGTACGGCATCAGGCGCGAAGACCTGTTCGATGCCTGCGTCAGCCAACAAGTCGGCGCGTGGGTGCTGGCCAACTGCATCAGCCAGTTCGGGGCCACATGGAAGTCGGTCGGCTGCTACTACGCCGGCCCAGCCTCGAAGAACACCGCCGCACAGGTGGGCTACGTGGAAGACGTGAAGCGCTTCTACGAGGGCTATCGACGCCAACAGGCAGAGGCCCAGGCGAAGGCGCAGATCACGCAAGTCAACACGGCATCAGCCGTGGTCGCCACAACGGACAAGGAATGACATGGCAAGCAACGCCAACCTCACACTGATCGCGGGGGCCTTGCTGGCCGCATGCAATCTGGCCCAGGCGCAAAGCCTCGGCGAACCGGCACCGATCAACCGCGTCATGGACGTGGCGCAGTTCGGCATGCCCCGAGACGCGAAGCTGATCTTCTGCGATGGGCAGGACTGCCCCGAGCGCACCGTCAAGACGCTGACGAGTGCCAAGCCCGTCGCGCTCCCACCGCCCCCGCCTGTGCCTGTGGTGACGCCGCAGCCGCAGTCGGTGCAGCCACCGGCCGAACTTTCGCCCGCGAAAGTGATGCCCCCCAAGAAGCACACGAAGAAGGCCGCGCCCAAGAAGAAGCGCGTGCCTCGGATGGATTGCGGGCCTGACGCCAAGAAGTGAGGCCCCTACAGCCTTCGCGTTCCCCGCGCGGAGCCCTCGTCAGGAGTTCGCCTGACGAGGGGAAGAAGGGGGGTTCAACAACGTTGATTGATAGGAGTGAAAGATGAGCGCAATGCAAGTTTCCGCCATGGGCGGCGTGGGTTCCGAGAAGGCCGTGTGGTTCAAGGCCATCATGTTCAGCGTCCTGGTGCTGGGCCTGATGTTCCTGGCCACGCACGCCGGCGCGGCCACGACTGACGAGTTCACGGCCGTCTCGACCAAGTTCGAGGGCTGGGTGACTGGCTCGCTGGGCAAGCTGGCCGCCTTCGTGGCGCTGGCTGTGGGTTCCGTGGTCGCTGCGGTGAAGAAGGACTGGAGCTGGTTCTTCGGCGCCGTGGTGCTGTCGATCGGCGTCGGCATCATCGTGACGATCGTCAACGCCTCCTTCACGGCCACCATCTAAGCCAGGAAGGGCGCGGCATGTCGCAACCGGACCTTTCCCACTTCATCCCCCGGCGTCTCGACGCTGCGGGCAAGTTCCTCTTCTGGGACTTGGATGTCGCCGCAATCGGCATCGTCGGTGTCCTCATCGGCCTCGGTGCCGGACACCCCATGCTCGGCCTGCTGGCGGGCGTCGGCCTGGCCTTCGGCTACGGCAAGTTGAAGAAGGGGAAGCATCCGGGACTTGCCGCGCACCTCGTCTACTGGACGACGGGCACGCCTCCGCCCAAGGAGCTGCCCGCATCCCACCTTAGAGAACTCAACGGTTAGGAGCGCGATGAACCCGAATAACGCCAAAAACGAGCGCGACACCTTGAAGGGCATGGTGACGTTCCAACGAAACGTCATCTATGGATTGATCGCGCTGGGCATGGGCCTTACGGCCGGATGGGGATGGACGGTGATGAACCAGACCGTCGCCATCGTGCCCCCCGAGGTCAAGCGGCCCTACGAAATCGGCTCGAACTTCGGCAGCAGGGACTACCTGGCCGACCAAGCCAACTACGTTCTGAACGCCGTCCTGACCGTCACGCCCGACACGGTGGACCACAACAACCAAGTCATTTTGAAGATGACTGACCCGGACGGCTACCCGAAGTTGCGAGCGGATCTGGAGGCAGCGGCCCTTCGGATGAAGAAAGAGCGAGTGACCACCGTGTGGGTTCCGCAGCGCGAGGAAATCTCCGAGCGGGACAAGCGCGTGAAGGTCAAAGGCCGCCTCAAGACCTTCATCGCGGACGTGTTCACCAGCGAACGCGACAAGGAATACATCGTCGATTTCAACATCACCAGCTCGGGACGACTCTATGTTCTCAAAGTTCAAGAAGTGGTCAAGCCTGATCCTGCTCGGCCTGCTGGTCAGCAACCAGGCTGACGCCACACAACTGATCGAAAACGCCGACAAGCAGCACGTTCAGGTCAATATCTCGGCGCGCGAGTCCAACCGGCTCGCGGTCGAAGGCCGACGCATCGCCAATGTCGTGCCTGGCCAAGCCGGCCAGATCGTGGGCAAGAAGGACGAGGCGCAAGGCGTCCTGTACTTCTCGCTCAACCCGGAGGCGCCGGTCAACGGGACGGTGACTCTGTTCGTCACGGACGAGCAGAACACCACCTACAAGCTGATCTTGGTGCCTCGCGCCATCGCGGCCGAGGAAGTCATCCTGCGCCCGCCCGCCGACAAGACGGCAGCGGCCAAGAAGGCTTCGGTGGCCGATGGCCGTGCCACTTCCTACGAGCGAAAGCTGAAGGACTTGGTGCTGGTCATGGCAGACGACGAGCTGCAAGACGGCACCGTGGACAAGGTGGACGTGAACAAGGAAGTGCCCCTGTGGAAAGAGGGCCGCCTGATTCTCGAAGCCAAGTTCATGCAGGCCGACTTCGTGGGCGAGAAGTACCGCCTGACCAACGTGTCTAGCACCGACATGCTGCTGGTCGAGCAGGAGCTGTTCCGCCGTGGCGTGCGAGTGGTGTCCGTTCGGAACCAGACCCTCGCGCCTGGCGACAGCACGTACATCTACATCGTTCGGGAGCGCAAAGACAATGAGTGATCCCAACGCACAGACCAAGAAGCGCCAGACCATCATCCTGGGCGGCGCGGCAGTCGGCATCCTCGGGCTGCTGGGCGCAGGCATGTTCCTGTTCGACCCTGCGCCGCCCCAGCAGAAGACGAAGCCGGTCACGGTCAGCCTGACCCCTCCCGGGACGGTGGACGACAAGGACGCCTGGCGCGCAACCGAGTCGGCGCGCGCCAAGGAGACGCAAACCACCATCGGCGAACTCCAGCAGAAGCTGAAGGCCCAGGACGAGCAGAACAAGAAGCTCGCCAAGGACTTGGAAGACCTGCGGCTGGCCAAGGCAGCAGGGGCAGCGGCAAGCGCGCCCACGCCAGTCAGTGCAGCCCGCGCAGCGGAGGTGTTAGACAAGCCTCTGCCGGTACAGGGTGGCGCTCAGCGGGTGCTGAACTCGCCTGACGGCAGCCCGGTGAATGGTCGGCCCGGCGCACAACCCCCGGTCGGGCGGCTGAACCAGCCAATCAACGGCCAGGCGCCGCAGCCGCAGCAGCGCGGAGCGGTCGAAATGATCCAGTTCGGGGCCCGGCAGTCGGCACACCCGGGCCAGCCTGGCAAGAACGGCGAGGTCGGCGATCCGCAGGTTCTCGGCTTCACGGTGAACGAGCGCGCCATGACGATGGCCCAGGTGACACACCCCGAAGACGAGAAGGGCGCCGGCATCCAGTTCATCCCTGGTGGCTCCTTCGTGCGGGTGGCGATGCTCAACAGCTTGAACCCCCCTACTGGCGGCCAGACCCAGAGCAACCCGCTGCCGATGGCCTTCGAAGTGCTGGACGTTGCCAACCTGGCCAACAAGTACCGCCTGGACATCCGTGATTGCCGCTTCATCGCGGCCGCATGGGGCGACCTGAGCAGCCAACTCACCTTCTGCCACACCGAGACGCTAACCTGCATCATCAACGGCGAGACGGTCGAAATGCCCGTCAAGGGCACGGTCATCGGCGAAGACGGCAAGGCAGGGCTGCGCGGCCGCCTCGTGACCAAGCAGGGGCAGCTTCTGGCCAATGCGCTGTTCGCTGGCGCCCTGTCGGGCATCGGCAAGGCCTTCCAGGCCTCGGCCACCACGACGACGGCGGGCGCTGGCGGCGTCACGCAAACCATCGACCCGAGCCAGGTCGGACAAGCAGCCATCGGTGGCGGCGTCGGCTCGGCAGCCAACACGCTGGCGAACTACTACCTGAAGGCAGCGGACAAGCTGTTTCCCGTGATCGAGACGGACGGCGGCCGCGTGGTGGAAATCCTCATCACCAAGGGTGCCGTCTACAAGGGCACCCGCACCAACCGCGACACCTACCGTGGCCTCCTGCGCCGCGCTGGATCAACCCAAAGGAGCAACGACGATGATTAAGCGCGCACTGACGGCGGCGGCCCTGGCCGCGATGGCGATGGCGGCAACGGCTCAGACCCAGCCGGCAGCAGCCCAAGACGAGGCGGTGCCTCAGATCGCGGAGAAGTTCCGCGGCATGTACCCGAACACGCGCTTCACCGAAGTGCGCAAGTCGAAGGTGACGGGGCTGTACGAGGTGGTGATGGGCGACAACGTGGCCTACACCGACGACAGCGGCAGGTACTTCATCTTCGGGCACCTGTTCGACATGAAGGAGCAGGTGGACATCACGGCCCAGCGCCGCCTGGACGCCCGCAAGGCCGAATTCCCATCGCAGTTCCTTGGCAACGCCATCAAGACGGTCAAGGGCGACGGCAGCCGCGTGGTGGCGATCTTCAGCGACCCGGACTGCCCGTATTGCCGGAAGCTCGAAGGCGAGCTGGCACGCATGGACAACGTGACCATCTACACCTTCCTGTACCCGCTGGAGCAGCTTCACCCCGAAGCGAAAACCAAGTCCATCGCCGTGTGGTGCGCGAAGGATCGCCAAGCGGCATGGACGCAAACCGTGCTGACGGGAAACGCACCGAAGCTGGTGGCCTGCAACAACCCGGTAAACGACAACCTGGTGCTGGGCTCGCGCCTGGGCGTGACGGGCACCCCGACGCTCATCGCCATGGACGGCCGGCTGCTGCCGGGCGCCGTGCCCGCCGAGAAGCTGGACCAGTGGCTGAACGCCACGAAGCAAGCAGCGGCAGCACCCACGGCGGTGAAGCAATGAAGCGCGCTGGCCTGCTGTGCGCGCTTGCCGTGGCCGTGCTGGCCAGCGGTTGCGCCACGAAGTCGCGCTGCGAGTGCTGCGTGAGCAGCGCGGCGACCTATTCCACCAACTACGGAGGCAACACCCAATGAAGGCACTGACCCTCATCCCCGTCGCCGCCGCCGCGATCACGCTGGCTGGGTGCGGGAGCATGTCCGGGCTGGACGCCAAGGACAGCTTCTCGTGCAAGGCGCCGGACGGCGTTCTGTGCGAGTCGATGACTGGCATCTACGCCAACGCCCAAGCCAACAACCTGCCGGGCCAGCGCGTCAAGCACGGCAACGGAACCGAAGAGGTTTCGCGCGCGAAACCGGCCGAGACGGGCACCGGCGTCCTCACCAAGCCGATCTACAGCGGCACACCGATCCGCAGCGCTCCGCTGGTGCTGCGGGTGTGGTTCGCCCCGTGGGAAGACACGGACGGCGACCTGCACGACCAGAGCTACGTCTACCTGCCGGTGGACACGGGAAAGTGGCTGATCGAGCACAACCGCCGCCGCATCCAAGACGCCTACCGCCCGGTGCGTGCGCCGGCCGTGCAGGCCGCCCCGGCAGCAGCGGGCACGAAGGGAAAGATCAAGGTGACTGCGCCAACCTCGGACGAGGAAGCAGCGCCGAAGCCGACGCCTCAGAGCGCGCAGGAAATGCTGAACGGGCTTCTCCGCCCCGGCATGCCCGGCTCGCCCGCACAGGCCGGCGAGAACGAGTAAGGGGGAGGGCGGATGTCGAGCAGGACAACACCGCTCCCGACCCCCAGCACCGAAGGCCTGGTGAAAGCAATCCACAGGGCCATCCGAGAGCGCAACGAAGCGGCAACCCTCGGGATCGCAACGCTATGTGCTAGGCCTGGACCACCTGCACACAGCAGACGGCGACATGAGAGAAGAACGGCAGAAGGACCTGGCGCTGCTTCGAGCCCACATCCAAGTCCGCTTCGACAGGCTCATGCGCTACCACGCGCGAGCGGCAGCTTCGGCGGCCAGCCAAGCACGCCAGACCGGATCAACCAGGCAGTAACGCGCCCCGACGAGGACAACAAGATGGAAATGACTCTGTTCGACAAGACCTGGGGCGCGGTGCGCAGCCTGGCCGAACGCTACGTGCTCGACAAGACGGAGGACACAGGCAAGGTGCCGGCGCCCGTCAGCGCTTCTCAGAAGATCGCTGACGGAGCGCCTGGCGCCGACATCCACGATGTCGCCAAGACCGTGCATGGGCTGCACAACATGCTCAAGTACGACCAGTACGACCCCGAGACGGGGCTGTTCTACAACGACACGTCCGTGAGTTTCTGCTTCGAGGTGATCCCGCAGACGGGCGCCGACGAGCAGATGACCACCAAGCTGACCCAGCTCTTCACGCCGATCCCCCCGGGCTACGGTGTGCAGTGGACCTTGATGGGCAGCTCGATCTTCGATGACAAGCTCCAGGCCTACATGGACATGCGCCATGTCGCGGTGGACAACGGCCGCACGTCGCCGTTCTTCGTGGAGCTGGCCAAGCAGCGGACCGACTACGTGCGCCGCTCCAAGGGCCGGCCGCTGTTCGCCAACACCAACTACATGGTGAAGGCCGCCAAGCTGATGTTCTCGGTGACGAAGACGGGTTCGCACGAGGACAAGCGCCTGGTGCAAGAACTGTGGGAGCTGCGCGAGGCCCTGCGCTCGCAACTGCGCACCTCGAACCTGCCGGCGTTCCACGGCGACCCCACATCGCTGATCCGGTTCATCCGTCCGATGCTGGACCCTGAACTGTTCTTCAGCCCGGAAGTCGCCCCCGAGGTGAGCTACGACGACGGCAAGTCGATCAAGGACCAGGTGACGCCCTTCGGCCAACACGTTCGCGTCAAGCACGACGAAATCCTGTTCGGCAAGCCGCCCGAGAAGGAAGGCGATGAAGACGACCGCGTGGCCATGCGCGCCTTCGGCGTGCGGTACTACCCGCAGAAGAAAGAGCTGTGGGAAATGGCCAACATCATCGGCAGCTTCTTCGATGACGGCCTCCAGTACCCGTGCCCATTCGTCATCTGCGGCGGGGTCTACACCCTGGACCCGGCCGAGCTGGACGCGAAGATCGCGATGAAGGCAGCTCGCGCCAAACAGAACGCGAAATCCAAGATGGCCGAGTACCAGCCGGAACTGGCGCTTGAGGCTGACGACTGGAACGTGGTGCTGCACCAGCAGAACAACGGCGGCTCGCTGACCTCGCTGTACCACACCCTGCTGGTGTATTCCCCGAAGAAGACGATCCAGCGCGTGTCCGGCGTGGCAATGAACGTCTGGAAGTCGGAGCGCTTCACGATGGTGCCGCTCGATGGCATCCACCTGCCGATGCTCTACGCCAGCCTGCCGATGACGCTGACGGCCGACATGTGCGAAGACATGAAGCGCTTCCGCATCATCACGACCAAGACCACCGTCAACGCGGTGGACATGGCGCCCGTGATCGCGGAATGGTCCGGCGCCGGTGACCCGGTGATGATGTTCTTCGGCCGCCGAGGCGAACCGACCTTCGTTGACTTCTACTCGAACAAGCAGGGCAACTACAACATCTTCGTAGCGGGCGTGTCCGGCTCGGGCAAGTCCGTCACGATGAACGAAATCGTCAGCTCATACCGTGGCATCGGAGCGCGGGTGTGGGTCATCGACGTGGGCCGCAGCTACAAGAACCTGATCGGGCTCCAGAAGGGCACGTTCATCGAGTTCACGACGACGAACCCGATCTGCATCAACCCGTTCTCATGGGTGGGTGCTGACCCGGAAACCTCGTTCGAGAACGAGCTGCGGATGCTCAAGCCGATGATCGGCCGCATGGCGTCACCCAACGCGCCGCTGACCGAACTGCACTACGCGCTGATCGGCGAGGCCATCACGGCGGTCTGGAACGACTACGGGACGGAGACGAACCCGACGCGCATCCGCGACTACCTGCTGAAGATGGTCAAGGACCAGAACGACCAGCCCGAGCGGATCGCGTGGGAACTGGCCAAGCAGCTCCAGCCTTTCACCAAGGAAGGTATCTACGGTACCTACTTCAACGGCCCGGCGAACATCAACCTCGATGGCGACATGATCGGCCTGGAGCTGGAAGAGCTGAAGGCCGCGCCCGACCTGCGCCGCGTGGTGCTGTTCGTGCTGACCTCGCGGATCGCGCACGACATGTACCTGAGCCGCGACCGCAAGAAGCTGTGCTTGGTGGACGAGGCCTGGCAGCTTCTCGGTGCAGACAAGGAAACGGCCGAGTTCATCGAAGAGGGCTATCGGCGCGCGCGTAAGTACAACGGCATGTTCTGCGTGGGCACGCAGGGCGTGGACGACGCCTACAAGAACGATGCTTCCAAGGCAGCCTACAACAACGCGGACTGGAAGATCCTGCTCCGCCAAGACCCAGACAACCTCCAGAAGCTCATTGACGAGGCGAAGGTGAACTTCACGCCCGCGGTCGAGCGGATGCTGAAGTCGCTGACCACGCAGGGCGGGCAGTACTCCGAAATGCTGATTTCCTCCCCGAACGGCAAGCACGTCGTTCGACACATCCCCGACCCGCTGTCTCTGATGATGGCTTCGAGCAAGGCCGAGGACTTCGAGGAACGCGAGGCGCTGGAAGCCCAGGGCTACAGCACGTTCGACACGCTGAAGATCATGCTCAAGCGCAGGGGGATCAATGTTTAAGGACAACATCACGACCATCGCGGTCGCGGTCTTCTGCTCCATGCTGGCCCTCGCGCCGGTGGGGTACATGGCCTGGAAGAACCTGCCGCCGAAGGTGGCGACGGTGGACCTGCAAAAGCTGGTCGAAGAAGAACAGAAGCACACCATCGACGTGCTCAGCAAGGGCAGCTCGGTGAGCGAAGAGCAACGGGCGGCCATCGAGAAGCTGACCATCGAGTTCGCCAAGAAGCTGTCGGCCAACATCGACTCCCTGGGCGTCGAGTGCAGGTGCGTGATCGTGAACAAGGCGGCGTTGCTCGGTGGGACGGCCATCGACTACACCGACCTCGTGCGCGAACGGATGAAGAGGTGAGCCGATGAAAGGACTCGTCACACCCATCGTCATTTGCAGCCTGGCGGCAGCGCCGCTGGTCTTCGCAGTGTTCCGCGCTCCGCGCAAGCTGTTCATCGGCGCTACGGCCGTCGTCGGAGCGACCGCCCTGGCCGGATACATCGCCTACGCGGGATACGGCTACCGCTTCACCGAGAACCTGACGGGCAGCCTGGACGGACATATCTACGTCTACAAGCCGGGCGAGCCCTTCAAGAAGGGTGACACGGTGGCCTATCGCTGGCATGGGGGCTTCAACTACGCGCCTGGCTCCATCTTCATCAAGAACGTGGCCGGCGAGCCTGGCGACGAGGTAAAGCGCGACGGGCGCGCGTTCTACGTCGGCGGCCAGTACATCGGCCTGGCCAAGACAAACGCAAAGAGCGGAGAGCCGCTGGAGCCCGCCGCTGGAGGCCTCATTCCTGAAGACGAGTATTTCCTGGCGACGCCGAGCCCGGACAGCCTGGACTCGCGCTATGCCGTAACGGGCAACGTCAAGCAACGCGAAATCATCGGGAAGGCCTATGAACTCTTCTAAGGTCTTCCTGGCAGTCGCGGCGGCGGCCCTCGCGGCGGCCTGTATCAGCGCCCAGGCCGAAGAACTCGGCCAGATCGGGCCTGTGTATCCCATCGGCGAAGAAAGCGCCCTGGACACGATCCTGGCACGCCTGAAGGAGAAGGAGCGAACCGGCGAGCTGAAGCGCATCCAGCAGGAGGCGATCAAGCGTTCTGTGGCCAGCGCGAAGAACCCCAAGCCGGTGGAGGGCCTGACGACGGTTCACGAGCGCTCGCAGCGCCTGATCGACCCGACAGTGACCTACAGCCGCGCCGTCACCACGGATGACGGTCAGATCGTGGTGCCGGCCGGGGCCAAGATCAATCCGCTTCTCGTCACCAGCCTGAGCAAGCGGCTGGTGTTCTTCGACGGGCGCGACAAGGCGCAAGCCGAGGCGGTGCGAAAGATGGTTGCGAAGGGCGGCACCAAGGTCAAGCCGATCCTCGTGGCCGGTTCGTGGTTCGACACCTCGAAAGCCTGGAAGACCCAGGTTTACTACGACCAGCAGGGCAAGCTGAGCCAGCGGTTCGGCATCCGAGCTGTGCCCAGCGTCATCAGCCAGCAAGGGGCAATGCTGCTGGTGGAAGAAGTGCCCGCAAAGGAGCTGCAATGAAGCGCTTGGTGGCGATGGCCATGATGCTGCTGGCGATGACTTTCGCGCGCGAAAGCTCGGCTGGCGTGTGCCAAGGGGAGTTCGCCAACCCCATCACCGACATCTGTTGGTCGTGCATGTTCCCCATGAAGCTGGGCGGCGGGACCATGCTGGAAATGGACCAAGAGGACACCGACAACTCCAGCGGCTTCCTCTGCACCTGTTCGAGCCCGCCGATGATCGGCGTGAAGACCTCGTTTTGGGAGCCTGCGCGCCGCGTTGACATCACGCGCTCGCCGTACTGCTTCGTCTCCCTGGGTGGTGTGTCCATCGACCCGGGCATCCGTGCCCCCGAAGGCGAGGTGCGCTTGCAGGCCGACAACACGCGGCAATCGAACTGGCAAGCCCACTGGTACGTCGATCCGATCCTGTACTACCTCGAAGTGGTGTTGGATGACCCGTGCCTTGAAACGGGCAGCTTCGACGTGGCCTACATGACGGAAATCGACCCGACATGGAACGACGACGAGCTGACGATGCTGCTGAACCCGGAGACGTTCCTGTTCGGCAACCCCATCGCCCAGGCCGCTTGCGCGGGTGACTGCGTGCTGGCCACCACAGGCTTCGGGTCCAACGAGCTTTTCTGGTGCGCAGGCTGCAACGGCTCCATCTACCCCTTCAACGGCCACGTCCAGGCGCACGTTTCTCTGGTCCAGGCCAGCTCGCTGGTGGCCCAGCGCATGACCGCGAAGCTGCATCGGGAGTTCCTGATGTGGGGCACCTCTGGCGACGACGCGCTGTGCGGTATCTACCCGCAGCCCGTCATGGACAAGACCCAATACAAGTACCACATGCTCTATCCGATCCCGCAGACGGAAAAGATGAACGGCAAGTGCTGCCAGCCGTTCGGCCGCTCGACGGCCGTGTGGGGTGCGGGCAAGAGCTACCCGTACAAGGGCGAGGACTTCGCCTACATGATTTTCCGCAAGCGCAACTGCTGCCTGGGCGTGGGGCTGTGACATGAACAAGCACCTGAGCATGATCGCAGCAGCAGTCGCCGTGGCCGTCTCGGCGGCGGCCATGGGACAGACCGCACCCGCAACCCCGACGGCATCCCAACTGGAGCAGGAGAGGGCGCGGATCGAGCTGGAACGCGAGCAGCTCTTCGACCCGAGCAACCCAGCAGCGCAGCCCAAGAAGGGGGCGCTGCCGAGCGGCGCCGCTTTAGAGCGTGAGCTGAAGAAGGTGGAGAGCGAGCGCAAGGCGATGTTCGACCCGGAGAACCCGGCGACGAAGAACGCTCCCAACACCTTCCCCAACATCCCGACCCCTTCGCGCAGCAACGTGGACTTGGAGGCCGTCGCCAAGCGCTACGAACAGAAGGCAGACGCCAAGCATGTGGACGGGCTGATGGTCTTCGCCAGCTTCACGATGCCCCGCGAAACCTTGAAGCGGCTGATCGCGGACGCGAACAGGGCAGGGGGTGTCGTGGTCATGCGTGGCTTCAAGGGCGGGTCGATCAAATCGACGGCCCTGGCCATCAACGAGCTGGGAGAGTCTTCCGGGAACGTGCAGATCAACCCCAACGCCTTCACGAAGTACCGCATCAACGCTGTGCCGGCCGTGGTTCTGATCAAGCCTGATTCGGCTGACATCGTGGACAACGAGGGCTGCGCCCTGCCGGACAAGTACGTGATGGTCGCGGGCGACGTGGGGCTGGACTACGCCCTGGACGACATCGCCCAGCGCTCGCGCGAATTCGGTGACATGGCTGTTCGGTATGGGCGGCCGTTGAAGGGGACTGCACGATGAAGAAGGCCGTGATCGCCGCATCGGTGGCAGCCGCGGTGGCTGCGACCGCACTGGCGCAGACCATCAACACCCCGGCCGACGCCTTCAAGGCCGGTCAGGACTTCTCCAACAGCAACAAGGGGAAGGGCGCTGCCGCAGGGTCGGTGAACACGAACAGCGGCACCACCAATGTCCCGAAGTACAACACCTCCCCACCGGAGACGAGCATCTACGGCGGCGGCAAGAGCCTGATCGGGGCTCAGGGCACGAACAAGATCGCCACCTGCGCCTCGTACACGGCGTCGAACGCCTACGACCAGCAGGAGTGCAACGCGGTGAACTATCTCCAGCAGATGCCCGCCGAGCGCCCGAAGTTCGTGATCGACAAGAACACGGACCCGCTGATGGTGAACTCGAAGGGCACCATCGCCAACCCCGGAACCATCCCGGCTTCGGGCACGGCGGCGTGCCACATCGAGAAGACGACCATCCCGGGCACCTACACGACCGAGACATGCGAAATGTCCACGGTGCTGGACAGCTTCGAGTGCAAGAAGACGCTGATCCCCGAATGCGGCTATGTCGGGACAGCGATCAGCACGCACAACGAGACGAAGACCGGCGCTTTCGTGTACGCCACGTTCGAAGGGACAGGCACGGCAGGGCTCTACAACTACAACTTGGAGGTGCCCTACCGGAACTGCGGCGGGGACGGCGTCGGAGAAGTCACGTTCAACCTCGACACCATCGGCTTCGGTAGCTACATCACCATCAACCTGAGCAACCTTGACGACGCGGCCGCCGTGGGCGTCAACGGGACCACGGTGTTCGCCGGCTACCCCAACGCCGGCCCTCAGTACAGCGGCGGCTTCTTCCCGACCGAGCGCAAGGACTTCCAAGTCGGCTACTCGTGGATCGAGGACGTGGGCAAGAACCAGTGCGTCGAACTCGACGGGGACGGCAACTGCACCAAGACCGCGTGGGTGCCCAACGTCCAGAGCTTCTATGCGAACACGAAGCTGCTGGACTACTGCCCCAGCGGCTATAGCCCGACCTCGCAGCTCGCGTACCAATACTGCGACAGCGACACCGGCTATTGCAACCCGCTGAACAGCTACACCCCGAACAACGTGGCCGGGTTCTTCTGCAACTCCGAAGGGAAGTTCCTGATGAACAAGCACGAAGGCGGCGGCACTTGGGCGGGCAGCGTGAGCAGCGCGATGCCGCTCCAAACCGGGGCCAACAAGATCACGGTGTATTGGGGCACGGGGGCATGGGGCGATGCCTGCGGCAACGTGAAGGTGTCCGGGCAAATCTACAACGTCGCTCCTGGCTGCACCAACAAGTTCGATGACCAATGCGCTGCCGCACGCGGTGCGCTGAAGAACTGAGGGCGACCATGAAGAAGACGCTTCTACTGATCCTCGGCTTCGTGGCGGGCACGGCCTGGGCCGTGCCCTCCTTCGAGCCCAACACCTGCGTGCAGGACAAGAAGGACTACTGCATCGACGCGACGCCCTGCAAGAGTATCAGCGGCGTGACGGCGTGCCTGGCAGGTACGACGAACCCGCCGGCGAACTCGGTCATGCTGACCGAAACCTGCTGGCAGTGGCAGGCCGCCTTCACTTGTGCGGACACGGCCTCGATTGACACCTGCCAGCCGCTGCGCGACCGCGGATGCGGCCAGGTCAACACGCAGTGCATCTCCTACGACGACACCGGAACCAAGTGCATGTCGTCCACGCAGACCTTCCAGTGCCCGGACAAGCCGGCCACAGTGACCGAGACGAACGTGTGCGACACGTCGCTGTGCCAGGCAGACGGCACGGGTTGCTTCAGCACCACCAGGCCAACGGATAAGGACTTCGGACAGGCGGCCGCAATGATGGAGGCTTCCCGCGAAGCCGGCGTCTACGGCGTCAACAGCTCGAACATCGAGATCTTCAAGGGCTACATGGAAGAGTGCTCGGTGAAGACGCTAGGTGGCTCGGACATCAAGAGCTGCTGCACCGCTGCTGGGGGAGGCGAAGGCTTCACGAATTACGCCGTGATTGGCGTGACGGCAAAGGCGGCCTACGCTGTAGGCAAAGAAGAGCTGAAGGCAGGGTCGAAGTACATGTACGACGCGCTGTTTTCGGCGCAAGACGCATCGCTCGTGCAAGAGGGTGCGAGCGCCGCCGCTGGCGGGCTTTCATCTGGTGCGGCGGAGGGTGTGGCGGCTCAGGCTGGCACGAACTTCGGGGCATACGGCTTCGAGTTCTCATACTCATCAACGGGCGGCTTCAGCTACGTCGGCTTCGATCCATACAGCTTCGCCTTCGCAGTCGCAGTGGCGATCGTCACCGAATGGCTCCAGTGCGAACAGGAAGAGCAAGTGATGCAGATGAAGCGCGGCCAGAACCTGTGCGTCTACATCAACAGCTACTGCTCAAGCAAGGTGCTGGGGGTGTGCGTCGAGAAGAAGGAACGCCACTGCTGCTTCGCCAGCGTGCTGGCCAAGATCATCAACCGCCAAGGCCGGGCCCAGCTCGGCATGCCGATGGATCAATGCGGTGGGTTCACCCAAGAGCAGATCCAGTCCATCGACTTCTCCACCATCGACTTCTCAGAGTTCATCGCCACGATCACCCCCACGTTGCCCGACCAAGGCGGGACGACGAGCACGGTCACAGACACGGTGAACAAGAAGGTCAAGGACTACTACGGACCCTGATGATGAAGAAACACCATGCAATGGCCCTGGCGTTGATCGCCGTGGGTTTCACGCGCGAAAGCGCCGCTCAGACGGTCTACCTGCGCCAACACGACCTGCTGGTCCAGGCTATCCGCAACGGCAGCGCCGATGGCGTGATGACGGGCGAAACGGCCGAGCTGTTCAAGCGCCAGTTCAAGAGCGACGGCCAGCTTCTGGCTCACGCCGAAGTCATCGGTCAGTTCAACCGTGGGGACTGCAAGAGGCTTCAGGTGGTCTACACCAAGAAGGAGGTCATCACCGACAAGGGGCCTCAAGACCTGAAGATGAACATGAAGCTGAACTACTGCACAGATGGCAAGCCGCCGATTGGACTGGAGACGAAGCAATGAGGAAGATCGCCCTTTCCCTCTCCCTTTCCCTTTCCCTTGCCCTGGCCTTGCAGGCCTGGCCCACGCGCAAGGCAGCGCACTCGACTACCGTTTTGTGTGGCGCTGCGACGAAGCGAAGTTCAACTGGTACTGCGACTCAGACGACGAGCCGCAGGCGCCGAAGGCGGCGCCGGCACCGGCACCGCGCCAGGTGTCGAAGTCCGAGCAGCCGAAGCGGATCGAGCTGCGGGACATCAAGACGGCCGAGCAGATGCGGGCCGAGCTGAAGCGCCGCGAAGACCTGGCAGTGATGGAGCCGACCGACCAGAACCTGAAGGACTATCTCCAGGCCTGGCAGATGACGCAGGAAAAGGGTGCCGTCTTCGCCGACAACTGGCGCCGCGTGGTGTGGCAGACGCCGGAGCTGGACTACTCGTTGAAGCGGCCGGTGAACAACCAGGCCATCAAGACGTTCGACAGCCAACGTGAATTCAACGAGGACCAGCAGCTCCGCGCGCTGGCGAAGGACCACGGGCTCATCTTCTTCTTCCGTAGCGACTGCCCCTACTGCCACGCGATGGCGCCGCTGTTGCGCCAACTTTCGCAGAAGTACGGCATCGAGGTGCTGGGCGTCTCGGTGGACGGAGGCGGACTACCTGACTTCCCCAACTTCCGAGACGGCCGCGCACAGGCTCAGGCCTGGGGCATCGAGCGGGTGCCGGCGCTGTTCATTGGCTCAAAGCAGACGGGCGACAAGGCCGCCATCGGCTTCGGCGCGATGGCGATGACAGACATCGTGAATCGCATCTTCGTTCTGACCGGCACCAAGCCAGGCGACAACTTCTAAGGAGAACCGCACCATGTTCATGACCAAGGTGAAGGCGCGCAAGCTGACGGCAATGGCGGTGGCGTGCGTGTTCGCCACCAACACGATGGCGATGTCGATGCAAGAGCTGTTCGACGGCGTGAATGCGCAGAGCAACATTTCGAGTCCCGCCGTCGTGCAGGGGCAGACGATGAACATGCTTACCGGGGGCAGCATGTTCATGCGGGCGCCCAAGCGAACGTACAACCTGGCCATGTTCACCCCGCCGAGCTGGAACGCAGGCTGCGGCGGGATCGACCTGTTCGCGGGTGGGTTCAGCTTCATCAACAAGGAGCAGTTCGTGGCCATGCTGCGAAACATCGGCTCCAACGCGCTGGGCTATGGCTTCAAGCTGGCGATCCAGAACCTTTGCCCGACATGCGACAACGTGATGCAGGCGCTTCAGGCCACGGCACAGGCGATCAACCGGCAGAACGTTGACTCGTGCGAGGCGGCTAAGGGCATCGTGAACGCAGCGATCCCAGACACATGGACGCGAGACAAGCAGAACAGCGCCAAGAACTTTGGCGTTGACACAGGGCTGTTCTCCGACATCACCGACGCCTGGACGAACGTGATGAACAACGAGGGCAGGGCCAATGACACGATCAACTCGGTGGCCTCGTCCAAGCCCGAAGTGAAGGACGCGATGCCTTCGGGAAACATCGTCTGGAAAGCCTTGAAAAAGGTCGATGGGATCGACGACGACTACCGAGAGCTGCTGATGTCTATGGTCGGAACGACGATCTTCCGAACCGACTCAGTGTCCACGCCGGACACGAAGACGGCGAAGACGATCAGCATCGAGGACTTCATCGGCGGCAATACGGCTGATTCCTATGGAAACCCAACCGACTCAATGGACTTCGTCATCTACAAGTGCGACGAGCGGGTGGATTGCCTAAATCCCTACGATGCTCAGTTCGACCCGACGCATACCAAGAAGAGCTTCAAGGCGATGATTCGGGCGAAGATTAACACGGTTATCAATAACCTTCGTGACCGCGCGGCGGACGCGGACCCGGCGGGAACCATGAAGTTCCTGAACGCGACCGACATCCCTATTTATAAGATCGTCGCGGTGACGACTTCCCTGGGCAATACAACCATGGCAGATAACGCCATGAACAGGTATCAGGAGCTGATCGCGGCTAAATATGCAGAGGTCTATATCCAGAGGGCGGTTATGGATTTGCGCGAAGCCTTGGCGAAATATCGCTCGGTTTCAGGCCCGGCCGCTTCTCAGGAGGCCTCGGCCCTGGAGGGCCGGATGAACGATCTTGAAAAGAAGTCGCGCGAGGTTCTCCAGCAGGCATACACCCAAACTGTCAGCACCTACAACATCGCGCAAGAAGTGGCATACATGGAGCGTGCGATGACCTCGAATATGTCGCAGACGCTTAGGGCATCGCTTGCATTCGGCAAAAGCATCCGTTGAGGGGGCGCGATGATCGACATTGAAATCTCGACATACTGGAACGTAGAAACCCTCTACTACGTTTTCAATGGAGTCGCCTCAATCATGGGGGGCGATGG
>NZ_BADL01000022.1 GCF_000333615.1 Ideonella sp. B508-1 | reverse complement strand
CAGCGCCTTGCCGAAGGGGCGGCCTTTGACGCGCTGTCCCTCGGCGGCGATCGAGGCGATCATGGCCGAGGTCGTCAGGCGGGGCTTCTTGTCGAGGGTGGCGTTCATGCCGTCGCTCCTTGCGTTTGCGATGCGTCCAGCACCTGGAGGGCCTGCTGCCACTCCGGCGGATCGACGCGGATGAAATGGTTCTTCTCGCGCTGCTCCAGGAAGGGCACGCCGCAGCCCATCAGCGTGTCGAAGAGGATGACGCGGGGCCGGGGCTCCGCCAGCTGACGCGCGGCATCGAAGGCGGCACGCACGGCCGGCAGGTCGTTGCCGTTCACCCGTTGCACATGCCAGCCGAAGGCCGCCCACTTGTCGGCCAGCGGCTCGAAGCCCATCACCTGGCCCGAGGGCCCGTCGGCCTGCTGCTTGTTGATGTCCACCAGGCAGATCAGGTTGCCCAGGCCGTGGTGGGCCGCGCCCATGGCCGCTTCCCAGGTCGAGCCCTCGTCAAGCTCGCCGTCAGACATCGAGTTGTAGACGAAGGCCGGGTTGCGCTTGTGGCGCAGCGCCAGCGCCATGCCCACGGCAATCGCCAGGCCCTGGCCCAGCGAACCACCGGAGATCTCCATGCCCGGGGTGTAGGTGGCCATGCCCGACATCGGCAGGCGGCTGTCGTCGCTGCCATAGGTCTCCAGCTCGCTCTCGGGGATCACCCCGGCCTCGATCAGCGCGGCGTAGAAGGCGATGGCGTAGTGGCCATGGGACAGCAGGAAGCGGTCACGACCCTCCCACTGGGGTTCGTTGGCGCGGTAGTTCAGCGCGTGGCCCCAGGCCACCGCCAGCACATCGGCCCAGCCCAGGGCCTGGCCGATGTAGCCCTGGCCCTGCACTTCGCCCATGCGCAGGGCATAGCGGCGAATGCGGTAGGCCCGCTCCCGCAATTCAGTGTTGTGGTTGTCAGACATGGAAGCCCTTCGGCAGGAAAGATGAAGGAAGCCCGGCTCAGCTCAGCAGGCCGATCGAGAACCAGGGGACAAAGGCGACCAGCAGCAGCCCGAGCAGCAGCACGCCCAGGTAAGGTCAGATGGTGCGCAGGGCCGCATCGGGGTGGACGCCGCCGATGNTGCAGGCCGCGTAATAGTCTAGGGCGAAGGGCGGCGCGAAACAGCCCACGCC
>NZ_BADL01000023.1 GCF_000333615.1 Ideonella sp. B508-1 | reverse complement strand
CCTTCATCTGGTGTTGCTGGACTGGAAGATGCCTGGGCTCGATGGCATCGAATGCGCGCGGCGCCTGCTCACGCAGGCAGCCGACCGGCCGCCGCCAGCGGTGCTGATGCTGACGGCCTTCGGCCGGGAGGAGGTTCAGCAGGAACTCCGGCGTCGGGGTGTCGATGTCGGCGCGCTGCTGCTCAAGCCGGTCACGCCGTCCTCGCTGTTCGACGCCTGCGGGACGGTGTTGGGCCTCACCCGTCCCCGCGTCACTCGCGCGGCCCAGCAGGAGGAGGCCCTGCGCGCGCTGCAGGCGGCCTTGCGCGGCGCCCGGGTGCTGCTGGTGGAAGACAACGAGGTCAACCGCGAGATCGCGGTGAGCATCCTCGCCCACGCCGGCCTGGAGGTCCACACCGCCCACAACGGCCTGCAGGCGCTGGAATGCCTGCGTCAGCAGACCTTCGATGGCGTGCTGATGGACTGCCAGATGCCCGAGATGGATGGCTACGAGGCCACCCGTGCCATCCGCCAGGAAGCGCGCTGGCGGGATCTGCCGGTGATCGCCATGACCGCCAACGCCATGGCCGGTGACCGCGAGCGCGCCCTGGCGGCGGGCATGAACGACCACATCGCCAAGCCAGTGAATGTCCAGGAGCTGTTTGGCAAGCTGGTGCACTGGCTGCGCCCGGGCGCCGCCAGCTTCCGCACCTAACGCAGCTCGAACAGCTCCTGGTGGAAGGCCGTGGGAGCCAGACCACTGGCCATGAAGTCCTTGACCAGGCTGCGGCCAAAGCCGGCTGGCCCGCAGAACCAGACGCTGGCCTGGTGCCACCCGGGCACCTGGGCGCGGATGCGCTCGCCATCGAGCAGGCCATCGCGGCTGTCCACCCAGACATGCAGGCGCACACCCGCGGCACGGGCGTCCCGGTGCAGCTTCTCGATGGCGGTGGCGTCCAGCACGGGCGTCGCGTGGAAGAGGTCGATCTCGGTGTCGGTCATGGGCTGGCGTGCCAGCTGCTTGAGCCGTGCGATGAAGGGCGTGATGCCGATGCCCGCACCCACCCAGATCTGACGCGCCCGTCCGTCCTCGAAGTCGAAGCGACCATAGGGGCCCTCGACGGTCACCACCTGCCCCTCGCGCAGCAGCGCGGGCAGCGCGGCGGTGTGGTCACCCAGGGCCTTGGTGACGAAGCGCAGGCGGCGGGTGGCCGGATCCCAGGCCGAGGCCAGCGTGAACGGATGCGGCCCCTCCTTTGGATCGACCGTCAGGAAGGCGAACTGCCCGGCACGGTGCCCCGGCCAGCCGGCATCGACCAGCAACTCGGTCTCCAGCGTCTTCAGGGCGGGGTATTCCTGCCGCGCGACCACGGTGGCCCGCGCCTGGCGGCGGCGGCCCACCTGCCCGGTCAGCACCCACACGGCACTGGCCACGCCGCCCGCCAGCAGCGGCAGCATCAGCCAGCCCAGGGGCTGGTCCCAGTAGTTGAACTGCATGAGCACCCCGGCGTGGAACACCAGGGCCAAGTACAGCGCCGCCATCCAGGTGTGGGTCTTGGCAAACAGCTTGTAGGGGAAGCGCTTGACGAGGGCCAGCACCAGCAGCATGGCCACGGCATAGAAGGCCCACTCGCCCACGGTCTCGGCCAGGTGGCGCTGGCTGCCCAGCCAGGCTTGCAGACTGTCCTGGTCCGGGGCGGCACCGCGCGGCCGCCGGGCCCCGCGGGTGACCCAGCCCCATTGCACCATCCACCGGCTGCCCTGCCCCAGCCACCAATGGACGACGGAGACCCCCAGCGCGGTGATGCCCAGCCACTTGTGCAGGCGGTACATCTTGTCCAGGCCGACCAGTGGCGTCTCCAGCCAGCGCGGGCGGGTGGCCAGGATCATCGCCACCGACATGGCGGCGATGGCGATGACGCCGCTGTACTGCATGGCCACGGCACGAAAGCCGAAGTAGGTCTGGGGCTGCAGCCAGCGGGGATCGGCCCACAGCCACAGGCCGGTCAGCAGCAGCAGGCCGGCGGCGAGATGGCGTTGGAAGACAAGCGCTCGCATCACGGGATCCGTTCAACAGTGACATTTCGATGGGAACAACTGTGCCCGGTGAAATTGCAGGAAATGTGGAGCGGATTGCAGTGCATCAAGTGGTTCAATTGGCGCCTCTTTGGTTTCCACTGCTTGTCTGGATTTCCCATGGACCTGTCCCACAAGACCATCGCCATCACGGGCGGCGCCCGCGGCATCGGCCGCGCCATCGCCCTGACCCTGGGCCGCCGCGGCGCGGATCTGGCCCTGATCGACCGTGACCCGGAGGCCCTGGCCGCCACGCGGGCCGAATGCGAAGCATTGGGCGTGCAGGCCCGGGCCTACACCGCCAACGTGGCCGACGAGGGCCAGGTGGATGCGGTGATGGCCCGCATCGCCGAGGACTTCGGCCGCTTCGACGGCCTGGTCAACAACGCCGGCATCACCCGCGACGGCATGCTGCTGAAGGTGCGCGACGGCCAGGTCACCGACCGCATGAGCCTGGCCGCCTGGCAGGCGGTCATCGACGTCAACCTGACCGGCGTCTTCCTGTGCACCCGTGCGGCGGCCGAGCAGATGGTGCACGCCGGCCACGGCGGGGTGATCGTCAGCCTGTCCAGCGTGTCCCGCGCGGGCAACATGGGCCAGACCAACTACAGCGCGGCCAAGGCCGGCGTGGTGTCGATGACCACGGTGTGGGCGCGCGAGCTGGCGCGCTTCGGCATCCGCACCGGTGCCATCGCCCCGGGCTTCACGGCCACCGAAATCCTGCAGACCATCCCAGCCGAGACCATGGACAAGCTGCTGTCGGCGGTGCCGCTGCGCCGCACCGGCCAGCCGGAGGAGATCGCCCAGGCCGCGCAGTTCATCTTCGAGAACGACTACTTCACCGGCCGCTGCCTCGAGGTGGACGGCGGCATCCGACTCTGAGACCACCCCCCGGGCCCCGGCTGTGACGCTGCCACGACAGCGTCACAGCGCCGACATCCTCCCGCGCTATGCTGGGGTCTGTCTCAGTCACAACCAATGCCGCAGTGGGAACCGTCAAAGCCCTCTTGGCGCGGGGCGGCCTGCATCCCCATTTCCAGCCCATTGCGGACCTGGCCGAAGGCCACAGTGCCGCCCATGAGGCACTGATCCGCACCCCGGCGGGCTGCCCCTGGCGCAGCCCCGACGAGCTGTTCGCCGCTGCCCGCGAAGAAGATTGCGTCGTCGCGCTGGAGATCGAATGCGTGCGCCTGGCCTTGCGGGCCTGGATGGGGCTCCGACCGGCGGGGCGGCTGTTCGTCAACCTGAGTGCCCAGGCCCTGGTCACCGCGCTGGCCCAGGCCGACCTCAACCTGCTGCTGACGCTGACCGAGGAGGCCCACCTGTCGGCCAGCGGCGTGGTCATCGAGCTGACCGAGCACGAGCGGGTGCGCGACATCGCGGCGCTGGAGGCCGCGGTGGCCCGGCTGCGGCGCCACAAGGTGCAGATCGCCCTGGACGACTTCGGGGATGGCCGTTCCAGCCTGCGCCTGTGGTCCGAACTCAAGCCCGAGTTTGTCAAGATCGACCGCTACTTCGTCCACCAGCTGCCCCAGCACCCGGAGAAGCTGCAGACGCTGCGCGCGCTGATCCAGATCGCCCAGGTCTTCGGCTCGACGCTGATCGCCGAGGGCATCGAGACCGAGGACGAGCTGCACCTGGTGCGCGACCTGGGCATCCGCCTGGGCCAGGGCTGGCTGCTGGGCCGCCCGGCCCCCACGCCGGTGAGCCGGGCCCAGGCAGCGGCGCTGGCGGTGATCGAGCGCAAGGACCTGGCCGTCTTTCCCGAGCGCCGGCGCGCCGCCCACCGCCGCGCGGCCGTGCCCCAGGTGCTGCGGGAGATTCCCCCGGTGACCCCGGCCCAGAGCAACGACGAGCTGCTGCAGCGCTTCTCGACCGACGAGACCGCGCACGCCATCGCCATCGTGGACGAGGCCCAGCGGCCCCTGGGCCTGGTGAGCCGCACGCGCTTTGTCACCCAATACGCCAAGCCCTACTTCAAGGAGCTCTACGGGCGCCAGTCCTGCACCCTGTCGGCCAACCTGTCGCCGCGCCTGCTGGACCTGACCGCCGACATCGACACCCTGACGGCGGTGCTCACCAGCGAGGACCAACGCTACCTGTCCGAGGGTGTCATCATCGTGGAGCACGGCCGCTACCGCGGGCTGGGCGCCGGCGAGGACCTGGTGCGCGCCGTGACCGAAGCCCGCATCGAGGCTGCCCGCCACGCCAACCCGCTGACCCTGCTGCCCGGCAACATCCCCATCACCCAGCACATCGAGCGTCTGTTGGAGGCCGGCCGGGAGTTCGTGGCCTGCTATTTCGACCTCAACCAGTTCAAGCCCTTCAACGACCTGTACGGCTACTGGCGCGGCGACGAGATGATCCTGCTGGCCGCGCGGGCCATCACCCACCACGCAGACCCGCGCCGGGACTTTGTGGGCCATGTGGGCGGCGACGACTTCGTCGTGCTGTTCCAGAGCGATGACTGGGAAGCCCGCAGCCAGCAGGCCCTGGCCCATTTCAACGCCGCGGCCGTCGGCCTCTACGACGAGGCCGAGCGCCTGGCCGGCGGCGTGATGGCCGAGGACCGCCATGGCAACCTGCGCTTTCATCCGCTGACCACGCTCAGCGTCGGGGCAGTGAAGATCACCGAAGCGGCCCCCAACCTGCGCCCCGAAGATGTGGCCAACGCCGCGGCCCGGGCCAAGCGCCAAGCCAAGGCCCTGGGGGGCGGGCTGCACGTGGACACACTCCGCCCCCCGCATCCCTCTCCTTCGGGACAGGCTCTGTCGGCCAACTGAGGCGAGAATCAAGGCATATCCGGACATTTCATCCGGTGATGAGGATGCAATGAAGATTGCTGTTGCAGGGACCGGCTATGTGGGCCTGTCCAACGCCGTGCTGCTGGCCCAGCACCACGAGGTCGTGGGCCTGGACATCGACGCCGACAAGGTGGCGCTGCTCAATGCGGGCCGCAGCCCGATCGCGGACCGCGAGATCGAGGACTTCCTGGCGCACCGCAAGCTCAAGCTGAGCTTCACGCTGGACAAGGCGCAGGCCTATGCCGGTGCCGACTATGTGGTCATCGCCACCCCCACCGACTACGACCCCGCCACCAACTACTTCAACACCACCTCGGTGGAGGCCGTGGTGCGCGACGTGATGGCCCTGGCCCCCGAGGCGGTGATGGTCATCAAGTCCACCGTGCCGGTGGGCTACACCCGCGCGCTCAGCGCCGAGCTGGGCTGCCCGAACCTGATCTTCTCGCCCGAGTTCCTGCGCGAGGGCAAGGCCCTGTACGACAACCTGCACCCCTCGCGCATCGTGGTGGGCGAGAAGAGCGAGCGCGCACGACGCTTTGCCGACCTGCTGCGCGAAGGCTCGCAGAAGCCCGATGCACCGGTGCTGCTGACCGACAGCACCGAGGCCGAGGCCATCAAGCTCTTCGCCAACACCTACCTGGCCATGCGGGTGGCCTACTTCAACGAACTCGACACCTACGCCGCCACCCACGGGCTGGACACGCGCCAGATCATCGACGGCGTGTGCCTGGACCCGCGCATCGGCGACCACTACAACAACCCGAGCTTCGGCTACGGCGGCTACTGCCTGCCCAAGGACACCAAGCAGCTGCTGGCCAACTACAGCCAGGTGCCGCAGACGCTGATCCGCGCCATCGTGGACTCCAACACCACGCGCAAGGACTTCGTGGCCGACGACATCCTGCGGCGCCGGCCCAAGGTGGTGGGCATCCACCGGCTGATCATGAAGGCAGGCTCGGACAACTTCCGCGCCAGCAGCATCCAGGGGATCATGAAGCGCATCAAGGCCAAGGGCGTGGAGGTGATCGTCTACGAGCCCGCGCTGAAGGAAGCGAGCTTCTTCGGCTCCAGGGTGCTGCACGATCTGCCGACCTTCCTGGCCCAGGCCGACGTCATCGTGGCCAACCGCCTGGTGCCCGAGCTGCAGGCCGTCAAGGACCGGGTCTACACCCGCGACCTGTTCGGACAGGACTGAACGATCCCTCCGGCACGCCGCTCGGCCCGGGCGGTGGTCCGGACGACGGACCCACACAAACGGACCCACAAAGCGAAACGGCCTGCACATTGCTGTGCAGGCCGTTGGCTGTTTGGTGCCCAGGAGAGGACTCGAACCTCCACGGAGTTACCCGCTAGTACCTGAAACTAGTGCGTCTACCAATTCCGCCACCTGGGCAGGTGACTGAGGCTGTTGCGCTTCGCTGCAGCAACCCCGGTAAGCTGCGCACTATAGCATGGCTTTTCAAAGGCATGCAAGTGCCCGCCGAAACCGGGCATTTTTGTGTCAAGCCCGGGCTGAGACCGTCGATACCCCTCCGACACCCACGCATCGCCAGAGCCCGGCAAAAGGCCCGAGGTGCAAACCGCAGGAACGGAAGGGGCCTTCCATGATGAAGCTGGCCGGGCTGCACGCCGCTCCTGGGGTATCTCCGACCTGCCAGGGCCGCCAAAGACCTGGCCCCTTTTTCCACTCACTCGTGGCAGCATTGAGCCCACGGAGGGATGTTCGCTGTGCCTGAGTCATTCCGCCAGAGGCTGCTCAAGGCCGTGGGCAGCCCCCGCGATCTGCCCAGCTGGCGCGAGCAGGTGCTGCAGGCCCTGCTGACGCTGATCCTCGGCCTGGGCGCGCTGGTGGCCCTGCCCAGCATGGCCCTGGCCTGGGACCGCTCGCTGTACCCGGTGCTGCTGCTCGATGTGCTGGCCCTGCTGCTGGTGGCCGGGCTGCGGCGCGCCCGCGGGCTCTCCTTCCGCATCCGGGTCAGCGGCCTGCTGGTGCTGGTCCACCTGCTGGGCACAGCCCTGCTCTGGTGGGTCGGCCTGGTGGGCCAGGCCTATCTGATGACCGTCCCGGTGCTGGCCATCCTGCTGCTGAGCACGCGCGCTGCGCTGATGTCGCTGCTGGCCAATGTGCTGACCTGGCTGGCCCTGGGTGTGGCGGCCTACCTGGGGCTGGGCGCCCTGCACCTGAACATAGACGACCCAGCCGCCTTCACGGTCATCGCCCTCAACACCTTGATGGCCGATGTGCTGATGGTCTCGGCCGCCGCGGCCATGTTGCACGGCCTGCAGGCCGTGCTGACCGAACACCACCGCGCAGAGAACGCCTTTCGCCAGATGGCGGCCCAGGTGCCTGGCGTGATCTTCCGCCTGCACATGCAGGACAAGGAGCGCCGGTTCACCTATGTCAGCCCGGGTGTGGAGCGGCTCTACGGTCTGCAGCCCGAAGAGGTGCTGCAAGACCCCCAGGCCCTGGAGCGACAGCGCCACCCCGAGGACCGGGATGGCCTGCAGACCCTGATCGCCTCGGCGCGGCGGGACAGACGCCCCATCGCCACCGAGTTCCGCATCCTGACGCGGGACGGCCAGGTGAAATGGGTGGAGCTGACCGCCGCCGCACCGGAAGACACCCCGGAGGGCCTGGTGCGCATGGGCCTGATCATCGACGTCACCGAACGCAAGCGCGCCGAGGTGGCCTTGCGCGACAGCGAGGCCCGCTGGAAGCTGGCCCTGGAATGCGCCGGCGACGGGGTGTGGGACTGGGACCTCGTCACTGGCGTGGAGGTGTTCTCCGACCGCTTCCGCGAAATGTACGGGCTGGATGCGTTGGCCGTGCCGGACCAAGCCGCCGCCATGGACGCACGCACCCACCCGGACGACCTGGCCTCGATGAACCAGGCCCGTGCCGACCACCTGGAGGGCCGCACGCCCAGCTACGTGCACGAGCACCGCATCCTCTGCAAGGACGGCAGCTGGAAGTGGGTGCTCAGCCGGGGCATGGTCATCGCCCGGGACGCCCGGGGCCGCCCGCTGCGCATGATCGGCACCCACACCGACATCTCGCGGCGCAAGCAGTCCGAGGCGGTGATCTGGCGCCAGGCCCATTTCGACACGCTGACCGGCCTGCCCAACCGACACATGCTGCGGCTGCGGCTGGAGGAGGAGGTCGTGCGCTGCCTGGCCGATGGCCAGGCGCTGGCCCTGATGCTGATCGACCTGGACCGTTTCAAGGAGGTCAACGACACCCTGGGCCACGGCCACGGCGACCTGCTGCTGGTGGAGGCCGCGCGGCGCATCAGCCGCTGCGTGCGGCAAACCGACACGGTGGCCCGCATGGGCGGTGACGAGTTCACCGTGTTGCTGCCCCAGGTGTCCACCCCCGGCCAGATCGACGACCTGGCCCACCGCATCATCGACCGCCTGCGCGAGCCTTTCTCCCTGGGCCCGGAGCGGGTGCATGTGACCGCCAGCATCGGCATTGCCCTGGCTCCCGCGGATGCGCAGACCATCGACGACCTGCTCAAGCACGCCGACCAGGCGCTGTACGTGGCCAAGGACGGTGGCCGCAACGGCTTTCGCTACTTCACGCCTGCCCTGCAGGAAGTGGCCCAGACCCGCATGCGCCTGGCCAACGACCTGCATGACGCCCTGCCCGGCCACCAGCTGGAGATCCACTACCAGCCCATCGTCCACCTGGCCAGCGGCACGGTGCGCAAGGCCGAGGCCCTGCTGCGCTGGCACCACCCGAGCCGGGGCATGGTCAGCCCGGCCCAGTTCATTCCCATCGCCGAATCCACGGGCTTGATCCGCGAGATCGGCGAGTGGGTGTTCCAGCAGGCCATGGCCCAGGTGGCGCAGTGGCGCGCCGTGCACGACCCGGGCTTCAACGTCAGCATCAACAAGTCACCCGTGCAGTTTCGCCTGGGCGGCCAGGGCGCGCCCTGGCCAGAGCAGCTCCGGCAGCACGGCCTGCCCGGGGACTGCGTGACGGTGGAAATCACCGAAGGCCTGCTGCTGGACGCTTCACAGGAAGTCAGCCAGCAGCTGACCCAGATGCGCGAAGCCGGCATGCATGTGGCCATGGACGACTTCGGCACCGGCTACTCGTCGCTGTCCTATCTGCACCGCCACCCGATCGACATCCTGAAGATCGACCAGGCTTTTGTGCGCGATCTGGGACCGGCCAGCCCGACCCTGGCCCTGTGCAAGGCCATCATCCGCATGGCGCACGAACTGGGCATGCAGGTGGTGGCCGAGGGCGTGGAAACGCCGACCCAGCGCGACCTGCTGGCCGAGGCCGGCTGCGACTACGGTCAGGGCTACCTGTTCGCCCGCCCCATGCCGGCCCAGGTGCTGGACGGCTGGCTGCGGGAACGCCAGTCCCTGCCGGCCAGCAACGATTAGGCGGCTTCGTCCAGCGGCGGGCAGGGCCAGTTCAGCAACTCGGCCAGGCGGCGCACCACCCAGCCGGCCTCGCCGGGCTGCAGGCCCGAGGCCGGCTGCGCCAGGCCGAGGTGGCAACGCCAGAGCACATCCTCCTCGGTCAGGCCGTCGTCGTGCAGCAGGGCCTGGGCGCTGGGCACCAGCGTGCTGGCCAGGTCCTCGCACAGCTCGTAGCGCCCGCGCAGCTCGGCCTGCGCCGCCTGTCCGCGCAAGGGGCGGCCGCCCAGCAGGGCCAGGAAACTTTCGGGCAAGGGGGTGAGTTGGTCGTCATGCATGGGAGCGGCGCCGGACCCGCAACAGTGGCCGGGCGCCAGATTGTCGCCCCGGGGGGCCCTGCCGCAGGACAATGGCGCCATGAGCACCGTCACGATTTACCACAACCCCCAGTGCGGCACCTCCCGCAACGTGCTGGCCGCCCTGCGCGAGGCCGGCATCGAGCCCGAAGTCATCCAGTACCTCAAGACCCCGCCGGACCGCGCGACCCTGCAGCGCCTGGCCCGGGACTGCGGCGTCGGCGTGCGCGGCCTGCTGCGTGCCAAGGGCGAGCGCTACGAGGCCCTGGGCCTGGCCGATCCGACCCTGAGCGATGCGCAGCTGCTGGACGCCATGCTGGCCCACCCCGAGCTGATCAACCGGCCGATCGTGGTCACTGCACGCGGCAGCCGGCTGTGCCGGCCGGCCGAGCTGCTCAAGGACCTGCTGCCGTCGTCCTGAACCTTCGGCCGCTCGGCCCACCGTCCTACGGGAGGAGAGTGACCGCATTCGCACAATCCAAGCCATGAAACGACGCGACCTGATCGCCCGCACGCTGGCAGGCAGCCTGCTGGGCGCCGGCCTGGGCCTGCCCACCCTGTGCCGGGCCACGGACGAGCCCTCCCCTGCCCCGCTGGACTGGCTGCCCGGCGGCCGGCCCGGCGCCCTGGCCCGCCAGGCCGTGGCCCTGCTGGCCGATGCCGCCAGCCAGGGCCTGAACCCGCAGGACTACCAGGCCCAGGCTTTGGGCCAGGCTGTGGCGCAGGCGGTCCAGGGCCAGTCTTTGCCGGCCGAGGCCGCGGCCCAGCTCTCCCAGCGTCTGAGCACCCAGGTTCTGCGCTATCTGCGCGAGCTGCACGGCGGCCGGGTCAGCCCCCGGCAGCTGCAGCAGAACTACGACGGCCTGCGGGGCGGCGGCTTTGACGCCGCGGCGGTCCTGCAGCAGGCCTTTGCCACCGGCCGGCTGGCCGAGGCGGCCCAGGCCGCCGCCCCCCGCACCGCGCTGTACGGCGCGCTGCGCGAGACCCTGGCCAGCTACCGGGCCCTGGGCACGCCCGCCGCCTGGCAACAGGCGCTGCCCGCCCTGCCCGCCAGCCCTCAGAAGGGCCGCCCGCCCAAACTGGAAGCCGGCCAGGCCTGGGCGGGGCTGGACCTGCTGCGCCAGCGCCTGCAGCTGCTGGGCGACCTGGACCCCAAGGCCACCACGCCGGCCAGCTACCAGGGCCCGCTGGTCGACGCGGTGCAGGCCTTTCAGCAGCGCCATGGCCTGAACGACGATGGCGTGATCGGTGCCGGCACCCTGGCCGCGCTGAACGTGTCGCCGGCCGAACGGGTGCGCCAGATCGAGCTCACCATGGAGCGACTGCGCTGGACGCCGATCGCCCAGGGGCCGCGCATGATCACCATCAACCTGCCGGAGTTCGTGCTGCGCGGCTACGAGGTGCATGGCGACGAGATCACGGTGAAGACCGAGATGAAGGTGATCGTCGGCAAGGCGCTCAACACCCGCACGCCGATCTTCGACGAGGACATGCGCTTCATCGAGTTCAGCCCCTACTGGAACATCCCGCCCAGCATCGCCCGCAAGGAGACGGTGCCCAAGCTGCGCCAGGACCCGAGCTACCTGGACCGCCAGGGCATGGAGTTCGTCGCCAGCGATGGCCGGGTGCTGCGCACGGTCAGCAGTGCCAACCTGGACGCGGTGCTGGCCGGGCAGATGCGCATCCGCCAGCGCCCGGGCCCGGACAACGCGCTGGGCGACATCAAGTTCGTCTTCCCCAACAACGACAACATCTACCTGCACCACACCCCGGCCACCCAGCTCTTCGAGAAGGAGCGGCGCGATTTCAGCCACGGCTGCATCCGGGTGGAGAAACCCGTCGAGCTGGCCAAGTTCGTGCTGCAGGACATGCCGGAGTGGACGGAGGAGCGTATCGTGGCGGCCATGACCAAGGGGGAATCCAGCACGCTGAAGCTGAGCCACCCCATTCCGGTGCTGATCGCCTACGGAACTGCGCTGGTCAAACACGGTCGACCCTATTTCTTCGCCGATCTCTACGGGCAGGACAAGCTGCTCGATGCCGCGCTCAGGGCCCGCAAGGTTTCTTGACCCAAGGCATCACCAGCAGGTCGGCCCCGGTCCATGTTGAAAGCATGAGCAAGACACATCACCCGGATCGCCGCCGCTTCCTCCACCGCTCCGCCGGCCTGGCCGCGGGCGCGGTGCCGGCGCTGGTGGCCCCCCGCCAGGCCCTGGCCAGCCTGGCCCAGCGCCGCGAGCTGGCCTTCTACAACACCCACACCCAAGAGCGGGTCGATCTGGTCTACGCCGTGGGCGACCAGTTCCTGCCCGATTCGCTGGCCACGCTGAACCACTTTCTGCGCGACCACTACAGCGGGCAGGTCGGCGTGATGGACCCGCATCTGTTCGACCTGCTGCACCAGGTGCGCAGCCGCCTGGGAAGCACGGGCGAGTTCGAGGTCATCTCCGGCTACCGCTGCCCGACGACCAATGCCACACTCAAGAGCAGCCGCGGCGGCGGCGTGGCCACGAACAGCCTGCACATGGTGGGCCAGGCCATCGACATTCGGCTGCCGGGCGTGCCACTGACCGCCCTGCGCGACGCCGCGCTGTCCCTGCAGGGCGGCGGCGTGGGCTTCTACCCCCGCGAGCAGTTCGTGCACGTCGACACCGGCCGCGTGCGCCGCTGGTGAGCCGGACATGAAACGCCGGAGCTGGTTGTTGCGCAGCGTGGCGGGTCTGGCCGCAGGGGTGAGCACGCTGTGGCCGGCCCGACCCGCCAGCGCCGACGACAGCCCGCCGCTGCTGCCGCTGTGGCCGTCCGCCCCGCCGGGCGGCGGTGGCCCCCTGGGCCCGCCCCATGTGGACGCCAAAGGGGCGCTCAGCCATCTGGCCATCCCCGCCCTGGAGATCTATCTCCCGGCCCGGCCCAATGGGGCCGCCATGCTGGTGGCAGCCGGCGGCGGCTACAAGCGCCTGGAGATGGACACAGAGGCTCGGCCGGCGGCGCGCTGGCTGGCCACGCTCGGGGTGACCGCCTTCGTGCTGCGCTACCGCCTGCCCGGTGAAGGCTGGGACGCCGGGCGGCAGCCCCCTTGCAGGATGCCCAACGCGCACTGCGCCTGATCCGTGCCCAGGCCCGCGATTTCCAACTGGATCCCGCCCGCCTGGGTGTGCTGGGCTTTTCGGCCGGAGGCCACCTGATGGGCCTGGCCGCCACCCGCTTCGGCGAGGCGCACGACCCACCCCTGGATGCGATCAGCCACCAGAGCGCCCGCCCCACCGCTGCCGCGCTGATCTACCCGGTGATCACCCTGCTGCCCCCTTATGAGCACACGTCCACCCGGCGGGTGCTGGTGGGCGATCACCCGGATGCGGCGCTGAGCCGCGCCTGGTCCGTCGAGACGGGCGTGAACGCGGACTGTCCTCCCGTGTTTCTGCTGCAGGCCGCCGACGACCCGATCTCCAACCCGGCCAACACCGAGCGAATGTTCGAGGCCTGCCGCCGGGCCGGGGTGCCGGTGGAACGCCATCTGCTGCCCTCCGGGGGGCACGGCTTTGGCATGGGACGATCCGATGGGCCCACAGCACAGTGGCCGCTGTCACTGGCAAGCTGGATGCACGGAACGCTCGGAACGAGGGACAGCGGTCGCTGATTCTCAGCGGCCGGCCCGCGCTCCAGTGGGGCCACTCAGTGCCTGGTGCTCAGTTCATCGGCCAGCCCCGCGTGACCGGCATCGCGGGCCATCTGTGTCGCCGTGAGTCCGCGATCGTCTCTCAGATCCACACGTGCACCGCGATCCAACAGCAGGTGCACCGCCTCCGCATGGCCCCCGCCCGCGGCCCACATCAGCGCCGTCAGACCGTGCTCATAAGCTGCGTCGATGGAGACACCGTGCTCCAGCAGGGCAGCCAGCACTTCGGCATGACCCTGACCCGCCGCGTAGACAGCGGCGGTGCGATGCATGCGGTCGACTGGCTCAGTGCGTGCGCCAGCCGCCAGCAGCATGCGCACCAACGCGACATGCCCACCATAGCAAGCGGCCATCAGCGGAGTCACCTCCTCCACCGAGGCCAGATTCACATCGGCCCCGGCAGCGATGAGACGGCGGGCCAGGTCATCTCGACCCCGCTCCGCAGCCATCAGCAGCGCCGTCTTGCCAAGAGGATTGCGCGCATTGGGAGAGGCGCCTGACGTCAGCGCAAGCTCTACTCCGGCGAGGTCACCCTGACGGGCTGCCACCAGCAACTGGGCATGAATGCTCGGATTGGAGGTGGGCTGGGCTTGTGCCGAGGACAGCCCGGCCAGGCCGATCAGCCACGCCGCCAGCACACGGTAGAGGACACGGTATGGCGTCATCACAGCGACCTCCGCATGCTGCTGTACAGCGTGAAAGACCCGTTCCCATCTGTGAAATTTGAGACTATTCTGCGGCCCGAGGTCAAGCGCGCGACCCGATTGTTCGGGCCCCTGTGCAGCAGGTGTCCGCTGTCATTGCCGAGCCCTCCACGCCGCCTCAACCCCTGAAGAAGAATGGGGGCGCGTCCATCCTCCGGGATCCGGCGCCCCGGCAGCAAAGAGGAGACAGCATGTCATCACGCATGATGAGGCCTGCGCTCGCAGGTCTGTTGCTTGGCGCCGTTCTGTGGACAGCCCCTGGGGCCGCACAGGCACAGGCCGAGATCCAGGGGGCCGCCGCCCCCTCGGGCAACCCGGTGCCGAGATCGATCTCGGTCAGTCAGGGACAGCTGGACGCGGCCGACCGCGACGGCGCGAACTTCCTGCACTCGAACATGAGCTATGCGCAGACCCGGTACTACCCGGCGGCGCAGATCAACGCGGGCAATGTCGCCAAGCTGAAGCCGGCGTTCACCTTCCAGACCGAGGTGCTGGAGTCGATGGAGACCGCCCCCATCGTGGTCGACGGCATCATGTACATCACCACCTCGTACAACCATGTCTACGCCCTGGACGCGGCCACGGGCCAGGAGTTCTGGCACTACAAGCACAAGATGGGGCCGGTGACGACCTTCTGCTGCGGCCCGAACAACCGCGGCGTGGCCGTGCTGGGCGACCGCCTCTTCATGGGCACCCTGGACGCCAAGCTCATCTCGCTGGATGCCAAG
>NZ_BADL01000024.1 GCF_000333615.1 Ideonella sp. B508-1 | reverse complement strand
CGTCTTCACGACGGCTTCACGACCCGAAGTACCGCCCGGCCCCGCTGCTCAAGGAAATGGTGGCCGCCGGCCGCCTGGGCCGCAAGACCGGCCGTGGCTTCTACAGCTACGAGTGAGCCCGTCTGCCGCCGCCCCGTCCCTTCCTTTGTTTCTGACTGACCTGTGACCCACCATGAGTGAATACATCGCCCCCCTGAAGGACATGCAGTTCGTGCTGCGCGAGCTGGCCGACATGGACGCCGTCTCGGCCCTGCCCGGCCACGAGGAAGTGAACGCCGAGCTGGCCGACGCCATCCTGGAAGAGGCCGGCAAGTTCGCCAACGGCGTGCTCTCGCCGCTGAACTGGACCGGTGACCGCGAAGGCGCCAAATGGAAGGACGGCGAGGTCACCACGGCCCCGGGTTGGAAGCAGGCCTACAGCCAGTTCGTGGACGGCGGCTGGAACGCCCTGTCCTGCCCCACCGAGTTCGGTGGGCAGGGCCTGCCCCACATCATCTCGGCCATGGTCGAGGAGATGTGGAACGCCTCGAACACCTCCTTCATGCTCTGCCCCATGCTGACCCGCGGCGCCATCGAGGCGCTGCAGCTGTGCGGCAGCGACGCGCAGAAGGCCATGTACCTGCCCAAGATGGTGACGGGCGAGTGGACCGGCTCGATGAACCTGACCGAGCCGCAGGCCGGCTCCGACCTGGCGGCCGTGCGCACCAAGGCCGTCCCGCAGGCCGACGGCAGCTTCCGCATCCACGGCCAGAAGATCTTCATCACCTACGGCGAGCACGACCTCACCGACAACATCATCCACCTGGTGCTGGCCCGCACGCCCAACGCGCCGGAAGGCGTCAAGGGCATCTCCCTGTTCGTGGTGCCCAAGTTCATCGTCAATGCCGACGGCAGCCTGGGCGAGCGCAACGACGTGCGCTGCGTCTCCATCGAGCACAAGCTGGGCATCCACGCCAGCCCGACCTGCGTGCTGGCCTTCGGCGACAACGCCGGCGCCACCGGCTGGCTGGTGGGCGAGGAGAACCGCGGCCTCGAGTACATGTTCATCATGATGAACGCCGCCCGCTACGGCGTGGGCCTGCAGGGCATCGGCCTGTGCGACCGCGCCACCCAGCGTGCCGCCGAGTACGCCCGCACCCGCGTGCAGGGCGTGGAACAGGGCGGCAAGAGCCGCGACAAGGTGGCCATCGTCCGCCACCCGGACGTGCGCCGCATGCTGATGCAGATGAAGTCGCGCACCGAGGCCCTGCGCGCCGTGGCCGGCGTGACCGCCGCCGCCATGGACCTGGCCCACGGCCACCCGGACGCCGATGTGCGCAAGGCCCAGCAGGCCTTCGTCGAGCTGATGATCCCCATCGTCAAGGGCTGGAGCACCGAGACCGCGCTGCTGGTGACCTCGCTGGGCGTGCAGGTGCACGGCGGCATGGGCTTCATCGAAGAGACCGGCGCCGCCCAGCACATGCGCGATGCCCGCATCACCGCCATCTACGAAGGCACCACCGGCATCCAGGCTGCCGACCTGATCGGCCGCAAGATCGCCCGGGACGGTGGCGCCACCATCGGCGCGGTCATCGCCCAGATGGAGGCTGTGCGCGCCGAGCTGGCCGCCGCGGACGACGCCTCGCTGGCCGCCATCGGCGCCTCGCTGGAAGCCGGCATCGCCGCGCTGAAGTCGGGCGTGGCCTTCATCCTGGCCCACCAGGGCGAGGCCATCCGCCAGGCCGCGGCCGGCGCGGTGCCGCTGATGGAGCTGTTCGGCATCGTCGCCGGTGGCTGGCAGATGGGCCGCGCGGCCCTGGTGGCCCGGCGTCAGCTGAAGGCCGGCGAGGGCGACGGCGCCTTCCTGAAGGCCAAGCTGCTGACCGCCCGCTTCTACGCCGACCATGTGCTGAGCGCCGCCCCCGGCCTGGCCCACACCGTGCTGCACGGTGCGGACGCCGCGCTGGAGATGGCCGACGAAGCGTTCTGAGCAGGCCTCCTGTGACGAACGACGGCTTCCCGCAGCGCATCGTCTGCCTGACCGAGGAGCCGACCGAGGTGCTCTACGCCCTCGGCGAGGAAGGACGCATCGTGGGCATCTCCGGCTTCACGGTGCGTCCGCCCCGCGCGCGGCAGGAGAAGCCGCGCATCTCGGCCTTCACCAGCGCCAAGCTCGACGCCATCCTGGCCCTGCAGCCAGACCTGGCCATCGGCTTTTCCGACATGCAGGCCGACATCGCGCAGGCGCTCATCAAGGCCGGCATCGAGGTCTGGATCAGCAATCACCGCTCGGTGCCGCAGATCCTGGCCTACATCCGCCGCCTGGGCGCCATGGTGGGCGCGGCCGACAAGGCCGAGGCCTATGCCGCCACGCTGCAGGCCCGGCTGGACGCGGTGGCCGCCGCCGCGGCCCGGCTGCCGCGCCGGCCCAAGGTCTATTTCGAGGAATGGGACGAGCCCTCGATCTCGGCCATCCGCTGGGTCAGCGAGCTCATCGGCATCGCCGGCGGCGACGACATCTTCCCCGAGCGCGCCCGCGCCCCGCTGGGCCGCGATCGCATCCTGGCCGATCGGGACGAGGTGATCCGCGCCGCGCCGGACCTCATCATCGGCTCCTGGTGTGGCAAGAAGTTCCGCCCCGAACAGCTGGCCGCCCGCCCCGGCTGGGACGCCATCCCCGCCGTGCGCGACGGCGAGCTGCACGAGATCAAGTCCCCCTTCATCCTGCAGCCCGGCCCGGCCGCGCTGACGGATGGGCTGGACACCCTGCACCGCCTCATCACCGCCTGGGCCGCGCGGCATGCCGCCGGCCACCCGGCCTGAATCCACCCCAGAGAAGAGGAGACACCATGTTCAAGGCCCTGCTGCTGAGCCGCAACGCGGACAAGAGCACCACCGCCACGCTGACCGAGCTGGAGGACAGCGCCCTGCCCCCGGGCGACGTGACCGTGCGCGTGGCCTGGTCCACGCTGAACTACAAGGACGCCCTGGCCGTCACCGGCCGCGGCGCCATCGTCAAGACCTGGCCCATGGTGGCCGGCATCGACCTGGCCGGCACGGTGGAGGCCAGCAGCCATCCCGACTGGCAGCCCGGCGACGCCGTGGTGGTCAACAGCTGGGGCCTGGGCGAGACCCACTGGGGTGGCCTGGCCCAGAAGGCCCGCGTCTCGGCCGACTGGCTGCTGCAGGTGCCCGCGCCCTACAGCCCGCGCGACACCATGGCCATCGGCACGGCCGGCTACACCGGCGCCCTGTGCGTGCAGGCCCTGCTGCGCCACGGCATCACGCCCGACAAGGGCCCGGTGCTGGTGACCGGCGGCAGCGGCGGCGTGGGCGTGGTGGCGGTGGCCCTGCTGGCCGGCCTGGGCTTCGAGGTGCATGCCTCCAGCGGCCGCCCTGCCCTGGCCGAGGGCCTGAAGGCCCTGGGCGCGGCCGAGGTGATCGACCGCGCCACCCTGGCCGCCCCCGGCAAGCCGCTGCAGAGCGAGCGCTGGGCCGGCGTGGTGGACACCGTGGGCAGCCACACCCTGGCCAATGCCTGCGCCGCCACCCGGTGGAACGGCGCGGTGGCCGCCTGCGGCCTGGCCGGCGGCGCGGACTTCCCGGCCACCGTCATGCCCTTCATCCTGCGCGGCGTGACGCTCTACGGCATCAACTGCGTCTATGTGCCCAACACCCAGCGCGCCGAAGCCTGGGCCCTGCTGGCCCGGCACCTGCCGCCCGCGCGCCTGACCGGCCTGGTGCAGGAGATCGGCCTGAGCGAGGCCATCGCCGCCTCGGCCGACCTGCTGGACGGCCGCCTGACGGCCAACCGCGTGGTGGTGGACGTCAACCGCTGAGGGCGGGTCAGGCCCCAGTGGACTTCGGGCCTCGGCTGCTTCAGACGGACTGCCGACAGGTCCGTCATGCACGCGGCATCTTGTCTGACACGCCCGCGTGAGGGTTTGGCCGCACCATGGTGCCATGTAACCCAACCGGAGCGCAGCATGAAGTTATCGGGCAAGGTGGCCGTGGTCACCGGGGCAGCCAGCGGCATTGGTCTGGCCATCGCCAAGCTCTACGCCAAGGAAGGCGCGGCCGTCGTCATTGCCGACCTCCAGCTGGAGGCCGCCCAGGCCGCCGCCGCTGAAATTGACCAGGATGGCGGCACCGCATGGGCCGTCGAAATGGACGTGACCAACGAGGCCGCCGTCATCGCGGGCATGGACGCAGCCGCCCAGCGCTTTGGCCACATCGACATCCTCGTCTCCAACGCTGGGGTGCAGATCGTGGCCCCCATCGAAGACTACACCTTCGACAACTGGAAGAAGATGCTGGCCATCCACCTGGATGGTGGCTTCCTGACCACCCGCGAGGCCGTTCGCCACATGAAGCGGCAGGGCCAAGGCGGCGCGGTGATCTACATGGGCTCGGTGCATTCGCATGAGGCCTCTCCCCTGAAGTCGGCTTATGTCACGGCCAAGCACGGCTTGCTGGGCCTGGCCCGCGTGTTGGCCAAAGAAGGCGCCGCATACGGCGTGCGCAGCAATGTCATCTGTCCCGGTTTTGTGAAGACGCCGCTGGTGGACAAGCAGATCCCGGAGCAAGCGAAGACCCTGGGCATTTCCGAGGAAGAAGTGGTCAACAACGTGATGCTCGGCGGCACCGTCGACAAGCAGTTCACAACCGTGGACGACGTGGCTCAAACGGCCCTGTACCTGGCGGCCTTCCCGACCAATGCCTTGACCGGCCAGTCGTTTGTGGTCAGCCATGGATGGTTCATGCAGTGAATGCCGCAGCCCTGAAACGCTTTGATGAAGTGGCCCTGGTGCTGCAAGGCGGTGGTGCCTTGGGCAGCTACCAGGCTGGCGTGATCGAAGGCCTGCTCCAAGCCAACATCGAACCCAGCTGGGTGGCGGGCATTTCCATCGGCGCGATCAACGCGGCACTGGTGGCGGGCAACCCACCCGAGTCGCGTCTGTCTGCGCTGGAGGGCTTCTGGCAGGAGGTGTGCACTGCGCCTGTCCCCTGGCTATCTCTGGACTTGCCCGGTTCTTCGGATTGGCCAGAGCCCCTGCAGATGCTGCGCGCGCAGCATGCTGCCTGGAGCGCCTTGCTGTGGGGGCAGCCAGGATTCTTCAGGCCACGTTGGGCGCCGCCCTTGTGGCCGGGCGCCGGGCAGGCCAGCACGGCCAGTTGGTACGACACCCAGGCCCTCAAGAACACACTGGAGCGATGGGTCGATTTCGACCGCATCAACCATCCGGGGGCCATGCGCCTGTCGGTGGGGGCGGTGCAAGTACGCACCGGCAACATGCAGTACTTTGACAGCCATGAGCAGCCCATCCGCGTGGACCACATCATGGCCTCGGGGGCCTTGCCGCCCGGCTTTCCGGCGGTGATGATCGACGGCGAGCCCTATTGGGATGGCGGCCTGGTGTCCAACACCCCATTGCAATACGTGCTCGATTCAGGCCGCTGTTCACGCGACATGCTGGTCTTTCAGGTGGACCTGTGGTCCGCCAAAGGCGACAGCCCCACCAGCATGGGCGAAGTGGCTGAGCGGCTCAAAGACATCCAGTACTCCAGCCGCACCCGCCTGATCACCACGCACATGAGCGAGCGGGCCAAGCACCAGCGAGACTTGGCGGAACTTCTGGCATTGATCCCCGCCTCGAAGCAGAACGAGCCGGTGGTGCGGCGCCTGAAGGCCAAGACCGAGGTGCGGCGCTGCGACGTGGTCCACCTGATCTACCAAGGCAAGGCCTGCGACAGTGATTCCAAGGACTACGAGTTCAGCTCGCTCACCATGGAACGCCACTGGGCCAGCGGCTTGTCAGACATGCAGCACTCGCTGCAGCGGCCGGGCTGGCTGACGGTGCCCTCGGACGATCAGCCGTTTGTGACGCACGATGTGCACAGGTGATGGGAGCCTGCGCGGCGATCATCCCTGCCCCCCGACACCCGTGCCCGCAGGCACCACAGCGCCTGGCAAGAGCGCCTTGGCAGCTTCGATGCGCAAGGCCAGGGGCAGCTGGGTGTCGCACATCACCGCTTGCAGAAAGGCGCGCGGGTCGGTGACGTTCGCGCCCGGCCCCACGCCGGCCGGCGTGGCGGCAACGGGAAGGGCGGGCGTGACCGCAACCTCGGCCTGAAGGCCCGGCGGCACCGACGCCAGCTGACCCATCGCCTCCGCCCAAGCCGCGGGGCCGATGGTGCTCAGCCCCCGCAGCAGCGCCGCCTGGGCCTCGTCACGCGGCGGGATGTCCAGCCAGGGCGTCTCGGCAAACACCGGCGCCAGGTCCGGCGAGACAAAGGCCGACCAGCACTCGCCGCCCGGCTGCGCTGCCGGGATGGGCGCCACATGGGCCACGCCGCCCGGCAGCGCCGCATCCGTCATCGGCCAGGCGCGCCACTGGCGGGCTGGCAGCGCGGGCAGATAGCACGCGACCAGCCCGTTCCCAAAGGCCCCGGCCTGCGCCGGACTCACCGGCTGGGCCAGCGAAAACCAGAGCTGCAACGCATCCCGCCCATTCACCGCCACCGCCGGCGCAGGCAAACCCAGCTCGGTCTGCAGGCCCTGCCACAGGGCCCCCAGGGCGGCGGTGTCCACCGGGGCGGTCAGCTCCAGCACAAGCGCACGGGTGCGGCCCTGCGCGTCCAGCAAAGTGCCGGGCGCCTGCGGGCTGGGGGAGGACAGGAAGAGGCGGTGGAATTCGGTGTTCAGCGCGGACATGGGCACAGCAGAAAGGTCGCCCCGACACAGGGGCAGCCGCAAGCGTACATGCGGGTGTCGGTCAAAGGGAACCGAGGTCGCCGAGGGCGGCCGCTTCCAGCGCATGACGCAGCGCGGCAAGCACCCCCGCCACGCGAGGAGAGCGGGCTGGATGGAACCACCACATCTCATAGAGAGGCAGTGTCTCGCGCAGACGCAAGGGCGCGATCTGCTTGCGCAGGTCACCGCTCAGCAGGGCGGCGTGCGGCACCACGGCCAGCAAGTCGGTGTGCGCCACCAGCTTGAGCATGCTGGTGAAGTCGGGGCAGTTCGCAGTCACCCGGGGCGCGGCCATGCGGCGAACCGCGAAGGCCTCGGACAGCACGTCGACCGGTCCACGGACGCTCGGCCCGACGCAGGCCCAGGCCGCCGTCTGCAGCGCGGCCAGCGTCTGCGCGCCGGCCAGAGGATGGTTTGAGCGCGCGTAGACCCTGGGCTGCAGCTGGTACAGCGGCTGGCAGTCCAGGCCGCTCGGATCGTATCGCCGCGGTCGCGGTGCGATGACGAGGTCGAACTCTCGCCGGCGCAGGCCCGACAGCAGACGCCCCTCGTCGACCGTCGACAGCGCCAAGGTGCGACGAGGATGGCCCCGGCACCAGGCGTCGTACAGCGCCGGCCCGCAGACCACGGCGGCAGAAGGCGTCAGCCCCACCCTCAGCCCGTTCGGATTCGATCGGCGTGGGGCCGCCGCGGCCAGTGCCTCGACCCGGTCGGCCAGCGCTGCCCCTTCCGATGCGACCTGCAGAGCCAGCGCCGTCGGAATGCTGCGCCGGCCGGACCGGCGCAGCAGCGGCGCATCAAAGTGCTTCTGAAGCGTCCTCAGGCCGTGGCTGATGGCGGGCTGCGACACACCGATCACCTGAGCGGCCGCCGCAAAGGAGCCGTGCTCGATGACCGCCGTGAGGTACTCCAGGTAGCGCAGATGCATAAGAGTTTCTTATGTATTGGGTGTCATTGTGGCTTGTGGCCACCACCTGAAACCCGGAAGCTGTGCCAACCCCAGCACTTCAAGGTGAGTTCCCATGATGCAACCCCCCATCCAGACCGTTCGGACCTATCTGGATCGCCTGCACGCCAGCGACACGGCCGGCCTGATCGCCACGTTCGAGGACGACGGCGTCGTTCACTCACCCTTCCTGGGCAGCCTGCCCGCGGGCGAGTTCTTCCAGAAGCTCGCGCAGGCATCCCGCAGGAGCGTCATCACGCTCATCGACCTGTTCGTGTCGGTGCAGACCTCCAGCGTCGTGCGAGTGGCTGCCTACTTCCGCTACGACTGGACGCTGAGCGACGGAAGAACCGTGGACTTCAGCTGCGTGGACGTCTTCAGCTTTCGGCCGGGAAGCGCCCGGATCCACGAGATGCAGATCGTCTACGACACGCACCCCCTGCGCGAGCAGGTGGGCGACAAGTACGCACCGGATCGCTGACCGGACATCGACGGGCCCGTGGGCCGGTCATCGACGCAGCCACCGCAGCGATCAGCCGCGCCACCCCAGCACCCGCGCCGGCAGGAACAGCAGGGCGCGGATCAGCGCGAACAGGGCTTCGAAGGTGATGCCGACCAGGCGCAGCGGCAGGGTGATGAGCCACACCAGCGGCATCAGGAAGAGGGCCAGCAGGGCCACCGGCCAGGCCAGCACGAACAGGATGCACCAGGCGACGAAGAGGATCAGGGCTTTCATGGCGACTCCTTGGGGTGGCGGGGCTGCGTCTGACGCGCAGGATGACCACGCGCCAGGATGCGTCGGGGCCGGTGCCCCGTCCAGCGCCTTGCGACAGACGGTCACGCGGACGGGACAGGCTGCAGGTCAGCCGCGTTCGGCCAGGCTGCGGTGCGGCTTGCGGCTTGCGGCTGCCCCCTGCCCGAGCGACACCGCCCCCTCCATGACTTGACTTCAGTCAAATCAGCCCACGAAGGCCAGTGGTCCCCAGGGTGGGTTGAACTATGATCAATTGACCCTGTGCCTCGCGCTGACTTCGCAGCTGTGGCCGCAGCAGATCAACGCCGTCCATCCACCGCGGATCGGAGAGCAGTATGAAAGGCTGGATCCTGGCAAGCGCTTGTGCCATGGGAGCCGCTGTGGCGGGTCCCATGGTCAGTCCGCCCGTGGAGCCGCCGGCCCGCGCCGCCTCGCCCACGGGCACCGAATTCCTGGCCCGGGCGCGCCGCCTGGTGCAGCAGGCTTCGCTGCCGGCCCCGGCCTGGGGCGGGCCGCACACCGGCCCAGCCGCCCGGCGGGCCCAACGCCTGGCCATCGTGGCCGAGGATCTGCGCAACGGCGGCGTGCTGGGGGTGATCGATGGCCTGATGGAGGCCTTGAAAGCCATCGGCTGGGACGCCAAGGTCATCGACTGCCGGGGGGCCCCCGAGGGCCGCACCCAGGCCCTCCTCGACGCCCTGGCCTATCAGCCCACCGGGCTGGTGCTGGTGGGCGGAGATGCCCGCCAGCTGAACCCGAGTCTGGCGCCCTTCGTTCCGCGGCACATCCCCATCGTGGGCTGGCATGTGGCCGCGCTGCCGGGGCCGGTCACCGGTACCGCGGTGGCCCTCAATGTGACCACCGACCCGCAGCAGGTGGCGCTGATCACCGCCATGACGGCGGTGGTGCAATCGAATGGCAAGGCCGGGGTGGTGGTGTTCACCGACAGCAATTTCGAGGTGGCCCGGGCGAAGACTTCGGCCATCGTCTCGGCCCTGAGGGAATGCGGCGGCTGCCGCGTGCTGGAAGTGCAGGATGTGCCGATCTCGCGCAGCGCGGCCCTGGTGCCGCCGGCCGTTCAGGCCCTGCTGCGGCGCCACGGCGCCCGCTGGACCCATGCGCTGGCCATCAACGACATCTACTTCGATTACGCCACGCCGGCGCTGTCCCAAGCCCGCCAGGGCACCGGCCGGGTGTCCCTGGTGTCGGCGGGCGACGGCAGCGAGTCGGCATTGCAGCGCATCCGCAGCGGCGTCTTCCAGACCGCCACCGTGGCCGAGCCGCTGAACCTGCAGGGCTGGCAGCTGGTCGATGAGCTGAACCGGCTGCTGGCCGGGCAGGCCCCCACCGGCTATGTGTTCCCGGTCCATCTGGTCACCCCCGCCAACATCGACCAGGATGGCGGCCAGCAGCTGCGCTTCGATCCGGACAACGGCTACCGCAGCATGTTCCGCCGCCTGTGGGGTCGCCCATGAGATGGGCGCTGCCGCGCTCGCTCGGTGCGCAGTTCGCCCTGGTGCTGGCCGGCCTGGATGCCCTGGTGGCCGTGGTGGGCGCCACCGCCCTGGTCTCGCTCAACCAGTCGGCCACCGCCATCCAGCAGCTGGCCGACCAGCGCCTGTCCCAGCTGCAGGATGCCCATGCACTGCTGCAAATGACCGTCGGCATCGAACGGCATGCCCTGACGCTCGCCCGCGACACGCCACCCGCCCGTCTGGATGCGGCCTACCAGCAGCTGCAGGGTGAACTGGCCGGCTTCGACCAACTGGTCGACCGGATGGCGACGGGCTGGCACGACGACACGGCGCTGCTCGACCTGCGTCGCACCAACCAGCGCTTTCGCAACACGGTCAACACCGCAGTCCAGGTGCGCCAGGCCCTGGACAGAAAGGATGAGCAGCCCCCCTCCCCGGAGGCGGTGCACCAGGCGCTGGCTCCCTTTGTCTCGACCCTGGGCTCGCAGGCGGACACGATGTTCAAGGCGGTGAACGAGCAGTCCGTGATCGTCACGCAGGAATACCGGGGCGCGGTGCAGGAGCTGGCCCTGACGGCGCAGCAGGTCCGCGGTTGGGTGTTGCTGGAACTGGGCGTGACCGTGCTGCTGGCGTGGCTGCTCACGCGGCGCTTCCTGGGCCATCGGGTGGTGGGCCGCCTGCGGCAGGTGAGCCAGGCCCTGCGCCAGGAGGGCACGACCACGCAGACCACCGTCCCGGTGCAGGGCAGCGACGAGATTGCCGAGATGGCGCGCTCGGTCGAGCACTTCCTGGAGGACCGGCGTTGCCGGGTGCAGGCCGAGGCCCAGCTGCAGCGGCTCAATGCCGAGCTGGAACAGCGGGTGGCCGAGCGGACCGAGGAACTGCGCCGCCATCGCGACCATCTGGAGGAGATGGTGCGCGAGCGGACCGCCGCCCTGGTGGTGGCCAAGGAGCAGGCCGATGCGGCCAACCGCGCCAAGAGCGACTTCCTGGCCAACATGAGCCACGAGATCCGCACGCCGCTCAATGTCATCCTGGGCATGTCCTACCTGGCGCAGCAGACCGGGCTGACCCAGCAACAGGCCAACTATGTGAGCAAATCGCAGTCCGCGGCGCAGTCGCTGCTGGGCATCCTGAACGACATCCTGGACTTTTCCAAGATCGAAGCCGGACGGCTGGACATCGAGGCCGCCCCGTTCAGCCTGGGCGACCTGCTGCAGGAGCTGGCCAACCTGCTGGGACTGGGCGCCGAAGAGAAGGGGCTGGAACTCCTGTTCGCCCTGCCGCCGAACCTGCCGACCCAGCTGGTGGGCGATGCCCTGCGGCTGCACCAGGTGCTCCTGAACCTGGGGGCCAATGCCGTCAAGTTCACCACCCACGGCGAGGTGCTGCTGTCGATCCGCATCCTGGAGGCGCATCCGGACTGGGTGCAGCTGGGCTTCGAGGTGCGCGACACCGGCATCGGGATGACGCCGGAGCAGCAGGCCCGCCTGTTCGAGGCCTTCACGCAGGCGGATGCCAGCACCAGCCGACGCTACGGCGGAACCGGGCTGGGCCTGGCCATCTGCCAGCAGCTCGTGCGTCTGATGGGCGGGCAGGCCATCGCCGTGAGCAGCGCCCCCGGGCAGGGCAGCCGCTTCAGCTTCAGCCTGCGCTTCGGTCTGCCGGCGCCGGCGGCGGCGCCCTGCCCGGGCCCGGACATCGCCGGCCTGGCCCAGCGGCGCGTCCTGGTGGTGGACAACAACATCAGTGTCTGCGAGGTGCTGCGCG
>NZ_BADL01000025.1 GCF_000333615.1 Ideonella sp. B508-1 | reverse complement strand
GCCGCTGATGGTGATGCCTGCGCCATCGGGCGCCCAGGCCGGGCTGTTCTCGACCAGGTCCACCGCGATGCCGAGCTTGCGCAGCTGGATGGCGGCACACATGCCACCCACGCCGCCGCCGACGATGAGGGCGTTCTGGATGAGGGCCACGTCTGTCTCCTTGTGTTCTGTGGATGCGAGCGCCCGGTCGGCCTCAGTCCGCCATCGCCCGGGTGATCAGGGTGTCCAGGTCGCCGTCGTGGCGCAGACCCAGGGCCTCGGCCTCGGGCGTGCGCAGCGGCGGGTAGGCGGCGAACAGGCGCTCGACCTTCGGGTCCGGCGCGTACTGCACCAGGGCGGCCCGGTCGGCACCGAAGCGGCGGGCCAGGCCCTGCACCACCTCGTCCATCGTCAGGCGCAGCACCGGCATCTGGTAGCTGCGCCGCGGGGCCAGGCGGGCCGGGTCGACCGTGGCCGCGTGCAGCAGGTTGTCCACACAGGCGCCCACCGAGATCCACCAGGCCACGCCCTGGGCCGACACCGGCACGGTGATCGGCTCGCCGGCGGCCAGGCGCCAGAAGATCTGGCTCATGAAGGCGCTGATCAGGCCGGCACCATCGCCCGGCCGGGCCACCACGCCGGGCAGGCGCAGCGAGCAGCCCTGCACCCAGCCCAGGCGGCTGGCATCGGCCACCAGGTATTCGCCGGCCAGCTTGTGGGCACCGTAGCTCAGGCCGGGGTTGGGCAGGGTCTGCTCGTCCACCACCGGCGGCAGGTGCTCGCCGTAGACAGCCACGGTGCTGGCGAAGACGAAGCGCGGCAGGCCTCCCTCGGCGGCCCGCACGCCACGCAGGTCCTCCAGCAGGCCCAGGGTGGCGTCCAGGTTGATGCTGCGGCCCAGGGCGTAGTTCTTCTCGGCCGCCCCCCCCGGGATGCTGGCCAGGTGGAAGACCACGTCCACGCCCCCTTCATAGGCCTGGCGGCGCAGGGCCGCGTCGGCGATGCTGCCGGGCAGCTGGCGCACCCGTGGGTCGGCCGGCGGGGTGGCAAAACCCACGTCCATCAGGGTGAGTCGCTGCACGGGGCGGCCGTTCAGGCCGTGGGCCAGCAGGCGCCGCACCAGAGCCTGGCCGACAAAGCCCTCCGAGCCGGTGATGACGATGTGATTCATGGCGGGAGTCGACATGGTTTCAGTGGGCTGGGCCCAAGGTGTGCACCTGCCCGTTCAGGCCGGTGCGGGTACAGGACAGGAGGGCCCGCGGGATGTGGCGCAGGCGGCTCCGAATGGGGGCGTCGTGGTTCCTCATGCCTCGGCATGAAAGGGAACGAAGCGGTGATCCACCGCACCGAAGATGCTCTGCCCGTCGGCGCCGAAGACCTCGAAGCGCAGCCGGTCGCCCAGCTTCAGGAAGGGCGTGACCGACTCGCCGCGCTCGATCTTCTCCAGGGCCCGCCTCTCGGCCAGGCAGGCCGAGCCCACGGTGCGCGCCGCCTGGTTGCTGACCGTGCCGGTGCCCAGGATGGTGCCGGCCCGCAGGTTGCGGTTCAGGGCCAGCCGGGCCAGCAGCTCGCCGAAGCTCCAGTCCATCTCGCGGCCGTTGGGGTGGCCGAAGGCCTCGCCGTTGCGGCTCACGCACATGTCCAGGTGGATGCGGCCGTCGGCCCCCCACCCTTCGCCCAGCTCGTCGGGCGTGACCGCCACCGGCCCGAAGACCGTGGCCGGCTTGGCGTTGATGAAGCCGAAGCCCATCTGCAGCTCGCGGAAGAGGTGGGCGCGCATGCTGACGTCGTTGAGGATCATCACCAGGCGGATCTTCGAGGCGCAGATCTCGGGGCTGGCCGCCATCGGCGTGTCGTCGACGATCACCGCGAACTCGCCCTCGAAGTCGCCGTGGTCGGCCTCCACCAGCGGGTAGTCGTCGCAGGGGCCCCAGAAGTCGTCGCTCTGGCGCTGGACCAGCACCGGAATGCCCGGCGTCTTCTTGACGTCCAGGTCGTAGGCCTGCTCCATGATGTTGCCGTGGTTCAGGAAGGCCGAGGCGTCGACGAACTGGTGGGTGCGCGGCAGCGGCGACAGACACAGCGCGGGCTCGAAGGCGAAGGCGCCGGCCGCCGTGCCCGCGTTGAGCTGCGCGTACAAGGCCTGCAGACGCGGTGCCCGCGCATCCCAGTCCTCCACCAGCTGCTGCATCGTGGCGGCCACGGCGGCGGCATCCACGGCCCGCGTCAGGTCGCGGGAGACGACGAGCAACCGGCCGTCGCGGCAGCCGTTGCGGTAGGTGGCGAGTTTCATGCGGTGTCTCCTGGGGTTCTGTGGGGTTCTGGGAAGGGATTCAGGCCAGCGGCCGGCCGCCATCCACCGGGATCACCGCCCCGGTGGTGAAGCTCAGTGCGCCCGCGGCAGCCACCACGGCGGCGGCCACCTCCTCGGGCGCGGCCAGGCGTTGCAGCGGTGTGCGCCGGGCCTGCTCGTCGCGCCAGGCGGGATCCATGCTCTTGACGAACTCGGTGTCGGCCAGGCCGGGCGAGACCGACAGCACCCGGATGGCCGGGGCCAGGGCGCGCGCCAGCGAGCGGGTCATGTTGTCCACCGCGGCCTTGGAGGCGCAGTACATGACATTGCTGCCCATGGCGGTGACCGCGGCAATGGACGAGATGTTGACCACCACCCCCGCACCGCCGGCCGCGCGGGAACGGTCCAGCAGTGGCCGCAGGGCACGCACGGCGGCGAAGGGACCGCGCACATTGGTGGCCAGGATCTGGTCGATCAGGGCGTCGTCCAGCGCGTCCAGGTCGCCATGCGGCACATAGCGGGTGGTGCCTGCGCAGTTGACCAGGACGTCGCAGCGGCCGTAGCGCTTGTCCACCTCGGCAGCCAGGGCGGCGAGCGACGCGGCGTCGGTCACCGGGCACTTCAGCGCCGCATGCGGCAGGCCCGCGGGGGGCAGGCGGTCCACCAACGCTCGGGCCGGGCCTTCGGAGCGGTTGTAGCCCACCACCACGGCGCAGCCGGCCTGGGCCAGGCCGATGCAGATGGCTTCACCCAGGCCGCCGGCTCCGCCGGTGACGACGGCGACTTGTCCGTTGAGATTTTTCATGGGCATGCGCTGTCGTTGGTGCGAGCCGAGGCCACAGGGTGACTGGCTTCGTTCATGTCCCCCGCCACCAGCCATGCGGCTGATGGCTCCTCCTTGACTTCACTGCGCCAGTCACCCTGCGCCCTCGGCAGCCGGCGTGGTTGACCCACCGCCGCATGCCACCGACGGTGGCCAGCAGGAGGAAGGGGTGTGTTGCGAAGCGAAGTCAAGGAGGAGGTCACGGCCGCAGGCTGGGACCGGGGGACATGAGCGCAGCAATGCACCCCTTCCTCCTGCCCGCGGCACCTCTGCATGAAAGACATCTCAAGCCCGCTTCAACCGGCGCACGCGGATGTCCGCCTGCTCCTTGTGGCCACTCATGTGCTCGTAGCCGCACAGGCGCGAGCAGTACTCGCCCACCTGCACGCTGGCCTCGTCGGTCAGCACGCGCTGGTAGGTGTGGGTCTTGATGAACTTGCCCACCCACAGGCCACCGGTGTAGCGGCCCGCGCCCTGGGTGGGCAGGGTGTGGTTGGTGCCGATGACCTTGTCGCCATAGCTGACATTGGTGCGGTGGCCCAGGAACAGCGCGCCATAGCGGGTCATGCGCTGCAGGTACCAGTCCGGGTCGCGGGTCATCACCTGCACATGCTCGGAGCACAGGCGCTCGGCCTCGGCCAGGGCTTCCTCGTCGCTGTCGCACAGGATGATCTCGCCGTAGTCGCGCCAGGACACGCTGGCCACCGGCGCCGTGTCCAGCCGGCCCAGCACCTGCTCGATGGCCGCGGGCAGCTCGGCGGCGAGCTTGCGGCTGGTGGTGATGCAGTAGGCCGGGCTGGTCGGACCGTGCTCGGCCTGGCCCAGCAGGTCCACCGCCACCAGCTCGGCGTCCACCGTGTCGTCGCAGATCACCATGGTCTCGGTCGGGCCGGCGAAGAGGTCGATGCCCACGCGGCCGAAGAGCTGACGCTTGGCCTCGGCCACATAGGCGTTGCCCGGGCCGACGATCATGTCCACCGCCGGCAGGCTCTCGGTGCCGATGGCCATGGCGGCCACCGCCTGCACACCGCCCAGGCAGTAGATCTCGTCGGCGCCAGCCAGGTGCATGGCGGCCACGATCTCGGGGCAGGGGCGGCCCTCGAACGGCGGGGCACAGGCGATCACCCGCTTCACGCCGGCCACCTTGGCGGTCAGCACGCTCATGTGGGCCGAGGCGATCAGCGGGTACTTGCCGCCGGGGATGTAACAACCCACCGAGTTCATCGGGATGTTGCGGTGGCCCAGCACGACGCCGGGCAGGGTCTCGACCTCGACGTCCTTCATCGAGTCGCGCTGGATCTGGGCGAAGCGGCGGATCTGCGCCTGGGCGAAGCGGATGTCCTCCAGCGTCTGCGCCGAGAGGCTGTCCACGCAGGCCTGGATCTCGGCCGCGCTCAGGCGGAAGCTGGCCGGCGACCACTTGTCAAACTTGGCGCTGTAGTCGCGCACGGCAGCATCGCCGCGGTTTTCAATGTCCTTCAGGATGCCTTCGACGGTGGCGCGCACCTGGGCCTGCAGGTCGGCCTTCGCCTCGGCGGGCCGGCCTTGCTTGATGTACTGGACGGTCACGGTGTGTCTCCTGTTCGTGTCATGGGGTGCGGTCGGATGGATCAGGGTTGGGGCGGGATGCTAGGCAGGGCGTCGGCACGGGGGAAATCGTTTGTCCGGATGCCTCGCATCGGTCCCGTCAATGCCTGCTCGAATGTCCTAAAACACCACCTGCCTGACGGGTGAGGTCATGGCGCCGGGGCGGCCGGCTGCCTACAGTCAGCTTTCCAAGGAGACAAAGACCATGACCGAGCTGACCGCCGAGTTCAAGGCCCTGGCCAACTACCGCCCGCAGCACAAGGTGCGTTTCGTCACCGCGGCGTCGCTGTTCGACGGCCATGACGCGTCCATCAACATCATGCGGCGCATCCTGCAGGGCATGGGCGCCGAGGTGATCCACCTGGGTCACAACCGCTCGGTCGAGGAGATCGTCACCGCCGCGCTGCAGGAAGACGCCCAGGGCATCGCCATCAGCTCCTACCAGGGCGGCCACGTCGAGTACTTCAAGTACGCGGTGGACCTGCTCAAGGCCCAGGGCGGCGAGCACATCCAGGTCTTCGGCGGCGGCGGCGGCGTGATCGTGCCGGCCGAGATCCGCGAGCTGCAGGCCTATGGCGTGGCCCGCATCTACAGCCCGGAGGACGGCCAGCGCATGGGCCTGCAGGGCATGATCGGCGAGATGGTGATGCGCTGCGACCGGGAGCTGTCCTCCCTGGCCCCGCGCTCGCTGGACGCCATCACCGGCCACGACCCGGCCGCCTGGCGCGCCCTGGCTCAGCTCATCACCGCGCTGGAGAACCACCAGGCCGACGCGGCCCTGGTGGCCGAACTGCACCAGCGCGCCGCCCAGGTGAAGACGCCCGTGCTGGGCATCACCGGCACCGGCGGCGCCGGCAAGTCCAGCCTGACCGACGAGCTGGTGCGCCGCTTCCGCCTGGACCAGGACGATGCGCTGCGCATCGCCGTCATCAGCATCGACCCCTCGCGCCGCAAGAGCGGCGGCGCCCTGCTGGGCGACCGCATCCGCATGAACGCGATCGGACCGTGGTCCCAGGGCCCGCGCGTCTACATGCGCAGCCTGGCCACCCGCGACACCGGCAGCGAGATCTCCGCCGCCCTGCCCGATGTGCTGGCTGCCACCAAGCTGGCGGGTTTTGACCTGATCATCGTCGAAACCTCCGGCATCGGCCAAGGTGACGCCGCCATCGTGCCGCATGTCAGCGTGCCGATGTACGTCATGACGCCGGAGTTCGGTGCCGCCAGCCAGCTCGAGAAGATCGACATGCTGGACTTTGCCGAGTTCGTGGCGATCAACAAGTTCGACCGCAAGGGCGCGCTGGACGCGCTGCGCGACGTGGCCAAGCAGGTGCAGCGCAACCGCGAGGCCTTCACCGAAGCGACCGACGCCATGCCGGTCTTCGGCACCATGGCCAGCCGCTTCAACGACGACGGCGTGACCGCGCTGTACCAGGCGATCAAGACCCGCCTGGCCGGCCTGGGCCTGGCGCTGAGCGAGGGCCGCCTGCCCCGCGTGGCCACCCGCCACAGCACCCACCAGGTGCCCATCGTGCCGCCGGCACGCACCCGCTACCTGGCCGAGATCGCTGGCGGCGTGCGCGGCTACAAGCGGACCGCCCGCGAGCAGGCCCGCTTGGCCCGAGAGGTGCAGCAGCTGCGCGCCGCCCGCCACATGCTGCTGGCCGGCGCCCCCGAGGCCACCGACGCCGAGCGCCTGGCCGCCCTGGCCGAGGCGCGCGAAGCCCGTCTGCAGCCCGAGGCCCGCCAGCTGCTGGCCCAGTGGCCGGACATGCAGAAGGCCTATGCCGGCGCCGAGTACGTGGTGAAGATCCGCGACAAGGAGATCCGCACCGCGCTGACCCACACCACGCTGTCGGGCAACACCATTCGCAAGGTGGCCCTGCCCAGCTACGAGGACCACGGCGAGCTGCTGAAGTGGCTGATGCTGGAGAACGTGCCGGGCAGCTACCCCTACACCGCCGGCACCTTCGCCTTCAAGCGCGAGGGCGAGGACCCGACCCGCATGTTCGCCGGCGAGGGCGACGCCTTCCGCACCAACCGGCGCTTCAAGCTGGTCAGCGAGGGCATGCCCGCGCACCGCCTGTCCACCGCCTTCGACTCGGTCACCCTCTACGGCAACGACCCGGACCTGCGGCCCGACATCTACGGCAAGATCGGCAACTCCGGCGTCAGCATCGCCACGCTGGAGGACATGAAGGTGCTGTACGACGGGTTCGACCTGTGCTGCCCGACCACCTCGGTGTCGATGACCATCAACGGCCCGGCGCCGACCATCCTGGCGATGTTCATGAACACCGCCATCGACCAGCAGCTGGCCAAGTTCCGCGCCGACAACGGCCGCGAGCCCACGCCCACCGAAGCCGAGAAGATCCGCGAGTGGGTGCTGACCAACGTGCGCGGCACCGTGCAGGCCGACATCCTGAAGGAAGACCAGGGCCAGAACACCTGCATCTTCTCGACCGAGTTCAGCCTGAAGGTGATGGGTGACATCGCCGAGTACTTCGTGCACCACGACGTGCGCAACTTCTACTCGGTGTCCATCAGCGGCTACCACATCGCCGAGGCCGGGGCCAACCCGATCAGCCAGCTGGCCTTCACGCTGGCCAACGGCTTCACCTATGTCGAGGCGTACCTCGCCCGCGGCATGCACATCGACGACTTCGCGCCCAACCTGAGCTTCTTCTTCAGCAACGGCATGGACCCGGAGTACACCGTGCTGGGCCGCGTCGCCCGCCGCATCTGGGCGGTGGCGATGAAGGAGAAGTACGGCGCCAACGAGCGCAGCCAGAAGCTCAAGTACCACATCCAGACCAGCGGCCGCAGCCTGCATGCGCAGGAGATCCAGTTCAACGACATCCGCACCACGCTGCAGGCCCTGATCGCCATCTACGACAACTGCAACTCGCTGCACACCAACGCCTTCGACGAGGCCATCACCACGCCGACCGAGGACAGCGTGCGCCGCGCCATGGCCATCCAGCTGATCATCAACCGCGAGTGGGGCCTGGCCAAGAACGAGAACCCCAGCCAGGGCGCCTTCATCATCGACGAGCTGACCGAGCTGGTGGAAGAGGCGGTGCTGGCCGAGTTCGAGAAGATCGCCGAGCGCGGCGGCGTACTGGGTGCCATGGAGACGGGCTACCAGCGCAGCAAGATCCAGGAAGAGAGCATGCACTACGAGATGCTCAAGCACACCGGCGAGTACCCCATCATCGGCGTCAACACCTTCCGCAACCCCAAGGGAGACCCGGTGCCCGAGCACATCGAGCTGGCCCGCTCCACCGAGGAAGAAAAGCAATCCCAGCTGCAGCGTCTGGCCGACTTCCATGCCCGCCACGCCGACGAGGCCCCGGCCATGCTGGCCCGGCTGCAGCAGGCGGTGATGGACAACACCAACGTCTTCAACGTGTTGATGGATGCGGTGCGCTGCTGCTCCCTGGGCCAGATCACCTCGGCGCTGTTCGAGGTCGGAGGACAGTACCGGCGCAGCATGTAACACGGCGGGCATGGGCCCGGCGCATCATCACCACGGTTTTCGCATCGGGGCGCTCAGGCGCCCCTCACCCGTTTCACATCCAGGAGGAACTTCGACATGAGCATCCAGCACATTGGCGTGATCGGCGCCGGCACCATGGGAAACGGCATTGCGCAGGCCTGCGCGGTCGCGGGCGTGCCCGTCACCATGGTGGACATCTCGGACGCGGCGGTGCAGCACGGCATCGCCACCATCACCAAGAGCCTGGACCGGCTGATCAAGAAAGAGAAGCTGACCGAAGCCCAGCGTGACGCCGCCCTGGCCCTGATCAAGGGCAGCACCAGCTACGACGACCTCAAGGGCGCCGACCTGGTGATCGAGGCCGCCACCGAGAACCTGGAACTCAAGCTGCGCATCCTGCGCCAGGTCGAAGGCCTGGTGGGTGACAGCACCGTCATCGCCTCCAACACCTCGTCGATCTCCATCACGCAGATGGCCGCCGTGCTGGCCAAGCCCGAGCGCGCCATCGGCCTGCACTTCTTCAACCCGGTGCCGATGATGGCCCTGGTGGAGGTGATCCGCGGCCTGCAGACCAACGATGCCACCCACGCCCTGGCCGTGGCCTTTGCCGAGAAGCTGGGCAAGACCCCGATCACCGTGAAGAACCAGCCGGGCTTCGTGGTCAACCGCATCCTCTGCCCGATGATCAACGAGGCCATCTTCGTGCTGGCCGAAGGCGCGGCCAGCGCCGAGGACATCGACACCGGCATGAAGCTGGGCTGCAACCACCCCATCGGCCCCCTGGCCCTGGCCGACATGATCGGCCTGGACACCATGCTGGCCGTGATGAACGTCTTCTACGACGGCTTCAACGACCCGAAGTACCGCCCGGCCCCGCTGCTCAAGGAAATGGTGGCCGCCGGCCGCCTGGGCCGCAAGACCGGCCGTGGCTTCTACAGCTACGAGTGAGCCCGTCTGCCGCCGCCCCGTCCCTTCCTTTGTTTCTGACTGACCTGTGACCCACCATGAGTGAATACATCGCCCCCCTGAAGGACATGCAGTTCGTGCTGCGCGAGCTGGCCGACATGGACGCCGTCTCGGCCCTGCCCGGCCACGAGGAAGTGAACGCCGAGCTGGCCGACGCCATCCTGGAAGAGGCCGGCAAGTTCGCCAACGGCGTGCTCTCGCCGCTGAACTGGACCGGTGACCGCGAAGGCGCCAAATGGAAGGACGGCGAGGTCACCACGGCCCCGGGTTGGAAGCAGGCCTACAGCCAGTTCGTGGACGGCGGCTGGAACGCCCTGTCCTGCCCCACCGAGTTCGGTGGGCAGGGCCTGCCCCACATCATCTCGGCCATGGTCGAGGAGATGTGGAACGCCTCGAACACCTCCTTCATGCTCTGCCCCATGCTGACCCGCGGCGCCATCGAGGCGCTGCAGCTGTGCGGCAGCGACGCGCAGAAGGCCATGTACCTGCCCGATCATCAGCATGGTGAAGCTGAAGAGCAGGTACATCGTGCCGATGTCCTTGTGGTTGGTGGCGTACACCCAGCGGCGCCAACCGGGGGTGGGCCCATGGGCATGGTGGTCATGGGCATCGTGGGCCGGGCGGCCGTGGGCATCAAGGACTGCGCTCATCGTGGCTCCTGACGGAAG
>NZ_BADL01000026.1 GCF_000333615.1 Ideonella sp. B508-1 | reverse complement strand
CGATGAGTCGGCGTGATGCCGGTGGTCAGCATGGCCTTGCAGATGGCGAACCACTCTCAGGGGTGGCCGATGCAGAGCTTGAAGCCGGTGGGCTTGCCGCCCGAGAGTTCGCGCAGCCGGACGACGAACTGCAGCAGCTCCTCGGGGGTGCCGAAGGCGCTGTGGGCCGCGGGCGAGACACAGTCCACGCCCACCGGCACCCCGCGTGCCGCGGCAATCTCCGCCGTCACCTTGGGGCCGGGCAGCACGCCGCCATGGCCGGGCTTGGCGCCCTGGGAAAGCTTGATCTCGATGAGCTTGATCTGCGGATCGGTGGCCAGGGCGGAGAACTTGTCGGCATCGAAGTGGCCGGCGTCGTCGCGGCAGCCGAAGTAGCCCGAGGCGACTTCCCAGACCAGATCGCCGCCGTGCACGCGGTGGTGGCGGCTGACCGAGCCTTCGCCGGTGTCGTGCATGAAGCCGCCGCGCTTGGCGCCGGCGTTCAGCGCCAGGATGGCGTTGGCCGACAGCGCGCCGAAGCTCATCGCCGAGATGTTGAACACGCTGGCGCTGTAGGGCTGGGCACAGCCCTCGCCGATGGTGATGCGGAAATCGTGCGAGGCCAGCACCGTGGGCTGCAGCGAGTGGTTGAGCCACTCGTAGCCCTGGCGGTGCAGGTCCAGCTGGGTGCCCAGCGGGCGCTTGTCGGGCTCGCCCTTGGCCCGCTGGTAGACCAGCGAGCGCTGCTGGCGCGAGAAGGGGGCGGCCTCGTTGTCGCTCTCGATGAAGTACTGGCGGATCTCCGGGCGGATGAACTCCAGCAGAAAGCGCAGGTGGCCGATGACCGGGTAGTTGCGCAGAACCGCATGGCGGCGCTGGCGCAGGTCGTGGACGCCGGTGATGACACCGGCCCAACCCAGCAGGGCCCACCACGCTCCTGCGCCAAAGCCGATCCAGGCGAAGGAGCCCAGCAGGGCGGCGGCGGCACAGCCCAGCAGGGCCAGGTAACGGATGGGCAGGTGGCGGTCGAGCGCGATCAGCCAGGCGGGCATGGTCTCCTCCGGTGGCGGCACGGGTGGCCGCGGGTGCATGTGCTTGTGTGCGGCGCCTCAGCCGAGGCTCAGTTGGGCACCATGTCCGAAGGGTACTTCCAGAAATCGCGCAGCAGGTAGTTCATGGGCATGTTCAGCGACACATTGCGTGGCGGAATCGGCTTGGTGAACCAGCGGTCGTAGATGGCGTAGGCCTCGTGGCTGGTGATCAGGCGCTTCATCTCGGCGTCCACCAGGGCCTTGAACTCGGGGTCGTCCTTGCTGAGCATGATGGCCAGGGGCTCGATGGTTAGGAAGCCGCCGATGACCTTGTACTTTTCCGGGTCGGGCCGTTCCGAGCGCAGGCCGTAGAGCAGCACGTCGTCCATCGCGAAGCCGTCGACCTGGCCCTTGTCCAGCATCTCCACGGCGGCGGCGTGGCTGGGGGTCTCGACGATGTCGATGTAGAGCAGGCGCTCCTCGTTGGCGTGCTGCACCGCCTTTAGCACCGTCGTGCCCTTGGTGATGGCCAGCTTCTTGTGCTCGAAGTCGTTGATCTTGTCGAACTTGGTGTTGGCGTGCACCAGGATGCGCGCGCCGGTGATGTAGTGCGGGATCGTGAAGGCCACCTGCTGGCGGCGCTCGGCATTGTTGGTGGTGGAGCCGCACTCCAGGTCGGCCTTGCCTTCCACGATGGCCTGCATCCGGTTGGCCGCGGTCACCGGCAGGTAGGCCACCTCCAGCTTGGGCAGGTTGAGCTGGTGCTTGACCGCCTCGGCCACCTTCAGGCACAGGTCCAGCGCATAGCCCATCGGCTTGCCGCTGGCGCTGTCGATGTAGGACAGGGGCACCGAGGAATCGCGGTGAGCCAGGACGATCTTGCCGCTCTGGCGGATCCGGTCGAGCACCGGGCCGGCGATGGCACAGGTGCCCTGAGCCGTCAGCAGGGCGGCCAGCATCAACAGGGTGAGTTGCTTCTTCATGGACTTCGGGTGTCAGGCTTGTGGCCGGGGCCGCGGCAGGTCGCAGGGTGTCGGCGGCGGAACCCAGGGCGGACCCGGCGAGTCTATGCCCTTCCCGTGTCGCCATCCACCGGTGCGCAAGTGCCGATAATCCACGGGCTGTCCTGAATGGATTCCGACCTGATGCGCAAGCCTGATGTCTCCGCCCTGCTGGGCCTGATGCACCGCCGCCCCTGGCTGTTTGCCGGCGTGGCCCTGGGGGGGCTGGTCCTGGCGACCGGGCTGCTGCTGGGCATCTGGGCCGCACTGCTCTACCCCATGCTGCCGGACCTGGACAAGGTCACCGATTACCAGCCCCGCCAGCCGCTGCAGGTCTTCACCCGCGACGGCGTGGAGATCGCCCAGTTCGGCTCCGAGCGCCGCGTCTTCCTGCCCATCGACCGCATCCCGAAGATGATGCAGGACGCCCTGATCGCGGTCGAGGATGCGCGCTTTCGCGAGCACGGCGGAGTGGACCCGATCGGCATCGCCCGGGCCTTCCTGGCCAACATCACGCCCGGCGGCATGCGGCAAGGGGCCTCCACCATCACCCAGCAGGTGGCGCGCAACTTCTTTCTGTCGTCCAAGCGCACGCTGGACCGCAAGATCCGCGAGGCCCTGCTGGCCATGAAGATCGAGCAGCAGCTCGACAAGGACCACATCCTTGAGCTCTACATGAACCAGATCTACCTGGGGCACCGGGCCTATGGCTTCGGCGCGGCGGCCCAGGTGTACTTCGGCAAGCCGCTGGACCAGCTCAGCATCGCCGAGGACGCGATGCTGGCCGGCCTGCCGCAGAACCCCGGCTACGCCAACCCCATCACCAACCTGGAGCGCGCCGTGGCCCGCCAGCACGTGGTGCTGGGTCGCATGCTGGCCACCGGCGTCATCACCCAGGCCCAATATGACGAGGCCAAGGCCCAAAAACTGGTGATCCGCTCCGAGAGCCAGGTGGCGGTGCATGCCGAGCACGTGGCCGAGATGGCGCGCCAGATCGTCTACCAGCGCTTTGGCGAACAGGCCTACAGCGAGGGCTACAAGGTCACCACCTCGCTGCTGGCTGCCGACCAGCAGGCCGCCTGGGCGGCGCTGCGCCGCGGCGTGCTGGACCACGAGCGCCGCCAGGCCTGGCGCGGCCCGGAGGACCAGGAGGATCTGGGCGACGACACCAGCGACGACGAGGACCAGGCCGCCCAGATCCTGAAGGACCAGCGCGACGACGAGGACCTGCGGGTGGCCCTGGTGCTGCAGGCCAGTCCGAGCAAGGTGGAGGCGGTGCTCGCCACCGGCGAGAAGGTCACCCTCGAAGGCGAGGGCCTGCGCTGGGCCAAGAGCGGCCTGTCGCCCAAGGCGCCGGACAACCTGGCCCTGCGCCGCGGCTCGGTGATCCGCGTGAGCAAGGCCGACAAGGGCGGCTGGGCCATCGCCCAGTGGCCGCAGGCCCAGTCGGCCTTCGTCTCGCTGGACCCGGCCACCGGCCGCGTGCGGGCCCTGGTGGGGGGCTTCGACTTCACCCGCCAGCAGTTCAACCACGCCACCCAGGCCTGGCGCCAGCCGGGCTCCAGCTTCAAGCCCTTCCTGTACTCGGCCGCGCTGGAACATGGCGTGCAGCCGGCCACGGTGGTCAACGACGCGCCCTGGCCGGTGGGCCCTGACGGCTGGAACCCGCAGAACGACAACGGCCAGTACGACGGGCCGATCTCGCTGCGCCGGGCCCTGGCCAAGTCCAAGAACCTGGTCAGCATCCGCCTGGTGCAGTTCATCGGGGTGGACACGGCGCGCCATTGGACCGGCCGCTTCGGCTTCGACGTGGACCGCCAGCCCAGCAACCTGACCCTGGCGCTGGGGGCGGGCAGCACCACGCCGATGCAGCTGGCCACCGCCTACGCCGCGCTGGCCAACGGCGGCTACAAGGTGGATCCGGTGGTGATTGAGCGCATCACCGACGCCCAGGGCAAGGTGGTTTACCAGGCCCCGCCGCCGGTGCCGCTGACCGAGGCCCAGCGCATCATCCCGGCGCGCAACGCCTTCGTGATCGACAGCCTGCTCAACGAGGTGACCCGCAGCGGCACGGCCGCACGCGCCCAGGCCACGCTCAAGCGCCCGGACATCTACGGCAAGACCGGCACCACCAACGACGCGGTGGACGCCTGGTTCGCCGGCTTCCAGCCCTCGGTGGTGGCGGTGGTGTGGATGGGCTATGACGACCCGCGCAGCCTGGGCAGTCACGAGAGCGGCGGCGGCGCCTCGCTGCCCATCTGGCTGGGCTACATGTCCCAGGTGCTGCGCAATGTGCCGGTCCACACCTTCGATCCGCCCGAGGGCGTGGCGGAGGTCAACGGCGAGTGGTACTACAGCGAGTACGCCGAGGGCGGCTACGTGACCCAGATCGGGGTGGATGATGCGGCGGGGGCGGCCTCCGGCGCATCTGCCGCCGAGGGCGCCTCGGCGCCGCAGGAGGCCGCGCTTCCCCCGGTGGCGCCCGCCGCCAGCCACCCCTGAGTCCTCTTTCCATTCCGCAGGAGACAAGCACATGGCCGTGTACGCACTGGGCGAGCAGCAGCCGCAGATCGACGACAGCGCCTGGGTGGCCGATTCGGCCCAGGTCATCGGCAACGTGGAGCTGGCCGAGGAGGTCAGCGTCTGGTTCGGCGCCATCCTGCGCGGCGACCAGCTGGAACCCATCCGCGTGGGCCCGCGGACCAATCTGCAGGAAGCCTGTGTGCTGCATTCCGACCCCGGCAAACCGCTCACTCTGGGCGCGGGCGTGACGGTGGGCCACCAGGCCATGCTGCACGGTTGCACCGTGGGGGACAACACGCTGATCGGCATTGGCGCGGTGGTGCTCAACGGTGCCAAGATCGGGGCCAACTGCCTGGTCGGCGCCGGGGCCCTGGTCACCGAGGGCAAGGAATTCCCGGACGGCTCGCTGATCGTCGGCAGCCCGGCGGTGGTCAAGCGGGCCCTGACGCCCGAGCAGATCGCCGGCCTGGCCCGCAGCGCCAACCACTACGTGGCCAATGCCCGACGCTTCTGCGAGGGGCTCAAGCGCATCGACTGAACGGGCGCCGGCTCAGCGCCGTCGGGCCGAGAAGGCCAGCAGGGCCTGGCGGTGCAGCACCGTGCCCTCGGCATCGGCCAGCGGGCGGCAGCGCTGCAGGAACTCGGCCTGCAGCCCGGGCAGGGACTCGGGCGGCAGCAGGTGCAGGTCGTACATGCCCAGGCACCATTGCCACAGGGCTTCGGGACGCAGGCGCTCCTCCCGCGTGAGCCGCGTGCAGGTCAGGTGGTCCCCGAAGTGCGGCGCCAGCAGGGCCTGCAGGCCGGCCTCGTCGTGCCAGCGCCGGTCGCCAAAGCGCAGGGCCTGCCAGTGCGCGCTGCGCGGCTGCTGGCCCAGCAGGTCCAGATAGGCGGCGAAGGCCGGGCCGGGCTCGGCCCGCGCCCCCACCACGCCCGCCAGCAGGCCGCCCGGGCGCAGCACACGGGCCAGCTCGGCCACGACCGCGTCCGCATCGTCCATCAGCATCAGGGCCAGGTGGCTCACCACGATGGCCAGATGGGCGTCGCCCAGCGGCAGGGCCTGGGCGCGGGCCCGCAGCAGCGGGACCTGTGCTCCCAGCCGCTGCCGGGCCGCGCGCAGCTCGTCGGGGCTCAGGTCCACGCCCAGCCAGGGCCGGGCCACGGGCGCCGCATCGGCCCGCAGGCGCGCCAGCAGCGGCCCGTCGCCACAGGCCAGGTCCAGGCCGGGGCCCGGCGGCAGTGCGGTGTCGTTGCAGGCGCTCACCAGCCAGTCGTAGGACGAGGGCCAGGGGCGGCCACCGCTGTCCTGCCAGGGCAGGGCGTCGAACACCTGGGCGGTGAGGCCCGCGTGGTTCCGATGGAAGGTGGCGAGAAAGGACTCGGCCAGGCTCATGCGGTGCCGTCCGGCTGGGGTGGGGGTGCCAGGGCTTCGTCGACCACCGCGGTCATCCAGGCGGCGATGGCTTCGTCGCCGCGCTGGGCCAGCACCTGCGCGCTGCGCAGTTCGGTCGGGTCCATGGGCTCAGGCACCGTTCGCGCCGGCATCCAGCGGCTCGACCGGGATCGGTTCGACCAGGTGCGCCCGGTTCGCCGGCGCGGCATAGGGCTCGGGCCAGAACTCGACCATGCGGGCGATGCGCCCGCCCTGCACGGTGAAGAAGCTGAGGGCCCGGGCCCGTTGCACACCGTCGGTGATGCTGACGTCGGTCACCACCTCATCGGCCGAGGCGCCGCCGCCGGCCACCAGGCGGTTCAGGGTGAAGCGCCAGGGGCCGTGGGCCGGGTACTCGGCGTTCATGCGCACGAAGTTGGCCGCGCCGCGAAGGCGCTCCTGCGACTGCGGCCAGTCCAGCGTGAAGTCTTCGGCCAGCAGCGGGGCCAGGCTGGCGAAGTCGTTGCTGGCCATGCGTTGCCAGAAGTCGCGGACGCATTGTTCGGCGGGGCTCATCTCGGGGGGCGGTGGATGGGGGTGTGCCATCTTGGCATGCCCTCGGGCTCAGGGCTTCCGGCCGTCAGGGGATGGCCAGGCCGGCCCCGGGGCCACATGGGCTGCGGGCAGCTGGGCGCGCGGCAGCAGCTCCTGCACCGCGCGGGCGGCCTGGTCGATGGCGCTGTGGGCATAGGCGTAGGCGCCCGCGTCGGCATTGGCAATGGCCACCCGGCCCCAGCCGCGGCGGGCCGTCTCGCAGGGCAGCGGGCCGTCGGGCCAGTACCGGTCCCAGGGCCGCATGTACTCGTAGGCATAGCCATGGGCCCAGCGGTTGACGGTGATGGCCTCGATGTCTCGGGCATGGTCGAAGCCGAAGCCGCCCAGGGCGCTCTGCAGCGTCTGGCGGATCTGCGTCTCCAGGTGTTCGAAGGACCAGCCCAGCAGCTGGGCCCGTCCTTCGGCCGCCTGCGTTCGCGCGGGCCTGCCATCGCCCGGCACCACGACCTTGGCCAGGTGCAGCAGGATGGGCTCGTCCGGGTGCTCCGGCGGGGCGAGGCTGCCCATGCGCACCGCGAAGTCCAGCGAGGCCTCGTCCCAGAAGCCGCCGACCGGCGTGAAGCCGTGCAGGCCGGCGCGGGCGAAGGCCCGCCAGTTCGACAGCAGCACGTTGGCGTAGAGCAGCGGCACCTTGACCTGGTCGTCCAGCGCGCGCCGCTGGGCCGCGGGCAGCTCGTCGCTCAGCCGCGCGATGACGCGGTGCCAGCAGGCCAGCAGCACCTGGCGGGCCCGCACCTCGCGCAGCCGGCCCTGGCCGTCCACATAGCGCACGGCCACCTGCTCGGCCTGGTCCGGCGGGCCCAGGTGGCGCAGGCCCACGGCCGTGGCGCGCAGGCGCAGCCGCACCGGCTGCTCGGGCTGGTCCAGGGCCGCCATGTCCAGCACGCCATCGGCCAGGCTGTCCATCGTCTGACCGGGCAGGCTGCCGGGGATCAGGCCGCGCACCAGGGCCCGGGCCACGCCGGCGTTGCCGTCGGGGAAGTGGAAGATGTACGGGTCCTGGCTGAGCATCAGCTGGCGGCCGCTGGGGGACTGGCGGCGGTCCGGGCCCTCGCCCAGGTCCAGGCCGGCGAAGCCGGGCAGGCCACCGGCCCAGGCGTCCAGCGCGGTGGTGGCTTCGGTGCCCACGCCGAAGTAGGCGCGGGTCTCGCCGCGCAGCAGGCGCAGCACCTCCTCGTCGGCGCCCCAGTGCCGGCGCAGGAACTGGTCGTAGGTCATGCCGGCCAGGGCGGCGCGGCGGGCGTTCGGGGTGCGCAGATGCGGCAGCGGGTTGCGGGGCGTGTCGCTCGCGTAGAGGGCGGCCAGCGTGGCCTGGGCCGCGGGCGACAGCGGCGTGCGGGCCAACCAGGCGGCGTCGGGCTCGTCCGGCTCGGGGCAGACCAGGCGGTCGGCGCCTTGCAGGCCGGGCCACTGGTCGGCGGTGAAGAGGCGGCCATGGCGCAGCAGGCCATGGCGACGGGACCAATCCTGGTCGAAGAACTCGCTCTGGAAGCGGGAGAGGTCGATGCCGACATCGCGCAGCAGCTGGTGCACGGCGGGCGAGAACAGGCTGGGCGAATCGAGCGACTGCGAGCCGCCGTAGCCCACCAGGCGTCGTCCCGAGCGGGAGAGGAATTCGTTGCGCCGCGCGTGTCCGCCCAGGTCGTCCAGGGCGTCCAGCAGCAGGATGCGCACCGGCCGTCCGGCGTGCTGGCGGTAGAGCCAGGCGCCGGCCAGACCGCTGATGCCCGCGCCCACGACCACCAGGTCCTCCACCTCGGGGTCGCGCTCGACGACGGCGTCGCGCAGGGCCTCGGGGTGGTCGCGCCAGGCGTGGGCGTGGGCCCGGGCGCTGTCCGTCTGGCCCTGCAGGCCGGTGCGGCGGCTGGGGTGGTCGGCGGGCGGGCCTTCCGCGGGCGGCGTCTGGGCGTGGGTGGGCAGGGTACGGCCGGCCAGGGCCAGGGCGGCGGCGCCGTGCAGCAAGTCGCGGCGCTGGATGTCGGGGAAGGGCATGGGGCGTGAGGTTAGCGCGGCATGTCGGGCTGTGGTGGGGAGGAGGTGGCGGGCCCTGGGGTGCCGGGGCACCGGGGGGGCTTCGGCGGGTCGGCCCAGGCCCGGCGGGCCTGGGCTGCCCTCGGGTGCTCGCGGGGCGGGACGGGCGTGGAACTCGCTGCGCGCTCAAGCGCTTCGCTCAAACACCCACGCTCAGTCAGTTCAGGAGGCGCGCTGGCGCGCGCGTCCCGACCCACTGCGCGCCCTCGGCGACCCGCAGGCGCCCACCCCGGTGCCCCGACACCCCAGGGCGGGCGCGGTGGTGCTCCTTGAAAGGGAAGGGTCGCCACCCACGGTGACCGCGGTGGACGGTGGGCCGGGTGGCGGGGCGTGGAGGGTGCCGAGGGTCGGCGGGTGCTGG
>NZ_BADL01000027.1 GCF_000333615.1 Ideonella sp. B508-1 | reverse complement strand
CTGGTGTTGTTGATGTCTTCGCTGGTGCAGGCGAAGTGGATGAACTCGCACACGGCCTTGAGCTCGGCGTCATGTTCGACGCGGGACTTGAGCCAGTACTCCACCGCTTTCACGTCGTGGTTGGTGGTCTTCTCGATGTCCTTGATGGCGCGCGCATCCGCCTCGGAGAAGCGGGCGATCAGGCTGCGCAGCAGGCCGCGGGCGGCTTCCGACAAAGGCGCGAAGCCGTCCAGGCCAGCATCCGACAGGGCGATCAGCCATTCGATCTCGACCTGCACGCGGCGGTGCATCAGCCCGTACTCGGACAGCAGCGGGCGCAGGGCGGTGACCTTGGCGGCGTAGCGGCCGTCCAGGGGGGAGAGGGCCATCAGGGTGGAGATCGTCATGGCAAAGAGCTCAGGCTGAACGCGGCGCCGGGATGCGCGCGAAACCTCACATTTTAAGGGGGACACCCCTTGGAGGGGGCGATCAGCGGGCGCGGGGGGCTTCGCTAGAATCGCAGGCCAACCATCCCCTTGACCGCACGCATGAAACTGATCGGCTCCCTCACCAGTCCCTACGTCCGCAAGGTGCGTGTCGTGCTGGCGGAAAAGAAGCTGGACTGCCAGTTCGTGCTGGAAGACGTCTGGGCCCGCGACGACATCCTGGCCTCCAATCCGCTGGGCAAGGTGCCTTGCCTGGTGATGGAGGGCGGCGAGGCCGTGTTCGACTCGCGGGTGATCGTCGAGTACGTGGACATGCTCTCGCCGGTGGGCAAGCTGATTCCGGCCACCGGGCGCGAACGCGCCGAGGTGCGCACCTGGGAGGCGCTGGCCGACGGCCTGCTGGACGCCAGCGTCGCCGTCCGGCTGGAGCAGACCTGGCCCGGTCGGGCCGAGGGCGAGCGCAGCCAGGCCTGGATCGACCGCCAGATGGTGCGGGTGCATTCCGCCCTGCAGGCCATGAGCCGGGGCCTTGCCGAGAAGACCTTTTGCGCCGGAGCGGGGACTCACTTCACGCTGGCCGACATCGCGGTGGGCGTGGCCCTGAGCTACCTGGATTTCCGCTTCCCGGCCATCGACTGGCGTGCCGCGCACCCCAATCTGCAGCGCCTGCACGACAAGCTGGCGGCGCGGCAGAGCTTCATCGACACCGCGCCGCCCCAGGGCTGAGGGGGGCGCCCGCCCTGGGGACGGGCTCAGGCCGGCATCGGCTCCCGCGGCGAGAAGCTGTCCGTGCGGGCCATCGGCCAGTAGAGCTCGTAGACCGGCTGCGGCCAGGGCCGCTCGCCCCGCTCGGCCGCCAGCAACTCGCCCGGCTGCACCGTGGGCAGGCAGTTGGCCAGCAGGGTCACCCGGTCGCCCGGCGTGCGGCGCACGATGTGGCGGGTGGTGATCTCCCGCGGGTGGCGCAGGCCGGCGGCCTGCACCAGCTCCTGCAGCGCATGCAGGGTGTTCTGGTGGAAGTTGAAGACCCGCTCGGCCTTGTCCGGCACCACCAGGGCCTGCTGGCGCACCGGGTCCTGGGTGGTGACGCCGGTGGGGCAATGGCCGGTGTGGCAGGCCTGGGCCTGGATGCAACCCAGGGCGAACATGAAGCCACGGGCCGAGTTGCACCAGTCGGCGCCCAGGGCCATGGCCCGGGCGATGTCGAAGGCGCTGACGATGCGCCCGGCCGCGCCGATGCGAACCTTGTCGCGCAGGTTCAGGCCCACCAGGGTGTTGTGCACCGACAGCAGGCCTTCCTGCAGACTCTAGAGGTCCCCGGTCCGAGCTC
>NZ_BADL01000028.1 GCF_000333615.1 Ideonella sp. B508-1 | reverse complement strand
CGTGAGGTCTTCAACCGGCTGGCACCGTGGGTCTCGAAGTAGCTGCGCACCTGCGACAGCAGGGCCCGGTCCTCGCGGTTGCCAAGGCCCCCGAAGGCATCCAGCCAAACGCGGAAGCACGTGGCTGCCGCCCGGTTGGCGTCGCCTGCCTCCCAGCCGGTAAGGCCCGCGACGGTGGCCAGCTCGCCAGCGGCGGCCACCAGGCCGAAGCGCCGTGCAACCCGCATCACCTGGCCAGAGGCCTTTTCCTTCACGCAGGCCTGCACGAACTTGGCCACGCCAGCCCGCACCCGCTCACCCAGCCCTGAGCGTGTTTGCATCAGGTGGCTGACCCACTGCATACCGGCGGCGCCGTGGTGCTTCACCGCAGCAGCCTGCAGTGCCTGGGCAAAGGCAGCCGGTGTGGGCACGCCGTTGAGCTGCTCGAACATGCCCATGCCAGCGCCTGCATCGGCCTCGATCTCCACCAGGCGGATCTCCTGGCCCGCATTGGTCCGCTTGCCAGCCTTAGCCATCAGGGTGGACAGGCTCTCTTCACCGCTGGACAGGAAGATCAGCCGCCAGCTCTGGGCCTGTCTGGCCAAGCCGGCCCGGGTAGCCCGCCCCTTGCCCTTGCCGTTGCCCAGCATGTAGACCGCCTCGCCCACTTCGTTGGGCGAGCACTCCGACAGCTCATCCAGAATCAGGATGCCGTCGTTGTGCATGGCGGCCACGCCCTCCAGGCCATTGGCCGTGAAGCGCCAGGAACGCTTGTACTTGCCCGGGTGGCCCCACACCGAGGCCGCAGCCACCTGGGCCGTGGACTTGCCCGTCGAGCTTGCGCCACGCAGATGAAAGCCGCCCGAGTCACCACCATCGAACTCCAGCAGCGCCCCTGCGAAGGCGGCCGAGATCGAGAACACCAGCCGCGAGTTGCCCGCCGCCAGGCGCGCAACGCTGCCCCGCCAGTCCTGCGCGCTGCCCTCGGTGGAATAGCCCGTCTCCACCGCTTGCACGTCCTGGAAGACGATGATCTCTTCACGATCATCTAGCTCCAGCCCTGGCAGCACGAACACGTCCTCGAACCAGCCCATGCGGTTCACGCAGCGAGCGAAGCGCCCGGGGTTCCAGGCTTGCAGATAGGTCTGCAGGTGCAGGCGGGCCTGCTGGGTTGGGGAAATGCGCAGCCCCTTGTCGGCCAGGGTGCGGCGCATGTCGGCGCCATCGGTCTGCAGCATCTGGGCCGGCAGGGCCAGTTGATGGCGCACGCCGGCCGGGTCGCGCCAGCGCAGCAGCACGCCCCAGGCCTCCGAATTGGCATCCCGGGTCTGAGCCACGATCTGCAGGTAACTGCAGACCCAGATGCGCCGGCGGGAGCCCGTCTCCGGGTCGGTGGAGATGAACCAGACGCCATCGCGCTCGGACACCTCGAACTGCCCGGTGCCGTACTGCATGACCTGCTTGTCCGATTCGACCCGCACGGCGCCCTTCAGCATCGCCAGGGCCTGGCCGTGGTCGTTCTCCTGCTTCTGGGTGGCCTTGCGAGCCTTCTCCACGCTCTTGGTCAGCTCGGCAACCCGCACGCCCAGGGCGTCAGCTTCCACCCGGCGCACCTTCTCGAACTCCTCGGGCCGCATCGCGGCCAGCCGGGTCACCTCTTCGTCGTAGTGCTTCGCTGGCGGGGCCTTGGCGGGCTGGGCCTGCTTCTCCTCCACCTTGCCTGGGCCCCTGGCCCTCGGCTTCCTCTTGGTCTCCGCCGGCGCATCAGCCAGAGCGGTGCTCGTGTCGGTCATGGCGTTCCCTTGTTGGCTTTCAGGTTCGGTTCTTCCAGACATCCGCCCAGTCGGTACCGGGTTGAGGCGGGATCAGCGTTCGCACCACCAGCCCGCGGGCCTGGGCGCGCCGCGCCAGCTCGCCGGCTGCGGCCTGGCCACGCCCGTTCAGGTCGTTGTCCGCAAAGACCCAGAGGCGCTGCACGGCCGCGGGCCAGCGCAGTGCCGTCATCCCGTTGGCGGAGACGGCAGCCCAGCAGGCCACCCCGGAGCCAGCCTCGGCCGCCAGGGCGGTCTCGATGCCCTCGGCCACGCCCAGGTCCTGCGCCGCGGTGATGCGCTCGATGGGCGCCAGCCGGATGGCGGCCCCGTTCAGGTCACTCGATGTGCCGGTGAGCTTCTTGACGCTCGGCACATCCGCCTTGCGACCATCCGGCAGCAGGTAGGTGCGATGAAGCGCGACCGTGGCCAGGCCCCCCGTGGCATGCGGCCCCAGGCTCTGCGCCGGCAGGTCCTTCTGCACTGCGGCCAGCATCGCCGGGAACTTCCCGCGCAGCTGCGGCTTGCCGCTGTCATCAAGCTCCCAGTAGTCCAGCGCGGGGTGACACCGCAGCACCAGCGGGAAGGTGGCCAGCTCCAGCCCACGCGCCGCCAGGTAGCGCGCCACGGGGTCACCGTGGGCGACCGGCTGCGAGCCCTTCCACATGGCCCGGTTGCGGTCCCTGTTGCGTTGCTGGGTTGCCGCCTTCTCCCTGCCGGTGCGCACACGGATGGCTGCCAACTGGCGGTCCAGGGCCCGGCGCTCAGCATCGGAGAGCACTTTCCGGTCGCGCTCGCACCAGGTCACATGCACGCCGGATCTCCAGTCCCAGAAGGCACCGGCGGCCACCTCGGCCACGTGCAGCACATAGCCGCCCGCGGTGTCGTTCCTTCGGCCGTTGGTGGGAAAGCGGTGGATCTGGCCATCGGCCAGCAGCGTGTCGGGCGGCGTGATGCCATGGGCCTGCATGGCATCCGCAAAGGCCTGGGCCGCGCTCATCGCCGGCCCTTTCGCTGCGCCGCGGCCACCACTGCGGCCAGGCGCTTTTCGCGGGGGATGCTGGCCAGCGCGGCCACGACATGCGGATCCAAGGGGTTCAAGCGCAGCGGGTGCGCCACGTTGTCCTTGTCCCCATAGAACCATTGCGGCGCTTCCCCCAGGAATTCGACGCAGCCCACGGACAGCCGCTCACTCGGGCTCATGAACGCGTGAACCACTTTCGCCACACGGCCAATCCCCGGGCGCTTCATCACTTCGCTGTCGGCGTAGGGGAAGCGCGGCAGGTCTGCCTCCTGGAGCGGCTGCGGTGTCCCCAGGACAGGGACGCCTTGTGTGCGAGCGGCGGCGCTCATTGCACACCCACGAACCGCCGTGACAGATTGACCAGCCGGCAGCCCTCAGGGATCTGGTTCTCCGCCTGGGCGAACTCCTCCACCTTGTCCCCGTAGCGCAGCACCTCCAGTGCGGAGCGCCCCACGTAGCTCCAGCCGCCCGCCTGGTCGACGAACTCCACAAACCAGAACTCGTTGCGGCCGGGCTCCCCGTCGAAGACGTGGATCACACCGCGCAGGTTGCCCTCGCGGCTGTACCGGGCCAGCGACTCCCGGTAGGTCAGGGCCAGCAGCCACCTCACAGGCTTCTTCACAGGCATGTCGGCACCTCATGCTCGGTCAGCAGGGCCAGCTGCATCTGCTGCATCAGTGCGCCGGCGCCTTCAATGCGATCGATCAAGCCAGACAGCGCGTTCTGCAGTTCGCCACCGCAGATCCGCACCTCAAAGTCACGCCGGCAGCTGCCCGCAGCGGCCGCCGTGGTCACAGCGAGGGCCCGGGCGGCCAGCAGCTCGCCATGGGCCTGCTCGGCCACGTCGCGCCAAGCCTGCGGCGCCTCGGTGCACAGCACGGCCGTTGCCTTCAAGGCCTGGCCCATGTCTTGTGCCACGGCCGTCAAGGCGATCTCCAGCTCATCGGCCTGCAGATGCACCATCGCGTCGCGGTGGTCAGGGCAAGCCGCCCACATGAGCTGCAGCGTGCAGCGTGCGCGCTCGGCCCACTCGTCGACCTTCTCGGCCAGCACCACCAGGTCATTGCGCCGCGGCGGCTGCCCTTGCCCTGCCGGCATCGCGGCCGGCGCCAAAGCCTTCTCGGCGAGCTGGCCCTGGGCCTCCGCAGCACGCACAGCCGCGGCAATGAAGGTCTGGGTGGCAGGCGACAGCTCGGGCTGCTCAGCCGCTTCTGGCGCGGCCTGGGCTGCGCCCGCGCCGGCCTGGCCACCAGCCGCAACAGCCTCGGCATCGGTCAGCTCAGGGCCAGCCAGCGGCTGATCGCCGCCGTCGCCATGAAAGGAGGTGTGCTCTCGCGGAAGCCGCTGGCGCGCAGCTGCTGCGCCGTGAAGGCAGAGGATGGCCGCAGAGGCCGAAAGGGGGGAAGCGGCGTCGCAGACGCGCGTGGTCGAACCAGCCATGTCAGGCTCCTTCTGTGTGGTCACACAACCACCACCCGTCGCCAAACGGGTGGGGGCCGAAACGCAGGGTTGGCGAACCGGACAGAAGGGACCGGCAGGCCCGAAGGCCTCCCCACGCTCGGCCCCCGCAAAGGAGCCCATGCGTGTTTGCACGCTCTGGCGAACAGCCAGAAAAAAGCCGCACCCATGGTAAGGCGCGGCTGCGCGCCCTCTGTAGCAGGTCGCCAAACCCGCATCCCTCAATGTGGAGGGACGGTGGGCAATGTACGCCACGCAGTTACGTAACGCAACCTCTGCCGGGTGGGGGCCGACCGCCAGGTGAGGCGGCAGGCCGCAGGGGGGGACAAGCTGTCGATGTCGAGTGCAGTGCATGGTGCGGGTCTCGAAAGGGTGAGCGGCGCCATCGGCACCGGGCGGGCCGGTGTCGAGGTGATCAGGTATTGGGGGTGGGAAGGAAGGCTTCCGCGGAGCGCGGTGGCCTATGGGGGTGGGCGCACTGCCGTGCGCACCACGGAGCTGTCCTGCAGCGCCTTGATCAGCTCATCGCGAGTGAGCGCTGGATCCAGTGGCAGGGCTCCCTCCGGGCGGAAGACCGCCGGCAGGCTGAGCGTGCGGACGGCGCAGGCCACCCCAATGAACCGGAAGCCACAAGCAGGATTGCTGCAGGCATAGGTGAGCTCGATGGCCGTGTCCGACAGGCGCAACTGCTTGCTTGATGTCGCCGGTGCGTCGCAGTGCGGGCAGCAGATCTCTCGCCGGGGGACAGATGCCGGCTTCATTGAGACCTCCACGGGTACTGCTTGGCCCTCTCCGCACGGGCCTTCCGTTCAATCTCATCCCGGCGCGCCCGATGCGCCAGCAGCAGGTCCCTGGCCAGGGGGATGCTCACCCCACGCCGCGCCACCGAGGCTGCACGCAAGGCTCGAATCGCGCTGATCTCCACCACAAAGAGGTGGCCGCAGCCATTGCCGTTGCACCGGTACACGCCTTCCCAGACCGTGGGGGACTTCCGGATCAGAGACAGGTTGTTGGCCCGTGAGCCGCAGTGAGAGCAGTTGAAGCCCAGGCGCATGGCTCAGTTCCCACCGACGATGGTGCGCGAGCCGATCCAGGCCGCGACATCCTCAGACCGCCAGGCCACGGCTCGCTCAGACAGCTTCACCGGCCGGGGGAATCGGCCGTCCTTCATCATCTCGTAGAGGGTGCTCTTGGACTTGAGACCGATGACTTGCTGGACTTCACTGCGACGCAGCAGCCCCGGGCGGAGCTGAACCTGGGTGACAGAAGAGGTCCCGTCCAGGCGTTGCAAGCCTGCATCTCGCTGCGCGCTGGCGGCGGCGCAGGTGCCGGCGGAATGGGGTGCAGTTTGCTGAGACAAGGCTCGCTCCATGTACTGAAACCAAGTTCGCTGCGGTCCGGAATGGTTCGCTGCGGTTCGGTAGTCATTGGAGCCCGCGCTGCCTTGTTGGTGCAACGGGAAAGGGTGTTAGACAGAGTCAGGGCTGGTGTACACAGCCCTGTCTAACAGAAGACGATCACCCATCCGCTCCGCTCTTCTTCCTGGCCTCCCGGGCCATTGCCAGTTGCTGCCGGACCAGGCTCTCGCTGCAACCCAGTCTCTTTGCGGCATCGGTGATTGCCCTCTTCTTGCGGCGGTACTTGCCAAAATCTGGATGGGACTCGACCTCCAAAAGCAGCTGCCGCCGCTGCTCATCCGTCCATCGCTTGCCAGGTTCATGAGGAACTGACTCACTGGTCGACGTGTCGTGTGCAGTCCGATCTGGAGTCCCTTCACCCAAACCATCTTTCTTTGCCCGAGAAGATGGCCGCGGACCCGGCTTCTGGATCGGATCGAACCCATCACCATCAGAGGGAGTAGTTCTCCTCACCTTCTCGCTTCGAATGATCTGAAGCTCGTGGATGAGAGAGGAGTTCGGGAACTCTCTTCTCACTGCCCTCAGCCTTTCCATGAACGCCAGAAAACGCATCCTCTTTGCTCTGGTTTCTTCGCTGTCATCCATGTGCCGCCCCCTTCGCTGCACCACCACCGCGAAGCTCATCCAGGTAGTCCGCCCACGCCTGCATCATCTGCGCGCGCTGCTCGAGGTACTCGGTCCGGTTGTAGGCCCGCCCCAGCGAGTCCGCCACGCTGTGGGCCAGTTGGGCCTCGATCACACGGTCCTCGAAGCCCAGGCGCTCGGCCAGCATCGTGCGCGCCGTGGCCCGGAAACCGTGGCCCGACACCTCGTCCGCATCAAAGCCCATGGCACGCAACGCGGCGTTCACGGTGTTCTCGCTCATGGGGCGGTCGTGGTGGCGCTCGCCCATGAAGACGAACTCGCCATGGCCTGTGAGGGGCTGCAGGTCGCGGAATGCCTTCACGGCCTGGGTGGCCAGCGGCACCACGTGCGGCTGGCCGTTGATCTTGCCTTCCTTGCGACGCTTCATCTGCTGCGCGGGCACCTCCCAGATGGCTTCATCAAGCCTCAGGTCCACCCACCTGGCGTGCCGCAGCTCCCCGGGCCGCAGCAGCAGCATGGGGGCGAGAAGAAGCGCCGTGCGCACCACCGGGGTCCCGCGGTAGCCGTGCGATGCCTTCAGCAGCTCGGCCAGGCGGTCCGGCTTGGTGATGGCCGGGAAGTGCTTGACCATCGGCTTGCGCAGCAGGCCCTTCAGGTCGCGGCCGGGGTCACTCTGGGCCTGCCCGTGGGCGATGGCAAAGCGGAAGATCTGCGAACAGCTTTCCAGGGCCCTATGGGCCGTCTCGATCACGCCCCGGGCTTCGATCTTGCGCAGCACCTCCAACAGCTCAGGCGGCGTCACCTCGCCGATGGGGCGCCGGCCAATGAAGGGAAAGATGTCCTTCTCGAGCCGGGTGAGCAGCTTGCTGCTGTAGCTCTGGGACCACTCCGGCGAGCGCACCTCGAACCAGCCCCGGGCCACCGCCTCGAAGGAGCCAGGCAGGGGCTTTCCGGCGGCCACCAGGGCCTCCAGCTCCAGCGCCTGACGCTGGGCCTGCTTGTCGGCCTTGCGGGCATCGCTGGGGTCGATCCCCTCGCTGACCAGCCTTCTGGCCTCCTCGGCCTTCTTCCTGGCCAGCGCCAAGCCGGTTGCCGGGTAGGTGCCAAGACTGAGCAGCTTGCGGCGGCCTTGGACGGTGTAGGAGAGGCGCCAGCCGTGGGAGCCGCCCTTCACGAACAGGAGGAGGTAAAGCCCGTCCCCGTCGCTGATTCGCTTGCGTGGGTCCCCTGGCTTGATGGCTTTCAGGGCCGCGTCGCCCGAGATGAGATTTCGCGCCATGGAGTAACTTTTTCGTCGGAGTAACCCGATTGTGCGGTTACTCCGATAGTTACTCCAACTTTGCGCCGGACCTCCCCGGACCGTGCCGAACCTCAGCGGACCATAAAAAAAGCCCAAGTTGTTGATTAACTTGGGCTTTTGGACTTCCGCGAACCTTGGCGGAATGAATTCTGGTGGCCTGGGGCGGAATCGAACCACCGACACGCGGATTTTCAATCCGCTGCTCTACCAACTGAGCTACCAGGCCGGGAAAGCTAAGCAG
>NZ_BADL01000029.1 GCF_000333615.1 Ideonella sp. B508-1 | reverse complement strand
GCGGGCGGTTCTCGTCCTCATCCCGAAGGTGGCCATGTTGCGCATGCCCGGCGCGCGGCCGAAGCGGGTCATGCGGGCCTCGGCGCTCATCGCCGCGTACTCGCCCAGGGCGATGGCGCCGTAGTGCGACTTCAGGATCGAGAGCCAGCCCGGATCGGCCTCCTCGAACATGCGGAAAAGTCGATCGTGCTCACGGAATCACTCCTGGGTTGTTGAATGCCCCGACTGGGGCGCTTTGGGAAGGACCGGCGGCCAGGCCGCAGGCCCTACCAAACTGGAAGGCCCCCTCAAACTGAGGGTGCCTTTGGGATGTCGATGGCGGTGACCAGCGTCACCTTCCTGCACCTGTGCCGATGAAGAGGGTGTCCCCCACCCACTCCGCCCCGCGGTGCTTCGCATCGGCGCGAGCCTGCTCGGCCTGACGCTTGGCCTGCCGCTCGGCCTGGCTCTGCGCCGCACGCTGCCGCAGCTTCGCCAGCTGCGTGGCCTCAAGGGCCCGAAGAACCGTGTTTCTCCCTGCCGGAGACAGCATCCCGATGGATGCATCCAGGGCCCGGCCGATGGCTGCCACCTGGTCAAGCAGTTCGTCCAGACCGGCCTTCAGATCCAGTAGCTCCTGCTCGCTCCGCAGCGCGGCGGTGTCCATGCGCTTCATCGCCTGCTGCATGGTCATGGAGTCCACGAAGCCCCTTCCGTTGGCTGCGGCCAGCTGCTCCTTCAGGCCCTTGATCAGCTGTGCCTGCCGCTGCCGGTGGCGCCGCTGCCGCTGGGCGTTGGTGGCATCACGCTTGTGCGCCTTTCCGCCGGTCTTCTTCTTTTCGCTGGTTCCAGCGGTTCCCGCGGTTCCACCCGCATGAATGCTCACTTTTTCTGGAACCACACACCTTTTCGCCTTGGTTCCAGCGGTTCCCAAACCTTCGGCCTGACCCACCCCATTGGGAACCACTGGAACCAGTGCTTCAGAACTGCGGTTCCCGCGCAAACCCGCATGAACATTGGCTGGAACCGCGGGAACCGCTGGAACCGCTCGTTTTTCAGTTGTCATGGCTCGTGTCCTCCCACATGGCCTTGGTGAACACGTAGCAGCGGGTCTTGTCGCCCATGCCAGGCAGGCGCTCCGTGCGGGTGTTTCGGCCATTGCCGCCGGGGCGCAGCCAGCCCGCCTCTGCCAACACCTTGGCCGCGGTCGACGAATCGAACCCGGTGCACACGTCGCGCTTGAAGGTCTCCGGCAGCACGATGTACTCGCGCCCGTCATCCACCTGCCGATAGAAGCCGGCCCGGTTGGCACGCGCACGTCATGGGTGGC
>NZ_BADL01000030.1 GCF_000333615.1 Ideonella sp. B508-1 | reverse complement strand
ATATTGGTGAGGTGGTCGTCGGTCAGTCGTCGTGGCTGGCTCACTGGGTTCACGATGACGTTGATGAAGGGGCCGGTTATGGTGCTCGCGGCATTGTGGAGATCGGACCGAAGATTGTGTGCGCCCATGCTTGTCACCGTGGTGTCGAGGTGCGTTGCGTATGGGTGGAGGGAGCATTG